>JBPYFA010000244.1:0-39355 GCA_051986585.1 Vicinamibacterales bacterium | reverse complement strand
GACGCGAGTCGACGTGTTCGAGCGTGTCAGGCTCGGGCGGGCCGGGCTGCGCTACGCGCAGCTGAGCGGCACGACGATCCGGAACTACAAATGCCACATGCAACGGACGGCACTTGTAGTTCCGGATCGTCATGCCGCTCTAACGGCGGCCGTCGGCCGCCGTCCGGCCCGCGCGCCCGGTTGTCTGCCAGGTGTCTTCGAATCATCGAATCTTCGAATCTTCGGTGCGCCGTGGGCACGTCTCAGCGTGACAGGCGGCTGTCGCTACTTTTCAGCGCACGTGTACGACGCTGCCTCCGAGGCAGGTCCGCTGACGTACTTGGGGAAGCTTGGATAGGAACACATCGGCATGCTCCTGTCGCCGGCGGTCACGGTAATTGATTTGCCGGGAACGGTGCCGTGCTCGACCCAGTCGATCAACAACTGCACGCGATCGAACGCGCTTGGGATGGGCGCCACCGGAATCGTCTTGCCATCGCCGTCGACAGAATAATTGCTGCCGCGAAGACCGTGCCCGACCTGTGGAATGACGAAGAACCGCGCGAAGCTGTCGACGCTTGATCGTCCCATCTTGTCGATCACCGACTGGTAGTAGTCGAGCTGAGCTCCCGGCGACGCCAGTGTATCGTCGGTGCCTATCGCGACGATCAATTTGCCTCCCCGACCCGCAAAGCGAGCGAGATCAGGATCGGTCGCGTCGAGCCACTCCGACAGCTCGTGACGTCGAGACTCGAAGGTGCCCCCTTCGACGTAATCGAGCGGGTTCATCGCGGGATCGCGCATCAGGAACCCGGTCACACCGAGCACACCGAGATGCGCGTGCACGGGAGCGTTCTCCGGCGCGCCTTCCTGTCCCTTGAAGCGAGTATCCGCGATCAGGCCGCTGCCCGATGGGTCGGTGTTGGGCAGCCACATGCCGAACGTCCGCACGCCATTGGCAAGCGGCGAGGCGAATCGATAGCGGCTATATACGACCTCGAGCGTGGCGATCTGGCCGTCGGTCAGGCACGCCGCCGATGTCGTATCCGCGGGATTCGGATCGACGTTGTTGGGACAGCGTTTTTCCACCCACGGATTCCGGCTCGATCCGCCGCTCACGTCGAACCTGGCGCGGCACGCCATGTAGTTGTTGATGATGCCGTCGACTCGTCCATCGAGGCCATCGCACTGGCGCATGAACTCGCCGCGGATGGCGTTGATCTTTGCGCGGGTGACCCAGTTGGCGAGCGGCTTCTCTCGAATCCGGATCAGCTCTGGCGCCAGCATCAGCGACGAGAAGCTGACGATCGGTACGTTGGCGGCTACGCCGTCGTAGTCTGCCGGATAGCGTTGGACGACCGTGAGCGCTTCGCGCCCGCCCTGCGACGTGCCGATGAAATAGTTGAATCGCGGCCGGTCGTGATACGCGCGCTCGATGATCACCATCGCGGCGTCGTGCGTCTTCTTCAGTTGCAGGTAGCCAAGATTCTTGATGGCTTCGTCGTTGGTCGCCCAGTCGCTCGGTCCCGGTGCAAAGCCGGGCCCACTCTGGTGCCCGGAGTCGCTGCCATAGGTGACGAACTCACGGGCGAGCATCCCGCCATCGGCGCCGCCAAGGAGATTCGGGATGGTCCCGTTCATGCCGCCGCCGCCGAGTTGCGCGGCGCGGCCGGACCACGATGCCGGGAGGAGCACGCGGAAGTTGATCGGCTTGGCGTTGCTGGTTTGAGCGAACGGTGTCATCACGCCGTCAACCGCGCAGTACGCGGGCGTGGTGCCGTTGCCAGCCATCCAGCGCGGTTCGTTCAACATCACGCCCGAGACCGGTTCTTTGATCGCGGCGATCGGAATCGTCGCGCCGAAAACAGACGTCGAGCAGTCAGTCTCCGAAAGCGTTTTGTGAACCGCCGGCGCCACCGCTGGCGCAACCTGTTCGAGCCTGGGGTGCTCTGTCGCGACGCATATGAGCACGACCGTGGCCAGGAACGTGGGAGTGATCAGTTTCGACAGCAAGCAAGAACCTTTCAACCGATCTGGGGGTTGGCCGACTTTCAGCATGCAACATTGTATGAAAAGACCGTGCGGCGCCCGCGCGCCAGCCGCACAGCTGACAACGGCTTCGACGCAACCGTCGCTCCGTGCTACTGCCGGCGGAACGCGTCCAGGACTCCGTAGTACGCCGGCTTGGCGCCGTATTGCTCATCGAAGAGCAGCGGATCGTCGGCGCCGTATTGGGCATCGATCCAGGAGTGCGCATCGGTGAACCCCCAGAACGTGACGGCGTCGCAGCGCGGCTCGGCGACGCACACTCCCACGATGGTGTGGTAGACCGACTTCTGGCTCTCGAGCTTTGTTTGCGACGGCAGATCGCGAATCCGGACATCCATCTCGCTGATGTTTACCAACAGGCCAAGGCTGGCCAGCCGCTGCATGTTGGAACGGATGCTGGCCTCGCTTGGAGGGTTTGACGCCGTCACGTGCATTTGCAGTCCCACACCATCGATCGGGACGCCCTGCATGCGAAGGCTTTGTACGAGGTCGTAGATACGGTTCGATTTCTGGCTCAGACCTTCGCCGCCGTAGTCGTTGTAGAAGAGGAGTGCCTGCGGATCGGCTTGATGGGCGATTCGGAACGCATCGGCGATGTACTGATCTCCGAGCTTCTGCCTGAACACCGTATCGCGAAGTCCCGATCCATCGTCTGCCACCGCCTCGTTGACGACGTCCCAGGCGTAGACGCGGCCGCGGAAGTGTTCGGCGACCGAGCGGATGTGATTGTCAAACGCGACGCGCAAGTCGGCGGGCGAGAGATTGCCGACCCACGGAGGAACCGAGCCGTGCCAGATCAGCGCATGTCCTTTGATCTGCATGCCGTTGGCCTGCCCGTAGCCAACGATGGCATCACCGGCGAGGAAATCGTTGCTGTCGCGTGTGTGTTCGATCGCATCCCACTTCATCTCGTACTCGGCGGTCAGATAGTTGAAGTGGCGGCCGAGAATGCCGCTGTAACGCCCGTCGGACAGCAGTCCGGATTGCACCGCGGCGCCGACGAGCTTTCCCGACGCGCGCGCCGCGTCGCGAAGCGGGTCGACTTGCATGCCGCCCGGCGCGGCCGGAGTGCCAGATGGCGTGGGCGCGGTCGGCAAGGTGCCCGTCTTGTCTCCGCCGCATGCCGTGAGCACGACAACGATCGCCAGTGAGACAAGGAAGAGCCGCTGAGGCATCCAGGGGCATTGTGCAATGTCCAACGCTCAATGCTCAACATTGGACATTCAGCATTGAACATTGCGCATTGGACATTGGACGTTGAACGTTGTGCCTTGCACTACAATGCGACCATGACGAAACGCCTGATGGGATTGATCGCAGCGGCGGTGATCGTCGTCACGATCACGCTTGCCGGCCAGGCGCCCCAAACTCCGCCAGCCGGCGGCCGCGGCGGTGGGCAGGTTCCACCGCCTTCCCGCGGCGGCGGCGGAGGCGGCGGCGCTGCCGGACCGGCGGATAAGCCGCTCGTAGACTTCGCACTCGCGGAAAAGGGGAAGGACGTTTGGATTGCCGAGTGCGTGACCTGCCACGGCGCGCAGGGACGCGGCACCGACAACGGTCCGAACCTCATGCGCTCGGTGGTGTTTCTTCATGACCGTTATGGCAGCGAGATTGGTCCGTTTCTGAAAAAGGGGCACCCGCTTCAGAGTGGGAAGCCGCCGTCGAGCCTGACCGATGAACAGATCACCAACATCGCGCACTTTCTCCGGAAACAATTGAACGACACGCTGCGCGGTGCCGCGGTGTTCACCGTGCAGGACATCCGCAGCGGCGATCCGAAGGCAGGCGCCGAGTTCTTCAACGGCGCCGGCAAGTGCACGTCGTGCCACTCCGCCACCGGGGATCTGGCCGGCCTCGCCGCCAAGTACGAAACGGTCGACATACAACAGCGCATGCTGTTTCCGGGTGGAGGGCGTGGCGGTCGACGAGGCGGACCACCGCCGAAAAGCGCCGTCCGCGTCACGGTCACACCTCAGGGAGGGGCGGCGGTGTCGGGAGTGCTCGTGTATATGGACGACTTCGTCGTGACTCTGCAGGATGAAAATGGCGTGTCACGCACCTTCAAGCGGACGCCCGCGGTGAAGGTCCAGAAGACCGATCCTCTCGACGCACATCATGCCCTCCTCGACACGATTACGGACAAGAACATTCACGATCTCGTCGCCTACCTGGAGACCTTGAAATGAAGCGGTTCATGTGTGTGCTCGTGGCGAGCGTCTGCGCCACCGTGCTGATGGCACGTGCGCAGGGACTCGATCCGGCCAGGCTTCTGAAGCCGGCCACTGATTCGTGGCCCACCTACAACGGCGACTACTCCGGGCGCCGCTTCAGCACGCTGACGAAGATCAATGCCAACAACATCGGCGCCTTGAGCCTGGCCTGGGTCTATCGCCTGAATCTTGGAGGCGGGCCGGTGATCGGCAGTTCCGCCACGATCAAGGCCACGCCGCTGATGATCGATGGGGTGCTGTACTTTGCGACGCCGGATCATGCCTGGGCTGTCGACGCACGAACCGGCCGTGAACTCTGGCATTACCTGTGGAAGCCGTCAGGCGGCAATCATCTCGCGAACCGCGGCGTCGCCATCCTCGGCGACAAGTTGTATTTCGAAACACCGGATGACAATCTCGTCTGCCTGAACGTCAAGGATGGCACCGAGCGATGGCACAAGCCGGTTGCCGATCTCAACCAGTTTTATTACGGTTCCGTCGCGCCCGTCATCGTCAAGAACCACGTCATCGTCGGCGTGAGCGGCGACGATCTGGACATCCCCGGCTATCTCGACGCGCGCGATCCGGAGACCGGCGAGCTGCAATGGCGGTGGTACACGGTTCCACAGAAGAAGGGCGATCCGGGATCGGAGACGTGGCCGAACGAAGACATGGCCCGGCATGGCGGCGGCATGACGTGGCAACCGATCACCTACGATCCGGAATTGAACCTGATATTCGTGACCACAGGGAACCCGCAGCCTGTCATCGCGCACAAGAACCGTCCTGGCAACAATCTGTTCACCGCATCGATCGTGGCGCTGAACGCGGACACGGGGAAGATGGTCTGGTATTTCCAGTCCTCGCCTCACGACACGCACGATTGGGATTCAACGCAGCCAGCGGTCCTGTTTGACGGCGAGGTCAACGGCCGTCCGCGGAAACTCGTCGCGCAGGCGGCGCGCAACGGCCACTTCTTCGTGCTCGATCGGACGGACGGGAAGGCGATCGTCTCGGCTGAGTACGTGAAAACCAACTGGTCTCTGGGTTACGACGAGAAGGGACAGCCGGTGCCGAACCCGGCGAAGATGCCGCAGGTCGACGGCTCGCTCGTCTCGCCGTCCGCCAATGGCGGCGCGAACTGGCAGCCGCCGAGCTTCAGTCCGGCGACGGGATTGTTCTACGTGCCGGCCCAGCGGACTTACAGCGTCTTCTATCTCTACGATCCGGGCGACAACCCACAAGGGTGGGGAGGCCAGGATCGCGGCGGATACTCGGAATCCATGATCCAGGCCGTCGACTACAAGACAGGAAAACTACGCTGGAGCCATAAGTGGGAAGGGGCGGCGCGGTCGGGACTCCTCAGCACGGCTGGCAATCTACTGTTCAGCGCCGGACCGGGGAATTCAATGGTGGCGTTGAACGCAACGACGGGCGACGCACTTTGGCACACTCGACTGAATGCCGCCATCAGCAACGGGCCCATCACCTACGAGCTCGACGGGTTGCAATACGTGATCGTCGGCGCGAGCGATATGCTGTGGGCGTTTGTCATGAATAAATAATCGCGGTTCGCAATTCGCGGTTCGCGAGCGCCTGCGGCCCGAGCGAGGCGACGGAGTGAAGCGCGCGTAGCGCGCCGCCGAGCGAGAGCGCGTGGGGGTGGGGTCCCACGCGCAGTATAAAAGCTGACACGACGGAGACGACATGCGAAAAGCGCTATACGTTCTCTCGGGATGCGTGTTCGCGACGGCGCTCGCGGCACAGGCACCAGCGCCTCCAGGCGCGCAGCAGCCGCCACCCGCTCCTCGGGCGCGCGGCGGATTCGTGACGCCGGTCTACGATTCGGTGCCGCCGCAGATCCCGCCGGAGATCAAAGGACCGAATACCATCCTGATCTTTTCCAAGACGAACGGCTATCGCGAGGAACCGGCGATTCAAGCATCGAACGATGCGCTGGCGGCAATTGCGAAGAAGCGGGGCTGGCCGGCATTCGTCACCGAGAATGCGGCGGTGATGAACGCCGAACAGCTGTCGCGCTTCAAGCTGGTGATCTGGAACAACACCAGCGGCGACGTCTTGACGGAGGCCCAGCGAGCCGCGTTCAAGACCTGGCTCGAGAATGGCGGCGCCTTTGTCGGCACTCATGGCGCCGGAGGGGATCCGCACTACGACTGGCCGTGGTATCCGGAAACGTTGATTGGCGCGCAGTTCACCAGCCATTCGTCGCAGCAGCTCGGCACGATTCGCATCGAAGATACGAAGAGCCCGATCACCCAGGGCTTGCCGGCGGTGTGGCCGCGGACCGTCCGCGATGAATGGTACGCGTTCAAGGACAACCCACGGTCCAAGCCGGGATTTCACATCCTCGCCGTGGCGGATGAAACGACCTACGATCCTCAGCGATCGACGATGGGGGCCGATCATCCGATGGTGTGGACGCACTGCGTCGGCAAGGGGCCGGTGTTTTATTCCGCGATCGGCCACTCCGCCGACACCTATTCGGAACCGAATCACCTGCGACTGCTGGAAAACGCGATGGCCTGGGCGCTCGGTCTGTCCGGGCCGACCGGGTGCGCGTCGAAATAAATGGCGAGCCACACCCTATTTGCCGATCGTCGCGCGCTCGAGCAGGAAGTCGCCGCGCTTGGTGTCGATATTCGATTCGAGCGCGATATCGAGGCATCGCTCCGGCCGCTGCCGATCGCCGATCGAACGGTGGGCAACCGCTTCGCCATTCACCCGATGGAGGGATGCGACGGCACGCTCGACGGCGCGCCAGACGAGCTGACCTTCCGTCGGTGGGAGCGCTTCGGCGGGGGCGGCGCGAAACTGCTCTGGGGAGAAGCGGTCGCGATCGATCCCGAGGCACGCGCCAACAGGCGACAACTGCTGATCTCGGAACGCAACCTGGCCTCGCTGGAGCAACTGATCGTACTGGCACGCAAGTCGCACGGTCCCGCCAGCGACTTTCTGGTGGGTCTTCAGCTGACGCACTCGGGCCGGTGGTCGTATCCAACACCGACGGTGATGTTCCACGACCCCGCCCTGCGCAGCAACGGTCGCATCATCACCGATGATGAGCTCGATCGGCTGCAGGATCGATACGTCGAAGCGTCGCGCCGCGCGCGCGACATCGGCGCCGACTTCGTCGACATCAAGCAATGCCATCGTTATCTGCTGTCGGAAATGCTGGCGGCGAAAACCCGACCGGGCAAGTATGGCGGCAGCCTCGAAAACCGGACCCGCTTCGTCCGCGAGCTGCTGATGCGCCTCGCCTCCGAGGTGCCGGATCTGATTCGCGCGAGCCGGATGAATTTCTTCGACGGTGTTCCGTTTGCCAAAAATCCGGTCACCGGGATTGGCGAGCCGATTCCCGGCGCGACGTCGAATTATCTCGACGTTGACGACGCGGTCCAGGCGCTCGTGATCTTCAAGGATGCGGGGCTTCAGCTGGTCAACGTGACCGCCGGTTGCCCGTACTTCAATCCGCACGTCGGCCGACCCGCAGACAAGGAACCGCCCGACGGCTACGGCGCGCCCGAACATGGTCTCGTTGGCGTGGCGCGGCACTTCCGCCTCGCCGAAGCCGCGCGGCGCGCGTGCCCCGATCTGCCTGTGGTCGGGACCGGCTACAGCTATCTGCGGCAGTATGCGCTCGAGGCGGGTGAAGCCAATCTGCGCGACGATCGGGTCTCGATGGTGGGCATGGGCCGCGGCGCGATTGCTTACCCGGACTTCGCGCGCGACGTCAACATGGACAAGCGGAAGGTGTGCATCACCGTCAGCTATTGCACGACCCTGATGCGCGCCAAAAACAACGAACTCGGACAATACGCCGCAGGCTGCGCGCCGCGCGACCCCGTCTACGCCCGGCTGCTCCAGGAGATTCAAAAGAAGGAGAAGCAGGCCGCGGCGGCCAAACCGCAATGATTGCGGATTGATGAGGGTGGATTGCAGATTGGCTGATTGCGGATTGAGGATTGAGATTGTCGATTGTCGATTGAGATTGTCGATTGAGATTGTCGATTGTTGATTGACATTGTCGATTGTTGATTGTTGCGCCGGTGCTCAATCGCCAACCGGCAATCCAAATCGGCAATCCCAATCGACAATCGACAATCCCAATCGCCAATCCCAACTCGACAATCCTCAATCTCACAATCCACCCTCATCAATCCGCAATCGGCAATCGTGGTATGGTCGTGTCAAAGGATGTCGATGATGAAGCCAGCAACCGCGCTCCGTGTGCTCCTCGTTCCGGTCTTTTGTGCCGCGTGGTACGCGGGCGTGACGATCGCGTCCGAGCGCTCGGCGTCGTCGATGGCGAACGCGGCCAACAAGTTCCTCGCGTCGCTCACGCCCGAGCAGAAGCAGCAGGCGACGTTTTCGTTCGATTCGGAGGAGCTGACGCGGTGGCACTACGTTCCCGCGCAGCAATTCCCACGCAACGGATTACCGATCCGGGCGATGAACGAAACGCAGCGCGGGCTCGCCCACGATCTGATGAAAACGGGGCTCAGTCAGCGCGGCTATACGCAGGCGGCGACGATCATGACCGATCTGGAGAACATCCTGAAGGCCATGGGCGATGCGCCGCAGATGCGGGACCCTGAACAATACGCCTTCTCGATCTTCGGCACGCCCGGCGCAAAGGGTGTGTGGGGATGGCGGGTGAACGGACATCACGTGTCGCTTCATTTCAACGTGGCGAACGGATCGGTCGTCGCCAGCGCGCCGACGTTCTTCGGATCGAATCCTGCGGAAGTGCGTGTTGATGGACCGAAGAAAGGACTGCGAGTGCTGGGCGATCGCGAGGACACCGCCCGTGCGCTGCTGAACGCGCTCGACGAGGGGCAGAAGAAGACAGCAATCCTCGAGGGTGCGGCGCCAGGGGACATCGTCACGAAGACTCTGGTGAAGGTGGATCCGCTGTCGCCAGTGGGGATCGCGGCGACGGCGATGACGCCGAAACAGCGCGAGCTGCTGATGGCGCTCATCGAGAGCTATACCGGGTCGATGGCGCCCGATATCGCGTCCGAACGGCTCGCCCAGCTGAAGTCGGCCGGTCTCGAGAAGATTGCGTTTGCCTGGGCTGGCGAACCCGAAGTCGGCAAGAAACACTATTACCGCGTCCAGGGCCCGACGTTCCTGATCGAGTACGACAACACACAGAACGACGGTAACCATGTGCACTCCGTGTGGCGCGACTTTAACGGTGACTTCGGTCGCGATCTCCTGCGCGAGCATGTGCAGAGCGTGAAACACGAATGAAGTGGGTGCCACGGGTGCCAGGAGTGCCACGGGTGCCAAGAGTGCGACGGGTGCCAAGAGTGCGTTGAGTGCCATGGGTGCCAGGACTGCGTCGAGCGGGCGGTGGGTGACGATCGTTCAGATCATCCTCCTGACGATCGCGTTGGCACTCTCTGCGTACGTCGCCACTCACGCATTCAAGTCGAAACCGACGCGGCCTCCCCGTTTTGCACCTGGCGGCGGATCCGGTCGCCGGGGGATGCGCGCTCAGGGGATGCCCGGAGTCAGCATTTATTCGATCGCCGTGCTTGCCACTTAGGCAGCATTCAGATGCCGCAGTATCAGATCATGAACTTCCACTGACGTGATCCGCGTCGATTCGACAAGGCTTGTTGCCTTGCTGATGAAAACCGGTCCTTCCTCGTCCCACCCGGTCTGGCGGCCGTGCGATCCTTTCACCAGCGTCGCGTCCAGCGGGATCACATCCAATAACGATCTGAAACCGGCCTTGCGCTTGGCCAGCTTCCAGCCGACGGTCAGCGGAGGAATCCGAATGGCGGGATCGAGAAAGAGCTCGACGGGGTCGTACCCGGGCTTGCGGTGAATCTCGACCGTCCGCGCGAAATCCGGAGCTCGCTCATCGTCCTCCCAGAAGTAGTATGTGAACCAGGCGTCGGCGCTGCTGACCGCAATCAGATCCCCCGCGCGTTCGTGCGCGATGTGCGCGGCGCCCTTCTCGGTATCCCCCAGCACGAATTCAACCCCGGAGACGCCCTCCACGATCGCTCGTACGTCATTCAGTCGCGCGCGATCGTTGACGTAGATGTGAGCGACCTGATGATCGGCCACGGCAAACGCGGCGCTCGCACCTGGATCGAGCATCTCGTGGCCGAGCTCCTCGCGAACGGCGATCAATCCATGCTTGCGGAACACGCGATTCAGGTGAATCGGGCGGTTGACTTCCCGAATGCCGTACTCCGACAGGACGATCACATGCGCGCCCACGGATTCGTAATGTCGGATCAGATCGCCGCAGACCGCGTCGATTTCTTCAAGGTCGGTTCGCGCCGCGTCGGGCCGCCCGACACGTTGAAGGTTGTAGTCGAGATGCGGCAGGTAAATCAGCGACAGCGTCGGATTGAAGCGCTGATCCACGAGTTTGGCGGCATCGGCAATCCAGCGTGTCGATCGGATGCCGGCCCGCGGTCCCCAGAACTCGAACAGCGGGAACGTGCCCAGGGTCGATTGCAGGTCGTCGCGCAGGCTGCCCGGTGCCGTGTAGACGTCCGGGATCTTGCGTCCGTCGGCGGGATACATCGGCCGTGGCGTCACCGAGTAGTCCACAGTCGAATACATGTTGAACCACCAGAACAGATTCGCGCAGGTAAAGGAGGGATCCCACTCACGAGCGGTCTCCCAGATCTTCCGCCCGTGCACGAGACGGTTGGCCTGCTTCCAGAACCGGATTTCCGCATCCTCGCGCGAGTACCAGCCGTTGCCGACGATGCCGTGCTCGTCGGGATAGGTTCCGGTTAGATAGTCCGACTGCGCCGAGCACGTCACCGCCGGAAATGCCGACTTGATCCGCGCCATTGCCGCGCCGCGAACCCACGCGGATAGCGTCGGCATGGCATCGCCGATGAGCGACGGCGTCAAGCCGACGACGTTGAGGACTGCGGTTTTGTGCATTGGGCAGAGCGGTTTTTGGTTCTTAGTTATCGGTTCTTAGTCATCGGTTCTTGGTTATGGGTTCTTAGTTATCAGTTGCAGTTATCGCTGATCGGTTTCACTTCAGTTCCATTAAATTGTTTCCTAAACCAAAAACCCAGAACCGAAAACGAACCAAGAACCAAAAACGAAAAACGAACCAAAAAC
This sequence comes from Vicinamibacterales bacterium, assembly GCA_051986585.1. GTDB lineage: Bacteria > Acidobacteriota > Vicinamibacteria > Vicinamibacterales > 2-12-FULL-66-21 > JALZOC01. Next base: position 27,989 of record JBPYFA010000244.1, on the reverse strand, counting down.
CAAAAACGGAAAACCACAACTAAAAACCGAAAACGGAAAACCCAGAACTGACGCTGTTCATTTGAATTGATCCAATACCCACCGAAACTCCCGCTCGATCGAGTCGAGCAGATCGATCTTCAGTCCCGCGGGCAGAACATCCCAGGTGTAGGTTTCAATTTCGAAGTGATGTGCGAAGTGCGACTGTCGCGCGAGAGCGAGCACCTCACGGACGTAGTCCTGGGTGGATCCGAGTCCCTCGTATTCGCTGGCAAAGAGCGGGACGTGAAAATGGATTCGCCATTCGGCGCCGGCTGGTGATTCGGTGCGATCGAGCGCGACATCGAGATCCGGAAAGTGCGTCAGGCTCTGTCCACGTCGGTCGATGACCTGGTGAAGGTAAGTGGAGTCGGCGAACCGCCGCAGCCGTTCGATGAGCCCCGCGCAGGCGGTCTCGTCACGCGGGAACCGGACCTTGATCGCCGAGCTGAGCTGCACGCGCCCGACCTGCACATTCGCCGCTCGGACGCGATCGAGCGCCGCCCGCGGATCTTCGTATTCGACCGCGAAATGGCAGCAGTCGACGCACATCGCGACATGATCGATGAGGTGGGCGCGTGCGGTCGCGAGGTCGCAGCCGAGCGCGTCCGCCAGCAGTCGCCCTCCCTCGGGGAGGAGCCGCTCGCTGAAGAAGGCGAGGAACTCGTCGCTCGTCTCGATCACACAATCCGGCTCCGGCTCGATGTCGAGGTGCAGCCTCGCGCCCGTTCGCTCGCGCGCTCGCACCAAAGGCTCGACGACGCGCACGACGTTCGCGATGAACGGCCGGGTCTCGAGATCAGCCACCCAGGGCTTGTACGACAGCGGCGCCGTCGAAATGCCGCCGTCCAGGCCTGGGGGCAGCAGGCGTTCGAGAATCTTGACGAGATCGAGCGTGTATCGCACCCGCTCCTCTTCGCGCCAGTCTGGTGCGTACACCTCCGCCTTTACCGGCGTGCGATGGAACGATCCGTGTGGGAAGCCGTTGATCAATGCGACGTAGAGACCGTGCTGGTCGAGGAAACGGCGGAACTCGTCGAGCTGTCCGTTCTGCAGCAGCTCGCGGGCGTCGCGCGCTGACAGGCGCAATCCGATGCCGAAGGGTGCGGTGGGAGAGAGGCGCTGTTTCAGCGCGGTCGCAAAATGCCGCACGCTGGCATTGACGGCGTCCCACCCGTCGGCGGCGTGGATGTTCGTGCAGTAGGTCAGGTGGAACGGGGCGGCCGGATCGACTCGCAAGACGCGCCGCTTCAGCCGATGCGCGCGGGCTGCGCGGCCGCCGAGCTCGTGACCTTGAACTTCGGTGACTGGCTCAGGAATCGCACCGGGTTCTCGAACACGACCTGCTCGATCAGATCGTCGGGATGGTGGCGACGGCGCATTTCCATCGCGAACCGCGGAACCGCGATCGGATCGCTGGGCCCCCAGTCGCACGCCCCCGCCACGCAGATGCGTTCGGTCCCGTATTTCTCGATCACGTCCACTGCGCGCTGCGGGGAGATCTTCGTCTGCGGGTAGAGCGTCAGGCCGGTCCAGAAGCCGTGCTCGAGGATCATCTCGATCGTGTGTTCCTCGGCGTGGTCGATCAGCACGCGGCGCGGGTCCAGCTCGCGGTATCGGCGAAGGACGTCAATTGAGATGCGCGTGCCTTTCAGCTTGTCCTCGAGATGCGGCGTGTGAATCAGGATCAGCTGTCGATGTTCGATCGCCAACTCAATCTGTTCGGTGTAAGTCGCGATCTCATTACGGGTGATCCGGTTCATTCCGATCTCGCCGATGCCAAGCACCGTGGGGCGATCGAGGAACTTCGGGATTCTCGCCAGCACGTCGCGGGACAGTTCCCGATCATCGGCTTCCTTCGGGTTGATCGCGAGCCAGGTGTAATGCTGGATGCCGTACTGCGCCGCACGGCGAGGCTCGAACTCCGTCAACTGACGGAAGTAGTCCTCGACGCTGTCGCCGCAGCTTCGGTCCCATCCGGCCCAAAACGCCGGCTCGGTGACTGCGACGCAGCCGGTCAACGCGAGCTGCTGGTAATCGTCGGTCGTGCGCGACACCATGTGGGCGTGGTGGTCGATGTACTTCACGAGCGCCCTCCCTTCGAACTGCGATCGAACGCGCCGAGCGCGCTCTTCCGGTCGAGGTGGTCGAGCGGCTCGGTGGTGGGATCGCTCAGGAGCAGCTGAATCCGGTTGAGGCGGTCACCGGGCGTGCCGAGCGCGTCAATCGCATCGCGGAAGACCTGCATCCGGAAGTCGTGAACCGTCCGGTCTGGATCGACGCGGTCGACGCGATCGAGAAACGCGGCAATCTCCAGCAGACGCGTACGATTCTCGATGAAGTATTCGTCGACGATCTGGGTTCCGCTCAGCGGGCACCCCGGCGCTTGGCTCTTCATGATCACGAGGCTTTCTTCGCCGCTGACTCGATGCGCTCGGCTTCGAGCCCTTTGAGGATGGCGATACTCTGAACGACGAGGTCGACGCGCACCTGATGCACGTCGAACGGCTGGCCGATGGCTTTGAGCAGCATGATCGTGAGCCGTCCTCCCAGGTGCTCCCGAAAATCGCCGAGACCGCTGAGCACCGAGTCGGTGTGCTCCGGCGTGTCGAGGCGCTCGTCCAACGCCGAATCGTACACCGCAACGCCGAGCGCTGCGAGCAGCTGGACGATTCGGCGCCAATCCGCTTCCGGCAAGTAGCCTGCGAGGTACGAGTAGGTGCTGTCGAGCGCGATACCGATGCCGACCGCCTCGCCGTGACCGAGCCGATGGTTGGTGACCTGTTCGAGCTTGTGCGCCGCCCAGTGGCCGAAGTCGAGCGGCCGCGACGTGCCAAGCTCGAAAGGATCTCCGCCGGTCGCGATGTGGCGAAGGTGAAGCATCGCGGAATGCTTGATCATCTGCGCCATCGTCGGAAGATCCCGGCCGACGAGTGCCGGCGCGTGCTGCTCGAGAAACTCGAAGAACTGCGGATCACGGATGAGCGCCGCCTTCACCGCCTCGGTCGTTCCGCCGCGCCAGTCGCGATCCGACAGCGTCGTCAGGAAGCTCGCGTCGTTGACCACCGCAAACGGCGGAGAAAAAGTGCCGAGATAGTTCTTCTTGCCGAAGGCGTTGATGCCGTTTTTCACTCCAACGGCCGAATCGTCCTGCGACAAAACGGTTGTCGGCACGCGGATCAGGCGAACGCCGCGGTGTGCGGTTGCCGCGGCAAAACCCGCAGCGTCGAGCACGGCGCCGCCGCCAATCGCCACGACATAGGAATGACGGCACAATTGGGCGGCATTGATCGTCTCGAGCATGCGCTCCACGTAGCGCCGCTCGTTCTTAATCTGTTCGCCGCCGGGTACAACCACCGGCGGTGCTGCAAGAGTCAGTGCGCCCCGATGGTGTTCGCAGTAGGTAGTAATCGACTCGACGAGGGTCGGATGTGCCCGTTCCACGCCGCGATCGAGCACGAACACCAGCCGCGCCGGAAGGCTGTCTTCGTCGTTCGCGTGTCCGGCCTGATCGACGCGTCCGCCGACGACGATGTCGCGAAGCAATCCATTGGATGGCGTAAACACACCAGTCGTGAAGTGGACGGGATAGCGCACCGGGACGAAGAATTCCTGTTGAATGACATCCATCTTCACGTTACCGAAAACAGTCGCGCGAGCAATCCGGCCACCACGCCCGTTGTCAGGATCAGGGCCGCATACAGCGGCCCAGCGTACGACGCGCCGATCGCAGCATCGAGCAACACCAGCGACAGCACGCCGGTCCTGACGGCCCTGCGAATCACCGCCGGTTCCGGCGCCTTGCGCACCTGCCAGTATGGCGGCAGGACCCGATACGCCAGTACGGCGATCAGCACGAATGCCGCGAGCCGTCCGTTTATCGAGCTGGCGGCGACGACCGACAGCCCGAGCAGCACCGCTCCCAAAGATATCAGAGCGAAGGTGGCGACTCCCGTGCGTCCGCCGTGCACCTCGCCGCGGCTCACCGTCGTGACCGCTGCGATATAAACAACGGACAACAATCCCAGGGGCCAGTACGCGCGCAGCGCCGCGACGTTCGCGCTCATACCGAGCAAAAGATTCAGGCCGCGGCACGTCCCCATGCACAGCGGACCAGCGAACGCGTGCCGTTTCGCGCGAGCGTCGTACAAAAAAACGCACAACGCAATTGCCGCCGCGACGGTTCCGGTCACGACCGTGGCCTGCGACGCCGAGAGCACACCGATGACGAGGAGCATGGCGCCCAACACACCCGCTCCTCGTGCCGAGACCCGTCCACTCGGAATCGGCCGTTCCGGCCGTTCGACCGCGTCAATGTCGCGATCGAAGAAATCGTTGAGAACGACGCCGCCGGCGTACAACGTAACCGTGGCGACGATCAACCAGGGAAGCATCCATGGTTGGTCGCGGCCCGCAACAGCATATCCCGCAAGGATATCGGCGATTGCTGTGACCACATTGGGCGGCCGCAGCAGTTCCAGATAGCCGCGCAACAACGCCCTAACGCCCCCGCCTTGGCTTGCGGTCTGTCGATTTTACAACCGCGGCGCCATTTCGCAGGCGGCCGCCGCTGTCAGTCGTTGGTAAGGTATTCAGGGAAGGTAGTTTACACGCACTTCTCGGATTGAGGGGAGAGAGCCTCAGCGCTCTCGCCCGGTCGCGGTCCCGGACGGGCTCCGATCGAATTCCTTGCTCGAGCGAGGCCTCGCGGCCTCGTTCCCTTCAACTTCGGCGGCGACGGTTCGTCCGGCTTTCTGGGCGCGCTCGGATTCAAAGCTTCCTGCGATCCCGCACCGGACGACGCCAGAGCCGCGCGTCCCGGCGAGCTGCTTGAAATCGAGCCGTTCGATGAACTCCGTCACATGTTCCAGTTCGTGCCCGAGGAGCTCGGCGAAATCCCGTGTGGCCGCAGGAATCTCCACTTCGACGAGCAGGAGTCCCGACTGATAGCGGTGGGCAGTCGAACGCGCGCGCGTCTCGTACGGCAACTGGCCGGTGCTCAGGATCAGTGACACGTACGTCTGCGGCGCCATCGCGATTCGGGCGCACTGCTCTCTGAGCGTCGGCGATCGATTGAGCAGGTCCTCGACAACCGGGCGCAACTCGGGGGTCGTCCGGATATTCGGGGGAAGCTGATGCGACCGACTGACCCGGCCGGCCAACGCGGCCGGATGTAAACCGAGTGCAGCGAACAGAGCCACGAGCGAGGACGCAACGACGATCACGATGGTCTCCACGACAGAAGGAACCGACGACGGTCAGGGGCGTTTCGAGCAAGGTCGACGCCAGTAGTTGTTCCGCCGCGGAGCACACCGCGAAACTCACAACCGGCAACGGCTTAGGGGAAAAATTCGGAAGGCAGTCGAAAATGTCGGTGTCATGTTTCGGACAATTTTGTCTGGATATCGGCTTGGATCGACAACTCCTGTCACCGTCCGAGGGGCGAGAGCTTCTTGTGTGTAACGACAAGTACACGTGTTTTTTGCACTTTACAGGTTGACGACGAAGGGGCCTTCCTGTGACAATCAGGGCCTCGATGTTAGCGAACGACATTTTTGTCAACTCTGATATGACGACGACGACCAAGCTTTCCACCCGGAGCACGGCGCCAGATAGCCCCACCACTGAACATGAACGATTGGCCACGCTGCTGCAGATCGGCGAGGCCCTCTCGAGCACCTTGAACGCCAAAGCGGGTCTCCAGGAGGTGCTGGAAACACTCGCGCGGCGCCATACCGTCGCCCGCTGCCTGATCGTGTTGACCGACGAGGAAGGCCGCCAGCTGCACGTGGAAGCGGCGCACGGCCTCAACCGCCCGTCGCATCACATCCACTACACGCTCGGCGAGGGTGTGATCGGAAAGGTGGTCGAGTCGGGGCGCGCCGTCATCGTCCCACGCGTCACCAAGGAGCCGACGCTCGTGTTCCGCGCCGCGGGCCGGGACGACGCGCACGAAGAGGAGTCGAGCTTCATCTGCGTGCCGATCGGGTTCGATCGGCGTGTCGTCGGTGCGTTGGGCGTGAACCTGAAGTTCAAGCCGGATCGGAACTTCGAGCGGTCGCGCGCATTCTTCAGCGTCGTCGCGTCGATGATCGGGCAGGCGCTCAAGGTGCAACGTCTCGTCGCCGCGCAGCATCGTCGCCTGGTGAATGAAAACGCGCACCTGCGCCAGGAGTTGAAGGAGCGCTACGATTTCGCCGGGATTGTCGGCAACAGCGGTCCGATGCAGCGGGTGTACGAACAGGTCGCGCAGGTGGCACGCAGCGCAACGACGGTGCTGTTGCGAGGCGAGTCGGGCACCGGGAAGGAACTCATCGCTCACGCGATTCACTACAACTCGTCGCGCGCCAAGAAGCCGTTCGTGAAGGTCAGTTGCGGAGCCTTGCCCGATACCCTCATCGAATCGGAGCTGTTCGGCTACGAGAAAGGGGCGTTCACCGGCGCCGATGCGCGAAAGAAGGGACGCTTCGAGCTGGCTGAAGGCGGCACCCTCTTCCTCGATGAGATTGGCGACGTGCAGCTGTCGACCCAGGTCAAGCTGCTGCGGGTGCTTCAGGAACGCGAATTCGAGCGGCTTGGCGGTCACGAAACCCTGAAGGCGGACGTCCGGTTGATCGCGGCGACCAACAAGGATCTCGAGCGAGCGATCGAGCAGGGCAAGTTCCGGGAGGACCTGTTCTACCGGCTCAACGTGTTCCCGATCTTCATTCCGCCACTGCGCGAGCGAAAGCCGGACGTGCTGTTGCTGGCGGACCATTTCCTGCAGCGTTTCTCCGCCGAGCACGGCCGCGACATCCGCCGGCTCGCGACGCCGGCGATCGACATGCTGACGTCGTATCACTGGCCCGGAAACGCGCGCGAGCTGCAGAATGTGATCGAGCGGGCGGTGCTCGTCTGCGACGGGCACGTCATCCACGCGCACCATCTCTCGCCGACGCTGCAGACCGCCGAGGCGTCCGGAACGGTTATGAGCATTGCGCTGGACGATGCCGTGGCCGCGTATGAGAAGGACCTGCTCCAGGACGCGCTCAAGAGCGCTCGCGGCAACCGGGCGAAGGCGGCGCGGCTGCTCCGGACCACGGAACGGATCGTCAATTACAAAGTCCGGAAGCTCGGGATCGACTGGAAACGGTTCAAGACCTAGTGTCCTGCCCGTTCGGTTGTTGACAGCCGGCTGACGCGTCCAAGCCGGAGGTACCGCATTTTGTCGGCGCACACTGCAATTCCGTAACAAGCGAGCGGCTCGAAACGATGCTTTCGCTCGCGATCCTATTGAAAACTCCGGTGGCACTCGCTTTGCCCTGACCATTCCCGGGGGCATAACGCGGTGATGGGTACGAGACCGGGGCGGAATATTTTGATTGTGGAGGACGACCAGAGCACGTTGTCGGGATGGGTCGAGCTGCTGCGCGCCGCCGGCTATTTCGTCACTGGCGTGTCCTCATACGAGGAAGGACGGCAGGAACTGGCGACGATGCCCGACCTGCTGATTACCGACGTTCGCCTGGGCGTCTACAATGGATTGCAGTTGCTGATGCGCGGGCGCATGGTGAACCCGCAACTCCAGGCCATCGTCGTCACCGGCTACGCCGATCAGATCGTCCGCCGCGAGGCCGTGTATCTCCAGGCTGAGCATCTCGAAAAACCAGTCGACGCCGATCGCCTGCTCCAGGTTGTCGGCAACGCCCTGCGTTCCGCAGCGCTCGTGAGCCGCGTGAACTAGACGTTCGCTGAAAATGCTGAAGTGCTGATTTCTGATTGTTGATTTTTTGGTTTTCAATCAGCATTCGGCAGTCAACAATCAGCATTTACCCCTCGGTTGATTTTCTAACTTGTCACATAGCGATCACTTTGACGGCACCCGATTCTTCAATCCGACGGGAGCCGCTGGCCAGCCGTTTTCCGCGCTTCCGCGCCTGTTCCGAACGCCGCGTGCGCCGTGGCCGGCGCGCGTGGCCGTGGCACCGCAACGGCCTCCCGCGCTCAACGACGCGACCGCGGTCTTGACGTTTGTTGGCCACTCGACCTGGCTGATTCAGACCGCTCGCGAAACACTCCTGACCGATCCGATGTACTCGCGGCGCGCGGGTCCGTTCAACATGTTCGGCCCTCCGCGTGTGCGAGACCCGGCAGTGCGGTTTGACGACCTCCCGCCAATCACGATCGTCCTCCTCAGTCACAATCATTACGATCACTGCGACGTCGCGACGTTGCGTCGGCTGTCGCGGAAATTCGATCCGCTGGTGGTGACGCCGCTGGGCAATGGCAGATTGCTGCGTTCGATCGGTGTCCGCCGCTATGAAGAGCTGGACTGGTGGCAGCGATCGACGACGGCGGGGTTGCCGATCACCGCTACGCCCGCGCAACATTTCTCGGCGCGCCATCCATTTGACCGTAACCGCGCGTTGTGGGGAGGATTCACGATCGAGGTCGGAGAGACGCGTCTCTATTTCGCCGGCGATAGCGGCTACGGTCCGATGTTCCGCGATATCGGCGGGCGGCTCGGACCGATCGATCTGGCACTACTGCCAATTGGCGCATATGAGCCGCGGTGGTTCATGAAGGACATTCACATGAATCCTGCCGAAGCCGTGCAGGCGCATCTCGATCTCGGGGCGAAGCACAGCCTCGGCATGCACTTCGGCACGTTTCAGTTGACGACGGAACCGATCAACGAGCCGGAGCGGGCGCTCGCCGAGGCGCTCGCGCAGCGTGGCGTTCCCGAAGCGCAGTTCCGAACGCTCGAATTCGGCGAGTCATTTGTATTGGGGAAGTAGCCAGTTTCCAGTGGCCGGTTAGCTGGAAGCTGGAAGCTGGAAGCGGGAAGCTAAATTACGCCGGTTCGTGCTTCGCGACGGCGACCGAGTGGCGGCTCACGTTCCGGGAACGGCGGACCGCCTTGTCTCGATACATGCGTTCGTCGGCCGCGGCCAGCAACTCGTCGAAGGTGTGTCCGTCGTTCGGGAAACGGGACGGCCCCGCGCTGATCGACAACGACAGACGGACGCCAGGGCGTGGTTCGAACGGATGGGCCGCGACGGCGGTCTGAAGCTCCTGTACTCGCCGTGCTTCATGCTCCGGCGGGCAGTCCCACATGACGACCACGAACTCGTCGCCGGCGAACCGTGCACACAGATCGTTCTGTCGGACTGTTGCTTTCAACACCGACCCAATCGCACGGAGCGCCCGGTCGCCGGCTTCATGGCCGTAGGTATCGTTGATCTCCTTCAGCCGATCGAGATCGAGCACGACCACGCCGATGGTGCCCTTGCTCCGCGACGCGTGGGCCAGCCCCGTTTCGAATTGCCGATCGAGCGAACGCCGGTTTGCGAGGCCGGTGAGCGGATCGGTGTGCGACTCGTGCTGGGTCTGCTCGAACCGCGTCGAATTGAAGATGACCGCGGCCGCCTGTTCGCTGACCCGGCCGAGGACACGACGATGCTCGTCGGTGAAGCAGTTCGGCACCGAGTGATAGATCACGAGCCCGCCGATCAGACGGCCCTCGAAGCGAAGCGGGCAGGGCAGCAGCGACGTCAACTCCTCGCCGTGCGCTCCTCGCCCGTCGGCGCAGGCCGGCACGCGCAGCGAGATTTCACTCCACGACTTCGGTTGCCACTTGTAGAGCGCTTCGGTGCCCGGACCGTGTGCGTAGCGGCAGACGTACCCTTCCGTGTCGTCGCCGAGGAACAGCGCACAGGTGACGAACGGGACCAGCCGGCTGACCTTTTCCTGAATCAGCGCCATCGCATCCGACACACCCAGGCTGCAGCCGAGCGCCTGCGCGATTTCGTAGAGCGTCTGCTCTTCACGATGCGCACCGGCGATATCCTGCAGCGCGTCGATGTCCTGGACGTCGCTCCAGGATCCCTCGGTCACACTCGCGTCGGCGGCATCGACGGGGTTGCTTCCAAGCCGGGTGATGAGCAGGTCGACCAGAGCGGGATCGAACGACGAACCGGAGTATTCGCGCAACAGCGCAATCGCCTCCTGCTCGCTTCGAGCCGGGCGATAGGGCCGATCGGCCTGTAGCGTGCTGAAGCAGTCGGCAATCGCCAGAATACGCGCGCCGAGCGGAATGTCGTTGCCGCGCAGGCCGGCGGGGTAGCCGAGACCGTCCCAACGCTCGTGATGACTCAGAACCAGATCGCTGACCGGCGCGCCGAACGGAACGTTCTTCAGGATCTCGGCGCCAACCCGCGGGTGAATCTTGACGCGATCGAATTCCTGTGGCGTCAACGCGTCCGGCTTCGACAGGATGTGTTCTGGAACGGCCATGTTGCCGATGTCATGCAGCAGCGCCGCCGTGCGCACCGCCTGCACGTCGGCGTCGGAAAGCCCGCTTGCTTCGGCGAGAAGCGCCGCATAGTGCTGAATCGATCGGATGTGCTCAGGCGTACAACCGGCGCGCGCTTCGATTGCCAGCGCAAGCGCTTCGATCGTGGCCAGTTGCACGTCCATGGCGCGGCGCGTCTGGTCCTGTTCTTCACGCAGCCGCGCGACGACCGTGTGATAACTCCGGAACACGAGGTAGAGCGGGACCGCGAGCAGCGCCAGCCACCCGAACCAGCCGCGTGAAGAAGGTGCGGCCGTGGCAATAGCGGCGAGCGCCGCGCCGGCGAGATAGCTCGGTGCGCTCCAGAGGAAGTTCCGGTGCCACACGCGCGCCAGCGGCTGACGCGTCGACAACGAAATGGCTGCGGCCACCAGCAGGGTGTTGGCGAAGAAGTAGAGCGGCGCGATGACGGCCGCCGTACGGACCAGCGCGGTAAAGCCCGGCGCGCTCCAACTCATGACGGTTGCGATCGGCAGACCGGCAAGCCAGGCGGTCAGCGTCAGCGAACCGATGTTGAACAGAATCCGATGCAGCGGATTGCGGGCGCCGACGCGGAAGGTGCACTGCGTCCACGCGCTCACCGTCGCGATGCAGACGGCATACGCGGGGCCAAGCGCAAGCAGCGCCCAGAAGTTGATGGCATGAGAGAGCGACAGATTCGATTGGCTGCGCCCGAGCGGCAGATCAATCTTGATCCCCGAGGTGACCATCCCGAGCGCGAGCAGCAGCGCGAAGAGTCCGGGCGATTGATCGAACCGCAGTCTGGTCGCCGCATCCAGCAGACACAACGCGCCCGATCCGACGACGGCCGCGACATAGCCCCGAGCGGCGGGTGGCAGATCCGCGAACCTGGGCGTTCCCGCTTTCTGCGCGGTCATTCGGGCCTCATTTCACTCGGGGGCCGACGCCGCGCGATACCGAGACGATGGGAACAGACCTTCCGTGAGCGGACGGCTACCGTGGTTTTTCGCGAAGCAGCTGCCTCGCAATTGCGTGTGACTGCACGAGCGGACGGTAGGGTCACGCGCACACGTACGGCAAGGGTAATGCCTGAGTTTAGAGGCTATCCGCGACGAGCGGACCGTAGGCGGGCCCTAAGGCTAAAGGGCTAATCCAGGAACAGCATACAGGCAGACGCGTACGCCCAACCCTGCCCTTGGGACGAACCTGGGACGAATCCCGATTGTTCCGTTTCGGCGCACGCGTTTCATCTCTGCATCATGAACCCACCAATTTTGTCGGGAAGGCATCGGCTCATTGCGCTAGTCCCCGGCGATCACCAGGTGGATGACATTGAGGCGGTAATAGAGGCTGCCGTCAAACGTGCCCTCCTCAATTCGATCCAGCAGGGGAGTGGCGTTCGAAGAAATCACCCGACGCCGGGTTCGACGCGGCTCGCCAGGACTCGTGCGCAAGATCGCGAGCCGTTCGGACAGTCGGAGCTGAAGCGCCCAGGGCAGACGCCCAACGTCGCGAAGGAAGATCGTTCCGGACTGAGCGGGCATCGGCCGCGGACCTTCCGTCCGGGTCTCTTCGATATCCAGCAATTGAAAGAGGTGAGATTCCAGCGATGCTGGCGGCATGCCGCAATCGACCGCGACAAATGGGCCCTGCCGCCATCCGCTCAGCCGGTGAAGCCGGCGGGCGAGCAACTCGGCGGTGTCTTCATCGCCGGTGAAAAGCACGCAGGCGTCCGACCGCACTGCGTGGGATAGATCGATGTCGGGTACTGTAGGCACGTCCTGCTCCTGAGTCGTCATGGGTTCCTCCGCGGCTCTCATCAATCTCTTGGCGTGACGATACGGCCACCGCGTATGGATTCCCATAAGGAGCGGATGCGCAAACGGTGAGCATGCAATGAGCGAACAAGCGCTGGACATGCAATGAGTTGCGGCGACATATGTGTGGCCGACGGTGCGCATGATAGGCTTTTTCCTGGCCCGATCGAGCCCAGCCGGCGATAACGATGACCGCAACCCGGGAACTTTTTCGATTTGGTGAATTCGAGCTCGACGTAGATGCCGGCGAGCTTCGGCGCAAGCAGCGCCGTCTGAAACTTCAGCCGCAGCCCTTCAAGTTGTTGCTGCTGCTGGTGCGAAAAGGCGGGGCCCTCGTCACCCGCGAGGAAATCCGCCGCGAACTGTGGCCCGACGGGACCTTCGTCGACTTCGATCAATCGGTGAACTTCTCAATCAAGCAGATCCGTGACGTGCTCGGCGACGAAGCGGATCGGCCGCTCTTCATCGAAACCGTTCCGCGGCGGGGCCACCGGTTCATCGCCCCGATCACCAGGCCAGGCGAGCAGCCCGCCCGCCCGACGTTCTTTCCGTTGAGTGCCACCGGCATCCGGCTGGAGAAGGCGCTTTGGACGAATATTGCCGAGCTGCGCCTGGCTGAAACCCGACGTCGCCGCTACTTGTGGATCGCGATCGGCACGCTGTCGCTTCTCCTGATCGTCACCTCCATTCTTTTGTTGCTGCGCTAGACCCCCCGATTACCCTCTAGAAAAGCGCGAAGGCTGACGCGAAACGGCACTAAGATGTCGCCAATGCGCAAAGGCGGCATTCTGTCCCTTTTCGCCGCGGTCATGGTCTGCGGATCCGGCGTAGCTTCGCGCATCGGCATCCTCAACGCGCAGGCGGGTCAGGCGCAGCCGCCCGTAAGCTTCAATCGCGAAATCCTGCCGATCCTGGCCAACAACTGCTTCGCCTGTCACGGCCCCGACGAGAAAAAGCGCGAGACGAAATTCCACTTCGATACCGAAGACGGCATGTTCCTGAAGAAGGGGGTCATCGAGCGCGGCAACGCATCGGAAAGCTTGATGATCGAGAAGATTACCGAGCCCAACCCGAAGGATCGGATGCCGCCGCCGGACTCGGGCCATGCCCTGACCGAACGCCAGATCGAGCTACTTCGCCGGTGGATCGACGAGGGCGCCAAGTGGGACACGCATTGGGCCTACGTCCCGCCGAAACGCCCCGACCTGCCGACCGTGAGCCAGACATCCTGGGTACGGAATCCGATCGATCAGTTCATCCTCGCGCGTCTCGAGCACGAAGGGCTGAAGCCCTCGCCCGAGGCGGACAAAGAAACACTCCTTCGGCGTGTTTCGTACGATCTGACCGGGTTACCGCCAAGCCTCGCCGAGATGGACGCGTTTCTGTCGGATTCGTCGCCCGACGCCTACGAGAAACAGGTCGATCGTCTGCTGCAATCGCCGCATTACGGCGAGCGCATGGCGATGCCGTGGCTGGATGCGGCGCGCTATGCCGATACGCACGGCTATCACATCGACAGCCTCCGGGCGATGTGGCCATGGCGCGACTGGGTGATTAACGCGTTCAACAAGAACATGCCGTTCGACGAGTTTGCGATCGAGCAGCTGGCCGGCGATCTGCTTCCGAACGCAACCCGCGATCAGAAGATCGCGTCGGGATTCAATCGCAACCACATGATCAATTTCGAGGGCGGCGCGATCGCCGACGAATATCAGGTTGAATACGTGGTCGATCGAGTCGAAGCGACGTCGAGCGCCTTCATGGGTTTGACCATGGGCTGTGCGCGTTGTCATTCGCACAAGTTCGATCCGATCACGCACAAGGAGTTCTACGAGTTCTTTGCCTTCTTCAACACGGTTCCCGAGTTCGGTCTCGATGGCCGAACCGGGAATGCGGTGCCGGTCCTGCCGTTGCCGACGCCCGAGCAGCAGGCCCACCTCGATCGGCTGAATACGTCGATCGCCGCACGCGAGGCAGCGCTGGCCGATACCATCGTCGCGCCATTACAGGACGAATGGGAAAAGAAAGTGGCAGAGAAGCCCGCCGAGCCGGATGTGGCCGGCCTGGCCGCGCATTACGAGCTCGATGGAAACTTCTCCGATATATCCGGCCGGTATCAGCATGGCAAGACGGTAATCGGTGAGCCGACTTTTGATGCGGGACAAGTCGGCCGTGCGGCCTCGTTCGATGGCGATACGGAAGTCAGCTTTGGCAACGTTGGCGCCTTCGATCGAAGCGATCCGTTCAGCCTGGCTGTGTGGTTGAAGGAGCGCGGCAATCTGCCGATGGCGGTCTTCCAGAAGATCGATGGTGCCGACCATCGACGCGGATATGAATGGCAGATGGACGATATCGCGCTCGTCGGCATCCAGAAATGGGCAGCGCGGCTGACCGTGCGTGTCGCTGGTGATTCGCCTGACGATGCGATTGAGATTCGGACCCGAGAGCGGCTTCGGCTGGGGGACTGGTATCACGTGGCGCTGACCTACGATGGCACCGGCAAAGCGGCCGGGTTGGCGCTCTACTTGAACGGCACGCGGCTCGATGTCGAAGTCGTGCACGACACGTTGAAAGGCGGGTTCGCCACCGCGGCGCCATTGCGTGTGGGCAGCAAGACGCTGGGGAAGCCCTTCGTCGGTCAACTCGACGACCTGCGACTCTATAACCGCGCCCTCACGCGGGAGCAGGTCGAAGATCTCGCCATTCATCATCCGATGCGCGTGATCCTGTCCGGTGTCATCGGCAAGCCTTCGAAAGACGACGTGGACCGTGTGCGGACCTACTTCCTGACCTACGCGGCGCCCGAGTCGCTTCGCACGGAATACCGGGAGCTGAAAGCGCTGCAGGCGCAGAAGGACGATCTGGTCAAGCAGATCCCCACCACGATGGTGATGGCGGAGATGAAGAAACCGCGCGACACCTTCATTCTGGCGCGGGGCGATTATCGGAACCAGACCGATAAGGTGCAGCCGGGAGTTCCGGCGATCCTGCCGCCACTGCCCAAGGACGCGCCGTTGAACCGGCTCACGCTGGCGAAGTGGCTCGTGGATCCCGGCCATCCGCTGACCTCCCGCGTTGCTGTGAATCGATACTGGCAGTCGTACTTCGGCGTGGGGCTGGTGAAAACGCAGGAGGATTTCGGCGTCCAAGGCGAGCCGCCGGTTAACCCGGAGCTCCTCGACTGGTTGGCAACGGAGTTCATCCGCACCGGATGGGATGTGAGAGCGATGCAGCGCCTGATCGTGACCTCGGCCACGTATCGGCAGTCCTCAAAAACGAACGAAGCGCTGCGCGAAAAGGATCCAGAGAATCGTCTGCTTGCGCGAGGACCGCGAGTCCGATTGCAGGCGGAGCTGATCCGCGACACGGCACTCGCCGCGAGCGGCCTGCTGAACGATGCGATTGGCGGACCGAGCGTGTTGCCGTACCAGCCGAAAGGCATCTGGGAGGAGCTGGCGTTCGGCGACGGTTTCTCGGGGCAGTCCTACGAACAGAGCCACGGTCCCGATCTCTACCGGCGTGGGATGTATACGCTCTGGAAGCGGACCGCACCTCCCGCTTCGCTGGCGACATTCGACGCGCCCGATCGCGAGAAGTGCACGGCCCGGCGCGCACAGACGAACACGCCGCTGCAGGCGCTCGTGCTGCTCAACGATCCAACTTACGTGGAAGCCTCGCGCGCGCTGGCGCAACGCGCCCTGCTCGAGGGCGGCAAGGACGCGAACGCGAGAATCGCGTATGCGTTCCGACTGGCCACGGCGCGCAAGCCGACGAAACAGGAAATCAAGGTGCTGCGGACGCTGCTCGACGGCCGGCTGAAGGCGTACCAGCAGGATCGTCCCGGAGCGCTCAAGCTGCTGGCGGTTGGTGAGTCCGCGCGCAATCCGCGGCTGGACGTCGCGGAGCTTGCCGCGTATACGACGGTGGCCAGTGTAATTTTCAATCTGGATGAAACGGTAACCAAGGAGTAGAGCGTGGTCAGACCCGGGTCAGACCCGGGTCAGACCCCGCCCGCGCCTGCGGGCTTCCCATGGACTGCAAACACTGTATCGATCTGCACCTCACGCGCCGTCAATTTTTCGGCCGCTCGGCGCAAGGGATCGGCATTGGCGCGCTGGCCACGCTGCTCGGACCGGATCTGAGCGTTCTTGCAGCCGGCCTCGGCGAGTCGCGCGATCCGAAGACGGGCGGGCTGGTGGGCTTGCCGCACTTCGCGCCAAAAGCGAAGCGGGTCATCTTCCTGCATCAGTCGGGCGGACCATCGCAACTCGAGACGTTCGACTACAAGCCGGCGCTGGCAAGGTTTCAGGGCACGCAGATTCCCGACTCCGTCCGCCAGGGTCAGCGTGTCGCACAGACGATGGGACAGTCGCAGCTGCTGGTCGCGCAATCGGCATTCAAGTTCGCGCAGCACGGGCAGTCAGGGACATGGGTCAGCGAGCTGCTGCCGCACACCGCGAAGATCGTCGACGAGATCACCGTCATCAAGACGATGAACACCGAGGCGATCAATCACGATCCGGCGATCACGTTCATCCAGACCGGCTTTCAACAGCCTGGCCGTCCGAGCATGGGCGCGTGGCTGAGCTATGGGCTTGGCAGCGAGAACCAGAATCTGCCGGCTTTTGTCGTGCTGCTCTCGCAGGCACATGCGATCAACACCGACCAGCCGTTGTTCTCGCGCCTGTGGGCAAGCGGCTTCCTGCCATCAAGCTATCAGGGCGTCCGTTTTCGCGCCGGCAGCGCGCCAGTGCTGTTTCTCGAAGATCCCCCAGGCATAACCAAGACCACCCGCCGGCAGATGCTCGACGCCGTGGCGAAGCTCGACGCGATTGAGCACGAGGCCTATGGCGATCCCGAGGTCGAAACGCGCATCCGCCAATACGAGATGGCGTATCGGATGCAGACCTCGGTGCCGGACCTGATGGATCTCTCGAAGGAACCTGATTCCGTGTTCGAGATGTACGGGCCGGAGTCGAGGAAGCCTGGCACCTATGCGGCCAATTGCCTGCTCGCGCGGCGGCTGGCTGAACGAAATGTTCGCTTCATCCAGCTCTACCACCGTGGCTGGGATCAGCACAAGGATCTCCCGCGCGATCTGACGCTGCAGTGCCGGGGAACCGATCAACCGACCGCAGCGCTGATCATGGATTTGAAACAGCGTGGACTGCTCGACGACACGCTGGTCGTGTGGGGCGGCGAATTTGGCCGGACCGTCTTCAGCCAGGGAAAGCTGACCGACGCGAATTACGGGCGCGATCACCATCCGCGCAATTTCTGTATGTGGGTTGCCGGCGGCGGCATGAAACGCGGCGCCGTAATCGGCGAGACCGACGACTACAGCTACAACATCGTGTCGGACCCGGTCAGCGTGTACGACCTGCAGGCGACGATCCTGCACGCCATGGGCATCGATCACAAGAAGCTGACCTATCGCTTCCAGGGACGCGATTTCCGGCTCACCGATGTGCATGGTGAGACGGTGGAGAAGATGCTCGCGTAGCTCTCCGAACTTCGAAACCATGACAAAACATCCGCTGGTTCCCGCTTGCGTTTGCGTGATCGCTCTCGTCGGCGCCACGGTGGGCGGTGGTGCGGCGCAGAACCTGCCCGCTTCACCGCGCGCGTTCATCGACGGAACCGGCCCCGGGTGGAAGACGCTTACCGAGACAGATTTCGCTGGCGTCAATGGCAACGCGGATACCTGGACGTGGAAGGAGAGTCTGCTGGTCTCGACCGGTATGCCAATCGGTGTCTTGCGGACGCGCCAGAAATACACGAACTTCGAGATGGTGGTCGAGTGGCGGCACTTGAAGGCGGCAGGAAACTCCGGCGTGTTCGTGTGGGTGCCGGAGCAGGCGCTCGCGCAATTAAAGCCCGGCGTGCTTCCGGATTACGGCATCGAAGTGCAGATGCTCGATCACGCCTTCCGCGATCAATACGAGAAACAATCGGGGCGCAAGGGTGACTGGTTTACCACGCACGGCGACATCTTTGCCGTCGGCAAATCGAAGCTGACGCCGTTTCCACCGCTCTCGCCGAACGGATCGCGCAGCTTTCCGCGCAAAGAATTAAGCCGCGGCGTTGGCGAATGGAATCACTACTACGTTCGAGGAATTAACGGCGAGCTGCGCCTGTGGGTGAATGGCGAGGAAGTGTCGGGCGGCAGCGGCGCCGACCCGCGCACCGGCTATTTGTGCCTGGAAGCGGAAGGCTCGCCGGTCGAGTTCAAGAACGTTCGCGTTCGCGAAGTGTCCTGAACACGAGCGGTGGAACGCTGACGATGTTTCGGATGTTGGCTCGGGAGTAACGACATGTAAAGGCACTGACCACGATTTGGTTTCACAGCTGAATATGACGTGCGCACGAGCGCGCGAGTTGGGGAGTCCGGGGGCGAAGCCCTCGGCGTGATCAGTGACGTCCGGCTGATTCAGGGGGAGGAGCAGCCATGGCGAAGCGACAGGTGTTTGTCGTCCTTTTATCCGCGGCGGTATGGGCGAGTTTCGTCGAAGCAGTCGTGGCGCAGGTGACCACGGGAACAATCATTGGCACCGTCACCGACCCAGGCGGCGTCGTCCCAGGGGCCAGCGTCACGATCATCGAGGTCAACCGCGGCACATCGGACACGTTCGTAACCGATTCCGCCGGCACCTACACGGCTCCCTTCCTGACTCCCGGCACCTACAAGATTGAAGTCAACGTTTCAGGCTTCAAGAAATGGGTGCGCGACGGCGTCGTCCTGCAGGTGAATCAGCGGGCGCGCGTCGATGTCTCACTCGAAATCGGCCGTCTCGAGGAAACCACGACGGTCATTGCCTCGACGCCGCTTCTCCGCACCGATTCGTCGGAAGTCGGCACCGTCATCGAAGAGCGGGCGATCAAAGAATTGCCGCTGAACGGCCGGAACTTCGCGACGCTGGTTTACCTTACTCCAGGGATCACGCCAGGGCAGGCGGGAGAAAATCTTTCCGGCGCGAGCACGTTCAATCCCCGCGGCGCGTCGAACTTCAATGCGCTCGGCCATCAGGCGAATGCCAACGCGTGGTTGATCGACGGCATCGACAATAATGAGTACACGTTCAATACCGTCATCATCGCGCCGTCGGTAGAACAGGTCCGCGAGTTCAAGGTGTTGTCCGGTGTGTTCTCCGCGGAGTTCGGTCGTGGCGCCGGCGTCGTGTCGGTCGCGACCAAATCCGGGACCAACACACTGCATGGAACCGTGTTCGAGTATCTGCGCGACGATGCGTTCGACGCGCGCAACTTCTTCGTCCGGAAAGTGCCGCTCCCGACTGGCGGACTTCAGAAGGATCCGAAGCCGCCTCTCAACCGGCATCAGTTTGGCGGCGCGCTCGGCGGCCCGCTCGTCATTCCGGGGATCTACGACGGCCACAGCCGAACGTTCTTTTTCACCGATTACGCCGGTCTGAAGGAAAAGCGCGGGCAGGTCTTCGTCAACACCGTGCCGACGACCTTGACCCGCGCCGGAGATTTCAGCGACTTCCGCGATGCCAACGGCAATCTGATCGTCATTTATGATCCGCTGACCACCCGGTCGAATCCCGACTTCGATTCGACGAAGCCAGTCAGCGCCACCAACCCACAGTTCTTGCGGGACCCATTTCCTGGCAACGTCATTCCGCCCAATCGGATCAATGCGGTCGGCCGCAACGTCGCGAGCATTTATCCATTACCGAACGGTCCGGGCAATTTCAACAACTACACGTCGACCGTCAACCGCGACACCACCGACAACGTCTTCTCGGGGCGCGTCGATCATCGCGGATCGGACAAGGACTCGTTCTTCGTGCGCTTCAACTGGGGCAAGTTCAAGCTCGATGCGCCGCAGGGCCAGGCCGCCTGTTGTCTCCCGACGCCGTCAGACGCGGCGGCGAAGTTTGATCTCGGTCCGTTCGTCGCCGGCATTCAGAATACCCGTCTGACGACGCATGGCGCGGCATTCAACTATTCCCGGGTGATCTCACCGGCGTTCGTCAACGAGCTGCGAACGGGTTACGCGAAGACGGTGCCGTTCACGTTTCAGTCCGATTTCGGCACCCACGCAGCAGATTCTCTGGGGATTCGCGGCATCAACGTCACCGAGTTCACGACTGGCCTCCCCAACATCAACGTGCCGGACGTCACCGGTATTTCTGGCGGCCCCGCGTTCCTGCCGGTCAATCCCAAGCAGTTCCACTGGCAAATCGAAGATGCGCTGGTCTGGTTGAAGGGACGGCATCAGGTGAAGGTGGGATATCGGCTCGTCGATCGGTATCCATCGCCGTTCACGAACACCGACACCCGCGGCACCATCAACTTCGGCCGGAACTACACCAACAATCCCGGCACCAACGCAGGGGGATCGGGGATCGCCTCGCTGCTGACCGGGTATATCAACAACGCGGCACGAGGATTCCTGCTCGAGCCGTATACCCTGCGGACGCAGGAGCACGGCACTTTTATTCAGGACGACTTCAAGTTCAAGTCGCGGATGACCGTCAACGCCGGCCTCCGCTACGAGTTCTTCGGCGCGGAAACCGAGGAGCACAACAAGATCGTGAACTTCGATCCAGTCAACCTGCGGCTGATTTACGCCGGTGAGGACGGTGCGAGCAAGTCGGTGAACAAGAAGTCACAGCAGGGGTTTGCGCCGCGCCTGGGGTTGACCTACGACCTGTTCGGCAACGCGTCAACGATTCTTCGAACTGGCTTCGGCATCACCTATTTTCCCGAACAGCCATCGGCGTCGAACATGATCGGCCAACAGGTGCCGTACACGATTTCCCAGAACGTCAACTTTGCGACCAACCCCACCGATTTTTCCACCGTTCGAACGATTGATGATCCATTTCCGCCGATCGTTCAGGTCAAGCCGATCACGACTGCCGACCTGCAGGCCGCCAATCCCCGGGTGATCGGACACTCGTTCGAGAATGAAATCGCCTATGCGGAACAGTGGCACCTCGGCGTAGAACGCCGGGTGCTGAGTGCGATGGCAGTCGAATTGACGTATGCAGGCAGCGCCGGCAAACACATGGTGCTCTGCTACAACCCCAATGAAGTTCAGCCAGGCCTCGGATCGCAGGAGTCACGCCGGCTGATTCAGCCGCTCAATCGGCTGAACAACATGGTGCAGTGCGATCCGAGGAATGAATCCACCTATCACAGCGGTCAGCTCAAAGTGACGCAGCGTTTTCATAATGGTGTCCAGTTCCTCGGGAGCTACACCTATGGCAAGTCGCTCGACTACGGTGGGTCGGCGGCGAGCGGCGGCGGCGCGGTTGGAAATCCGCAGACCATCACGAACCTGAAGGCGGGCCACGGGCCGTCAGGCTTCGATGTGAGACACCGCGCCGTGATCAGCGGCGTATGGGAGCTTCCCTGGGGGCCGGGTCGGCGATGGGGCCAGGATGGTGGAGTTATGGGTGCATTCCTCGGTGGGTGGCAGCTGGCCGGGATCGGGACGTTGACGACCGGGCGGCCGTTCACCGTCTTCATGCAGAACGGCGTCAACAACGGCGCGCCGAGCTGGCCGGATCGCATTGGATCCGGAGAGCTCGATCACCCAACCGTCGATCTCTGGTACAACCCCGCGGATTTCAAGGCCCCGCCCGCAAACACCTACGGCAACAGCGGGCGCGGCATTCTTTATGCGCCGGGACATGTAAATGTCGATACGTCGTTATCAAAGCGGTTTACGATGGCGGGCCGCTCGAATTTCGAATTCCGCTGGGATGCATTCAACCTGTTCAATCATCCCGGCTTTGGATTCCCCAATCAGAATTTCGATTCGCCAACCGCCGGGCGGATCACGTCGACCATCGTCGACAACCGATCGATGCAGTTCTCTTTCAAAGTGAATTTCTGACAGGCAAAAAAAGAACCGCGAGTCGCTCGTCGCGATTCGCGGTTCGAGGATTCGCGATTCTCGAGTTCCCTACTTCTTCGCCGGCATCTCGATTTTCGAGATCGTCAGCGTGTCGCCTTTCGCCGTCCCAGTGACGACGACCTCGTGCCCGGCGTGGGTCTTCAACGCTGCCAGGTCCTGGTTGGCGATGTTGTAGACCTTGTCGCCCTCGCCGACGAAGACGTACTTCTCTCCGCCTTTGACGCAGCCTTCGACGCACTCACGGTCGGTCATCTTCTTCGTTCCGTGCTCGCCGTCCTTGTGCATCGCTTTACACATGCCATCGCTGATCCGGCCTTTGTAGGTATCCGCCAGCAGCGCAGGAGCCGTAAGAAGTGTCAGGGCCGCGACACATGCCAGGGTTTTCCGCATACAGTGCCTCCTTCTAAAGCGGCGACAGTCTAACAGAACAATCCTTTATCCCTCATCACTAATCGCGAATCCCCAATCCTCGAATCCCCGAATCCCCAATCCTCGAATCGCCGAATCCTCGAATCCCCGAATCTCCCGAATCCCCAATCCTCGAATCCCGAATCGCCGAATCCCGAATCCTCGAATCCCCGAATCCGATCCTGAATCTCCAAATCGCGATTCTCGATCCGCGAATCCTCGAATTCTTGAATCGCAGCCTGTCTCGCCGAAGCGCGAAGCGCGGAGGCGGACGAATCGCGAACGCCCGATCAGCAATCAGCAATTTCCGTTCACCCCCCATAGCCTAGCAACAGCCGCGGGAGAATGAGCGTGATGACGGGGAACGCCGCAATCAGGGCGAGGCCGATCAGCAGGGCGACGAGATACGGCACGTACGTGCGGCTCACCTCGTCGATGTCGACCCGGCCGATACCGGCCGCGATCGTCAGGCCGACGCCGATTGGCGGAAGGAAGAACGCGATCCCCATTGCCGCAATGACCACGATCCCGTAATGCACCGGATCGATGCCGATCGATCGGCTGATCGGAAAAAGGATCGGACCGAAGATCAGCAGCGCCGGCAGTCCTTCGAGCAGCGCACCGATGACCACGAACAGGGCGATCGTCAGCGCCATGAATTCCACGCGTCCGGCGCCCGCGTTCCCGATCCACTCGCCGAGCGCCTGCGGCACCCACTCACGTACGAGAATCCACGCGAATGCGGATGCCGCGGCCAGCACCCACAGCGTCGTCGCGGTGACGACACCACTCCCTGCGAGCTGGGCAACCAGGCCGGTGCGGCGGATGCCACCGAGAGCAATGCCGGCGACGAGTGAATACACGACGGCGAGAAGCGCCGCCTCCGTCACCGTGGTCAGGCCGGAAAAGATTCCGCCGAACAGGAGAATGGGAAGACCGCTCGGGATCGCGGCGCGTCGCGCCGCCCGCCAGACGTCGGCCCGCGTGACCGGCTGACTGACCGGCCAGCGGTGACGACGAGCGCGCAGTGCGATGAGCGCGAGCAGCGCCACCGCGAGGACGAACGCGGGAATGAATCCGGCGAGAAACAACGTGACGATCGAAAGGTTGACCAGCGAACCGAGTACCACCATGGTGAGACAGGGCGGCACGAGAATGCCCATCGCCGACGCCGCCGCGACGATGCTCACCGATTCGGTGCCTGAGTATCCGGCGCGGCGCATCGACGGCACGAGCAGCGAGCTGATCGCGGAGACATCCGCCGTGGTCGATCCCGAGATCCCCGAAAAGAGAATCTCCGCCACCACTGCCACCATCGCCAGCCCGCCGCGAACCCGGCCGACCAGGGCCATGGCGAAGTCGACGGTTCGTTCCGAGATGCCTCCGGCTTCCATCAACGTCCCGGCGACGATGAACAGCGGGATGGCCAGCAGGACAAACGAGTCGACGCCGCCGAGGATCTTGATCGGAAGGATGATCAGGCTGACGCCGCCGATCCCGAGCAGATAGGTGAGCGACGTCAGTGCGAGCGTGAAGGCGAGCGGAACGCCGAGTGCCGCCGTGACGAGAAATCCCGAGATCAAGACGACGATCGGGGGAGCGCCGGCCGCGATCGGAATGATCACCGAGGCGATGGCGAGGCTGGCCGAGCCGAGCGCCCACGCGAGAAGTCGTCCGTCCCGCCACACCGCAAGGCCTTCACCCGCGAGCTGTTCGACCACGACGGCGGACATCAGGAGCAGCGCGGCCGGAAGAACGGCGGAAATCGCGGCGCCGGAAAGACCGCTCGCTGGAAGCTGCTCGCTCGCACTCGCAACCGTGAGCTGCCACGCCGGTGCGACCAGGCAGAGAAAGAACGCGAGGAGCACGAGCCGGAGTCCTCGATCGATCGCCGCGCGTTCGGCAGGCGGAAAGAGACGCAGCAGCGCGGTGACGCGGGGATGTTGCGCCTGCCGCAGCGCAGCGATGCCGCCCACGCACATGAGCCACGCCAGCAACAGGCGTGCGATTTCCTCGGTCCAGGGGATTGGTTCCCGGAAGACGTGGCGGCCGATGACCTGCAGGCCGACGACCGAGGCCTGTGCCGCGATCAGCGCCGCAATACAGATCGCGAGCACCCGATCGGTCCAGCGCGACCGAGCTGGCGCGTCGATGACTGCGGTGCTGCTCATGCCCGGATGGCGTCGAGCCACGCCCCGACTCCGAGGCTGCGCGCCTCTGCTTCCCAAAGGCGTTCGGCCCGTTGCTGGAACTCGCGGTCGTCGATGTCGCGAATCGTCATGCCGAGAGAAGACAGCTGAGTGGTGGCCGCCGAGTCTTCACGCGGTCCAACCTCCCGCTGCGCCGCCGACGCAGCTACTGCGGCGTGCTCGAGCGTACGGCGGATGTCATTCGGCAGCCGAGCGAGGCTGCGCGCCGATCCGAACAAGCCAATCACGCCGGCGATGTGGCGGGTTCGCGCCATGTGATGGGCAACCTCGTAGAAGCGCTGCTGCACGGTCGTACTGGCGTCGTGCTCGTAGCCGTCGATGACGCCGGTTTGGAGGGACGTGTACACCTCGCCGAACGCCATCGGCGTCGGGCTGGCACCCATCAGCTCAATCGCTTTCACGTAGATCGATGATTGGATTGTCCGGATCTTCAGCCCCGCCAGCTGGCCTGGCTCGCTGACGTCGCGGGAACGAGTGACCACCTGACGGAACCCGAACGAATCGCCCCACGCCAGCGGGCGCATTCGCACCGCACGCTCGACGTAGTCGGCCGCGTCGCGCCCGATCGGTCCATCCACAATTCGATGCACGTGATCCCAGTCGCGCCAGAGGAAAGGAAAATCGAATACTTGAAGTTTCGGTGCGACGCTGCCCCAGATTGCGGTCCCCGACACCATGAAGTCGACCAGCCCTTCCTGCACCTGCTGGACGACCTCGCGTTCCTGTCCCAGCGTGCCGCTGGGGAAGATTCGGATCGTGACCGCGTTGTCGGTGGCTCGTTCCGCCAGTTCGCGGAATGTGTTGCCGAACACGTGCAGCGCAGTGGGGCCGGCCGACATCGAGTGGGAGAGCCGCAGCACGATTGCACGCGGCTGGTCGGCTCGACGGCACCCAGCCGCGAGCGCGGCGGTGGCGAGCGCGCCAAGAAATCCCCTTCGTTCGAGGTTGGTCCGCATTGTTCGCACATTATGCGGGCAAACAATCGGGCGGCGAAAGAATCGCGCCGGCATTCCGGACGGGTACATACTCTGAGAGTGATGGTCACTGACAGGCAGAAACAGCAGCTCGACGAGCAGGGGTACATCGTGCTGGAAGGTGCGATGCCCGCGGATCTTCAGCGGCGGCTTCGTACCCGGATTCTGGAGTTGCTCGAAGACGAGGGGGATCGCGCCGGGAGCGAGTTTCGAACCGAGGCGCACGCGCACCGGCTGGCGAACCTCGTCGACAAGGGGGCGGTGTTCCGCGAAGCGATCGCCTTTCCGGCCATGCTGGATCTGGTCAAGCACGTGGTCGGCCGCGACTGCAAGTTGAGCAGCCTTAACGCGCGATCGGCGGACCCGGGGACGGATGTCGGGCAGCCGCTCCACGTCGACATGGGGGCCATTCCCGACAGCAACGGTTATTGGGTCTGCAATACGATCTGGCTGCTCGATGATTTCACTCGCGACAACGGGCCGACGCGCATGATCCCGGGCTCTCACCGATGGGGAACGCGGCCGCAGGATGTGCTCGAGGATCCGCATGCGCCACATCCACAAGAGACGCTGCTCATCGCTCCAGCTGGCACCATCGTCGTCATGAACGCGCATCTCTGGCACGGCGGGACCGCGAATCGAACGAGCGCGCCACGGCTGGCGATGCATGCGTTCTACTGCCGGCGAGACAAACCGCAGCAGCAGTATCAAAAGCGGCTACTGCGGCCGGGGGTACAAGCGGAGCTGTCACCGGAGCTGCGGCAGCTGCTCGCGCTGGACGATCCGTTGAACGACGAGCTCAGTTCGACGGTGACCGTGAAGAGCGGCTTCTTGAAGTAGCGGTGACATCTCAGCGTCGACATGCGCCGTCACCGTTGGCGCGCGAATGCGCGCTATGCAACTGAGATTACGTGATGGGGAGATTCAGGCTCGACGATGGAGCGACTGGTCGATCGGCGCGATGTCAATCCGGCTGGTGCAGATGCTGTGCACCGGACAGCTACGCGTGCTCGTCGATCTCCGGCGAGGGATCCGGGAGCTGATCGATCGAGTGCGCTTCGTGACTGGGCGCGGCCAACCGCTCTTCGATGAGTGCCAGCAGCGCAGCCGGTCTGATCGGCTTGACGACGTAGCTGGCGCCAAAGCCGCCTGCGTCCGCGCGGAGGACGGTGTCGTCGAATCCGGTGACGACAATGGCCGGAATGTGGGTCTGCCCGGTCGAAATCAGCTGGAGGCCGTTGAAGGCGCCGAGGCGGACGTCGATGATGAGCAGATCGGGTGCATGCTCGCGGAGCTCGTGTTTCCCCGCGTCGTAACTACTCGCGAGCGAGACGTCGTATCCCGCTTCCTCGAGTAGTTCCTTCATGCCTTCCAGATAGGCCTCGTCGTCATCAACGATCAAAACACGAGCACGCATTCTGCCGCTCCTGTGACTCTCGATACGACGTGACTCGGCCCGCCTGGAACTCATGCTCGTCGCCGCCGCTCAGTATTGCACAGTTGTCAAGCCACTGTGACCGTGAAGTAAAAGTCAAGTGACGCTCCGTGGATGGGCTGGGGCGGATCGCGTATGCGATTTGGTCATAAGGCCGAATCGCAGCAGTGTGCGCCGGGGCGCACAGCGCAAATCGAAAGAATCAGAGCGGCTGAAGATGAATCAGAGGGGATCGCGTTGGGAACGCAGCCGGCGAACGTGCGCTTGCAGCTTTTCGATCTGCTCCCTCAGCTTTTGCCGATGGATCTCGTGCTCCGCCGTGTCCACGGGCTTGCGCTCCAGCGCTGCGTGCTCACGCTGCAGGGCCTCAACTTCGCGTCGCAACCGCTGGTGTTCGGCCGCGATATCTTCATCCTCGCGTTCGGCCACGCCCTTATTCTCGCATGCGGCGTCAACGGAGCGGGCGGAGGCAACGGAGTCCACACCGAAGGAACGAAGTGAACGAAGGCAAACCTCCGTTCGTTTCCGTTTACTTGGTTCCTTCGGTGTGAACTCCGCCCCCTCCGTTGCCTCTACGCCCCGAACTGCCGAAGGTGATGATCCGTGTGAAGGTACGCCCACCGCAGCCAATCCTCTCTCGACATTCGGCCGAAGATTGGATGCTCCGGCCACTCGGCCCGCTGCTTTCTCGCCCGTAACGCTGCGAGCAGCTGCTCCGCATTGGCGACGTCGGCGGCGAACTCACCCGGATGTGTGCCCCCGCCTTCTTGATCGACTTCCGGCCTGGTCACGATGCCTGGCCGCCACTGCATCGGCGCATAGAGTGCGATCCATTTGATCACGGTCCGGTGCAGCAAGCCCGAGGCAGGGCCGACCTGCTTCTCCCCCGTGGCCATGCGGCAGCAGTCGCCGAGATGGCAGACCATCTGATGCGCCGTCATCCG
>JBPYFA010000243.1:0-11531 GCA_051986585.1 Vicinamibacterales bacterium | reverse complement strand
GCGAACAGAACGTTGTCTCGCTCGACGAAAAACGCCGTGTCACCCTTGGTGTGGGTCGGGCCGACGAGCAGAAAGCGCACCCGGACGCCGCCAAGATCGAGCGTGTAGTCGCGGTCGAAGGTGATCGTGGCCGGGCGACGCGCGGCATCCTTCAGGATTTCCGCCGTCGCCGGCGAACGCCCCGAGAACATCTGCACCATTTGCATGCCCCCCTGCTCGAACTCTGCTTCCTGAACGTTAGAGTTGATGTATTTCGCAGACGCGGGGAATGCGATGTACCCGGTCGTGTGCTCGGCATGGAAATGCGTCGTCGCTATATAGAGATCCGTGTTCTTGCTGACCTTTCCCACCTCGCGCAAGACGGTTTCACCATTGCGGCGCCCGAGCCCTGGATCGATCACCAACGTGCCACGAGAGCCAACGATGATGCCGACGTTCGGCACCAGACCCACGTTGTTGTCCGGAATCACATATGTGTGCGGCGCGAGCTTCACCGTCGCATCCTCGCGCACCAGCGGATCCGGCACTTGTCCGCGCTGGGCGGCGAACCCGCCAAACACGATCGCAACGATGAACATGAGCCCGGAGGCAACTGAAGGACGTTGCATGCGACGATCCTCTTGCGGTTGCTGCTTCGGCAGCCTACTTCTTCGCCGGCTGCGCCGGCGTGGGCTGAGACGATGGAATGGCGCCTCTGGCCTCGACGACGCGGCGCGCGAGGTAGTTGACGACGTTGGCGTCGGTCCGGATTGCAGTGAGAAACCCCGCCCGGAGCAGCTGCTCCTTCCGGGCGCGAATTGTCTCGCTGATCCGTTCACGTACGCCTGGCGTTGAGAGGTCTCGCTGGCCTGCTGGCTCATGCGCGACGACGAGCACCAGCGTGTATGCGCCACCGACGGCCGCGACGTTCACGGCACCCGGTTGCTTGTTCAACACCGCATCGCGGAGCGCCGGCGGAGCCTGCTTGAGCTTCGAGACCGGTATCAATCCCATATCGCCGCCGCGCGGCGCCGACTCGGGGTCCTCTGAGTAGCCGACGGCGAGGTCGCGGAAGGACGCGCCCGCCTTGAGGCGCTCCATCAGCATTCGAACCTTTGCGGCGGCTGCCTGTGGAGTGGTCGCGTCATCGCCTGTGCCATTGGCCAGCTGCGGGTCACGCACCGGAGTCACCACGATCTGCGCGATGTGATACGACTCTTCCGCGACATTGAATTGGGCGCGGTTGGTCGAGAAGAAATCATTGATTTCCTTGTCGGTCACCGAAATCTTCGATCCGACTTCCTGCTCGACTACTTTCTGAGCGAGCAGCTCGCGGCGGAGGCCTTCACGCATGTCCTCAGGCGTCAGGTTACGCCGCTTGAGCTCCTGTTGAAATGCATCGTCAGTGAGGTTCTTCTTGGCATTTGCGTACGCCGCGTCGAGATCGCTCTGCGAAATATCGATCTTGGACGCCGCCGCCTTATCGATCAGTATTTGCTGAACGATCATGTCGTTGAGCAACGCCAACTTGGCGGTGAGGATTTCCTCGTCCGAGAGCGGCTGCGAGTCGTCCTGAGTGCGGCGATACGCCTTGTCGACATCGTCGCGGGTAATCGTCTTGCCATCGACCGTCGCCCAGGTGTCGGCAGACACCGCAGCCGGGCCCGCGGGCGCTCCCGGCGTCGACCGGCAACCCATCAAAGTGAAGACGAGACAAACGACGGCGCTTCCAAGTCTCGCGAGGTGTCGAGCACGCGATCGCAGGTTCATTTTCATGTCACACATTTCGTTGTCCACTAACCCTCCGCGCAACTAGAGCGTGACAATCCGCCCCGTCCGCACACTTTCGTCGGCCGCCAGCACGATCCGCAGGCTCTTGACCGCATCCTGCATGTGATCGGTGAGATCCAGATCCTGCTGAATCGCCCGTAGCAGGAACGCCTGTTCGCGATCGCAGAGGCCCTGATGATCGGGCTCGTCCTCCGTATTGATCAACTCATCCGGTTTGATGAACTCGTTCGCTGCGTCAATGTCACTGTGGTGCAGCTTGATGCAGTTGGTCTTCGTATGGCTGTCAACGTCGTCCGAACCGCGAGCTGACGACTCGTTTGGATCCTTCACGATCGAGACGCAGCCCTTCGGCCCGATCACGTCTTTGACAAAGAACGCGACCTCACTCATCATCGGGCCCCAGCCTGCTTCGTACCAGCCGACGGATCCATCATCGAACGTCACCTGGAGATGGCCGTAGTTGTACATGCCAGGCTTGATATCGTCGGTGAGCCGCGCCCCCACAGCCGACACACGAATCGGCTTGGCGCCGGTCATCTGACACATCACGTCGACGTAGTGAACCCCGCAGTCGACGATCGGGCTCATCGATTTCATCAGATTGCGATGAACGTCCCATGCCGGCCCATGGCTTTGCTGGTTGAGGTTCATGCGCATGACCAGCGGCTTGCCGAGCGTGCGAGCAATCTCGATGAACTTGATCCACGCCGGGTGCACACGCAGGATGTATCCGATCACCAGTTTGCGCCGCTTTTCTCGCGCGGCGTCGACGATGCTCTGAGCTTCCGCGACAGTTTCGGCGAGTGGCTTCTCGCAGAACACATGACAGCCCGCGTCGATCGCCGCTTTCGCATAGGCGGCGTGCGTTTCAGGGTAGGTATTGATGCTGACGACGTCAGGCTTGCTGGTCGCCAGGGCCGAGTAGTAATCGCTGAATTCAGCGACTCCTCCCAGTTCCTTGCTGATGGCCTGACGCGACTTCGGTCCGCGGCTCACGACGCCGACGACCTCGAATTCAGGCATTTTGTGATACGCGCGGGCATGGCTCGCCCCCATGTTCCCGGCGCCGGCAACGAGCACTCGCAATGGACGACTCATCCGTCAACCTTATCTGCCGGACGGCCGTTCCTGCAAGCGACGCTATGGCGAGACCTCGCCGAAGCGTTCGCGAAGGCCGCGAGCGAGCGCAGCGAAGGGAGCCACGCGAGCGGAGCGGGGCTTTGGGGTCCCCGCGAGCGAGCGTGTGGGGGAGTCCGAGAGGCGAAGCCCCTCGGAGTGAAAATGCTAAGATCGCGCGCCATGACGGGATTGTGTTCATGACCAGGACGATGAGCGGCCTCCTGGTGCCGCCGCGGGTCGCACCGGTGCTCGATGCGTCCTTTCGCCCGGCAGTGCTCGCGGTCAAGGCGTTCGCGGCGCTCGTCGAGTCGACCGGGGAAGCGGTGCCGGTCGGTCTCGCGCTCGAGCAGTCCGACGGTTCCGTCTTTCGAGTCGCCACGCGCGTGTTGCCGGAATCTCACCCGCAGGCGCCGGAGAATTTCAGGTTCGTCGAGCGGCTGGCGAAATTCCTGCTCTGGTCTCGCGGCGGCTGGCGCATCTACGTCGCTGGCCCAGTCTCGCTGGCGAATCGTCTCGCCGAGCATTATCGCGAAACGCCCACTGGCAAGTTCGACGCGCACGTCGTCGGACAACGGATGTTCGATCATCCGTTGGAAGTGGTGCACACGCGCGACCTGCCGCCGGAACACGCGACCACGAGACCGCTCGGACGGCATCTCGACGGCTGCCGGATTGGCTTCGATCTGGGTGGCAGCGATCGTAAAGTGGCGGCGCTCATCGACGGAGTCGTGGTCTTCAGCGACGAGACGGTCTGGGATCCTTACTACAAACCGGATCCGCAGTATCACTTCGACGGCATCATGGACTCGCTCAGAAAGGCGGCGGCTCACCTGCCGCGAGTCGATGCAATCGGTGGCAGCGCGGCGGGTGTTTACGTCAACAATCGGGTGAAAGTCGGTTCGCTGTTTCGCGGCGTGCCTGACGACGTGTTCGACGCGCGAGTGCGGGGTGTGTTTCTCGAAGTCCGCAGGGCCTGGAACGACGTGCCCCTGGAGGTTGTCAATGATGGGGAGGTCACCGCTCTCGCGGGTTCCATGTCCCTCGGCGCGAACGCGATTCTTGGCATCGCCTTTGGCACCAGCACCGCGGCCGGTTACGTGACGGCGGATGGCAATATTACGTCGTGGCTCAACGAGCTGGCCTTCGTACCGATTGACTACAATCCAGACGCGCCGGTCGATGAATGGTCCGGTGACTATGGTGTAGGCGCGCAATATTTCTCGCAGCAATGTGTCGGCCGTCTGATGCCGGCCGCGGGGATTGATTCACCGGCGGGGATGCCGCTCCCGGAACGGCTGAAGCTCGTGCAGACGCTCATGCTCGACGGCGACGACCGCGCGAGGAAGATCTACCAGACCATTGGCACCTATCTCGGCTACGGCATCGCGCACTTCGCGGCGTTCTATGACATTCGACACGTGCTGGTTCTCGGACGGGTCATGACCGGCACTGGCGGCGATGTGATTCTCGCCGGCGCCCGCGAGGTGCTCGACGTCGAATTTCCAGATCTTGTGCATCACATTGCATTTCACGTTCCCGGCGAACACGACAAGCGCCATGGGCAGGCGATTGCGGCAGCCAGCCTTCCCGCCATCAACCGATCATGAATCCGTATCATCGCTACGTCTCTGAACTCGCGCGACTGGTTAGCGAAGGGCGGGGTTTCCCGCTCGGTGGATTTCCGGTCGAACCGAAACCACCAATCGCGCCCGACGCGCCCAAAGCGCTCATCTTTTCGCCGCATCCAGACGATGAATGCATTATCGGTGGCCTCGCGTTGCGACTCATGCGCGAATCCGGAATGCGAATTGTCAATGTTGCGGTGACGCAGGGGAGTAACAAGGCCAGGCAAGCGGCGCGCCTGGTGGAGCTGAGGGCGGCGTGCGAGTATCTCGGTTTCGATTTGATTCAGACCGCCGCGAACGGACTCGAGCAGATCAACGTCATGACCCGCACCAACGAGCCGGCGCACTGGTCCTCGTCAGTGGATGTAATCGGCCGAATTCTTGCCGACGAGCGTCCCGCAGTCGTGTTCTTTCCGCACGATGCCGACTGGAACAGCAGCCACATCGGCACGCACTATCTCGTCGTCGATGCACTGGCGCGGCAAGCGGCGAGTTTTTCCTGCCAGGTCGTGGAAACCGAGTTCTGGGGCGCGATGGCGACTCCGAATCTCATGGTCGAATCGAGCGTCACCGATCTCGCCGACATGATGTCGGCACTGTCGTTTCACGTCGGGGAAGTGCAGCGCAATCCGTATCACTTGCTGGTACCGGCCTGGATGCAGGACAACGTCCGCCGGGGTGGCGAACTCGTTGGCGGGCAGGGCGGGGCGGCGCCGGATTTTGTCTTCTGTACGTTGTATCGAGCGCGCCGTTGGAACAACGGCCAGCTGCAGCCGACCTATTCCGGCGGCCGCAGCTTGCCCGCCAACGTCAGCGCGTCCACGCTGTTTGTGTGAGTCTCCGCGACCCGGCTGGGGAACGCCGCTGAGAAAGGACCGTGTCCATGTCATCGCACCCGACGCGACGTCAGATGCTCAAGATTGGCGGAGCCGCTGCGGCTTCCGCGCTGTTCTTGCCGGCCCTGAATGAATCGGTCCGCGCGTGGAAGCGGATTCCCATTGGCACGCAGCTCTGGTGCGTCCGGAAGCAACTCGCGACAGAGATTCCAGGCACGCTGAACTCGCTGTCGGCGATTGGCTTCGACGCGGTCGAACTCGAGAATGCGTTCGGGAAATCAGGCGCCGAATGGCGGAAATATCTCGACGCCGCCAGGCTCAAACCCTGCGGGTTTCATCACCGGCTCGACGAACTGCAGGGGGACAAGCTCGCCGCGACGATCGAATTCAATCAGGCAATCGGCAACCGAAATCTGATTATCCGTTCCCTTCCCGCCGAGGTCTACAAGTCGGCCGATCTCCTGAAGAAGACCGCCGACGCCGTGAACGAAGCGGCCGACAAAGTGAAGCCGCACGCGATGCGGATCGGGTACCACAATCACACGACCGATTTCAATCGCATCGACGGCGAATACTGGTGGAATGTCTTCGCCGATCGGACATCGAAGGATGTGATTCTTCAGCTCGATACCGGCAATGCGTCGGAGATGGAAGGCGTTACCGTCCTCGATCTCATTCGGCGGAATGCCGGCCGAACCATCTCGATGCACGTGAAGCCATTTTCGAAGAAGAACCCCGACGCCTACCTCGGGGAGGACGAGCTCAATTGGCCGGCGATTATGACGGCGGCGGAATCGACCGGCGGGATCGAGTGGTACATCATCGAATACGAGCGTGAAGGCGTACCTCCGCTCGAATCGCTGAAGGGCAACTTCGACCGGCTGAAACAGTTGAGGAGCTAGCGCCGTCTCGAATCAGCTGTTCGGGATCGTGCCGTTTGGGGTCATCTTATCGACCGCCTGCGGCAGAACCTGTGACAGCTTCTCCGCGAGCTCCTGCACCGGAAGGCCAGACTTTGCCGACAGCTGCTGAAGCAGTTCTGGCCCCAGCCCCTGATGTACCTGTGCCGGCGTGATTGGCTGGTTCGGTCCGGTTCCAACCCACGATCTGACCGTCGCACCGAGCCCGTTCTTCTCGAACTGGTTGACGATCCCCTGCACACCCCCCTGCTGTTCCAGAATCCCGTTGACGACCGATACCATGCCGGCACCAACGATCCCGCCGAGCACGCCGTCGAACAATCCCATACGATCCCTTCCTTCCCAAAGGTCAAAGGTAGAAGGTAAAAGGGAAAAGGGGAAGCGAAATTGTGAACTGGTGAATTGGTGAATGGAGGCGTGAGATGGCATCCGATCCGGTTGCAGTCGAAAATCATCCCGTGGTATCGCACGACGAATGGCTGACGGCGAGACGCGCGCTGCTCGAGCAGGAGAAAGTCTTCACCAAGCAATGCGATGAAATGAGCCTTCTGCAGCGCAGCCTGCCCTGGGAACGCGTCACCAAACGCTACGACTTTGAAGGTCCAAACGGGACGGAAACGCTCTCCGATCTGTTTGGCGGACGGAGCCAGCTCATCGTCTACCACTTCATGTTCCATCCAGACGACAAGGCCGGGTGTCCGCATTGTTCACTGCGTGCCGACGGATTCGGCGGCATCGGCGTCCACCTGAATCACCGGGATGTCACCATGGTCGTCGTCTCGCGCGCGCCGCTTCACAAGCTGCAGGAATATAGGAGACGAATGGGATGGACGTTCAAGTGGGTGTCCTCTGCTGGCTCCGATTTCAACTTCGATTACCAGGCGTCATTTACCGCCGAAGAGATGGCAAACAAGCGAGCGTTCTACAACTTCACGTTGCGCGATCCGCTGGCGCCGGAACGCGAAGGGCACAGCATCTTCTTCAAAGATGCGAGCGGCGCGATCTTCCACACGTATTCGTGCTACGACCGTGGGAACGATAAACTGAACATCCACTATCACTATCTCGATCTCGTTCCCAAGGGCCGTGACGAAGGCGGCCGGGGACCGTACTGGGTACGCCGACACGACGAATACGATTGAGTGGGCACCGTCGACGCTGGACGCCGATCGTCAATTCCGCGGTCGGCGAATCAGGACGCCCGCGATTCCCTCAACAACGGCGGCCGCGATCTTTCTCCGATCGACCCGGGTTGACGATCCGGGCCGTGTGCTTGGAGGTTCGCGGCCCTCGGATCCGCGGCCGCCGGCAACAAGGAAACCCACGCGCCGCGCGAACATGAACCGGTCCGTCCAGAACGGATCGTTCAGGTCGTCTCGTCGGACGCGTCCGTTCCGCTTGCTAGCGTCGATCATCATCCCTGACCCCTCATAGATACCGACGTGCGTCACCTCGGTCCGGCGAGTATCGGTTGAGAAGAACACGAGATCGCCGCGTTGGAGCTGCCCGTAGGTGAGCTCGCCGATCTTCGACTGGCTGACAGCACGGCGAGGCAGATCGAGACCGACTTCTGAATAGGCGTACTGCGTCAGGCCCGAGCAATCAAAAGAGTTCGGTCCCTCTGCACCCCAAACATAGGGTTTGCCAATCTGACGAGCAGCGATATCGACGACGTCCGATGCCGCAGTCGTGAAGGGCACGAGGCTGGCCAGCGACACGGCCGCCAGTGATGCTCTTGAAATCATCGGGAACACCTGGAGACGGCAGGCTCTGGCGTGGACGCTGACTAGCGATTCGTCCCGAGGCAAATCGGGCGCCACATCCGACGCTCGGACAAAGCGAACGAATGACGGCTCGGATCGACCGTGTAGGCGGATGAGCTGTGCTTGATTGGAGACGCGCCGCTCGGCCAGAAGGACAATGTGACGAGAGCCTTCCAGTTCCAGCTGCCAGCTTGGAACCTGACTGGCAACTGGAAACTGGAAACTGGCAACTGGAAACTGGCGACTCTATTTGTAGAAGTAGTAATCCGCTTCGTACGGCACGAGGCGCCGCGTGTTGATGGTTGCAGGCGTGCAGTCGAGCGAGGGAGGCTTCACTCCGCCCACCGTGTTGACCCGCTGCACGTAGACCGTCCCGGCGATCTTGACGCCGCCATTGGGCCCCGCGGTGCTCGCCGTTACCTCCAGCAGCAGCCACTCGATCGCGTCCGGTGCGACATACGCAGGATCGGTCGAGCCGCGAAGTCGTTTTGCCCAGACGGCGCTCGTGTCGCGCGAGTGCTGCCACGTTGCCTGCAGCGCGTCGGGCGGCAACGGGTTGCGGCTCTGAAAGTGCGTGAGGATCTGCTCGCCAGTCGCATCGAACACCGTCGCTTGCGGTCCAATGAACAGCCAGTCGACACCCGCCGGAACTGCCGCCGGTGCGCAAATGTAGTTCTGAGTGCCGACCGCATGTCCGGCAAAGAACAACTTGTACGCGCTCGACAATTCGAGGTCCGATGGAACCACGGGTCGCACAATTTGATCGGCTGCCTGCACGCCGCCCGCACCCATCGACAGGATGATGGCGAGGACGCCACTTCTCAATTTCGGACACATCGTCATACGCTCCATTTCTTCAATTGATCCGTTTCCTACCTCCAGAAACGGATTACGCAGACGAAAGCCGACAGATGAGTCCAGTTAGTCCTGAAGAGACGCGAGCGAGTCGCTGGTGCGCTGGTGAGGCAAGCGCGCCCCGAAAGACGCGAGCGGCCCGCCTTCGCTAACGCTTCGGCGAGGTCGCGCCATAGCGCTTGCGCGGAGGCGGAAGCGAGCCGGCGAAGCGGCTCGCGAGAGAGCGTGTTGGGGAGTCCCCGCCGCCGCCCGGCAGCGACAGCGTCGGGCTTTGGCGAGGTCTTGCCGGAGCCTTGGCGAAGGCGGACGAGGGGCGAAGCCCCTCGGAGTGATTAGGACCCGAGGAGCGCTCGATACGTTTCGGCGCGATCGCGCTTGCCCCACGCGACGTACAGGTCGACCAGCCGCGTCAGTGTGGCCTTCATGGCGAGCGGCTGCGGTGTTCGCAGCGAGGCGAGATCGCCGCGAGCGTCGAGCAGCACCGTTTCCGCCTCGTTGTACCGGCCGAGCGACACGAGCGTCGCGCCCAACAGGCTCTTCGCCGCGCCAAGGCTCCAGTCGTCGTCGACGAACATTCGCCGACGGCTCGGCACCACGTCAGAAGCGCGGGCGCGAATGCGCAGGCCCTCGCGGAGCAGTGTCTCCGCTTCGGCCGGTCGATGCCGCGCCAATTGTACCGACCCGAGGTTGAGGGAATAGATCGCGACCAGCTGATGATCATTTCCGAGCGACGCGCGCGCGATGTCGAGCGCCTCGTCGAGCGCGGACGCGGCGTCGTCGTAGCGATGCAATTCGATCAGCACCCTGGCCAGGCTGTTGAGCGTGGTGGCGACGACCGGATGACGGTCGCCGAGCGTGATGCGCTCCGTGGCCAGCACCTTACGAAGCTGCGTCTCGGCCGACCGGTAATCGCCGCGCGACGCGGTGATCAAGGCCAAATCGTGCAACGTGGTGGACGTGTTCGGATGATCGTCGCCGCGGGTCTTGCGATTGGTGTCCAGGCACTGTTTCAGCAGCGCCTCAGCGCCATCGAGATCGCCATTCAGTCGAAGGACCGACGCGAGATCGCTTTCGCTGACCGCCGTTTCCCGGTGATTCTCTCCGAGCACCTTTTGCCGGATCGCCAACGCTTCGCGATGGAGCGGCTCGGCGCGCTGGTTCTGTCCTTGATCCTGATACACGCGCCCAAGCTCGGCGAGCGTGACCGCGACATCCTCATGCTCCGGCCCGAGGACCTTGCGCCGAATCCGCAGCGCTTCCTCGAGTCGTTGTCCCGCCGCCGCGTAGTCGTCCCGGTCGGCCAGAACGACGCCGAGATAGTCGAGCGTCAGTGCGACGCGTGCGTCCTCCGGGCCAAACACACGCTGCCCGATCACGAGCGCTTGTTCGAGCAGGTGCTGCGACGTGTCGTACGCCGCCAAGCGCCGATACGTCCGTCCCATTGAGGTCAGCATTTGCGCCTGCAACTCTGGCTGATCGGCCAGTTCCGTCTGCACCTGCGCTGCGCTGGCGTCGAGCACGGCGCGCACAGTCGGTTCTCCCTGTCCTTCGCGAATCGTGTAGGGATCGGCGCTGCTCAGCACGCCCATCAGCAGTTCGCTGATCTTGACGGCCTTTGCCGTCTCCCGCTGCGCGCGGTCTCGCTCGGCCGACAACCCCCGCGTGTGGACAATGGTCAGTCCGGTGACGAGCAAGACGACCGCGACCGACATCGACACGCCGACTACGTGCCGTTGAACAAAGGTGACCGTCCGGTACCCGATCGACGGCGGCCGCGCGCTGATCGGTTCGTGGCGCAGGAAGCGGCGGAGGTCGTCAGCCAGCGCGGTGACCGACGAGTAACGCTCGTCGGCGTTCTTCTTCAACGCCTTCGACACGATGGTGTCGAGATCGCCGCGAAGCAACCGCCGCAATCGGGCCGGGGTCGTATCGCACGCTCGCGCATGCCGTTCCAGCGACTGCTGCGCATCATCGGAGGCAACCACGTCCGACACCCGCGGCGGTTCCTCGTCGACAATGGCCCGAATCAGTGTGGCTGGCGAGCGCAGCGCTTCACCGGCGGGGTGTCGCCCGCTGAGGAGAACATACAGCAGCACACCAAGGGCATAGACGTCGGTGGCGGTTGTCACCGCGCCACCGGAGAGCTGCTCTGGTGCCGCGTACTCGGGCGTCAACACCGCGCCGCCCTCACGGGTCAGCGCGCTCGCATCGCTTCCCGTCCACGCCCCATCCGGCTCAATCAATTTGGCAATGCCAAAATCGAGCAGTTTGACCTGGCCTTCCGTGCTGACCAGGACGTTGGCCGGCTTGATATCGCGGTGAACGATCAGATTCGCAT
The DNA here is from genome assembly GCA_051986585.1 of Vicinamibacterales bacterium. Lineage (GTDB taxonomy): Bacteria > Acidobacteriota > Vicinamibacteria > Vicinamibacterales > 2-12-FULL-66-21 > JALZOC01. The sequence goes on along the minus strand of JBPYFA010000243.1, from coordinate 305 downwards.
GCGCATGGGCGACGGCGTCGACGACGTCGAGGAACAGCCGGACGCGATCCTCGATCGCGAGTCCGCGCTCGTCGCAGTAGCGATCGATGTTCTGTCCGTCGACGTGCTCGAGCACGAGGTACGGCTGGCCGGTTGGCGACACGCCGGCATCGATGAGATGCGCGATTCGCGCATGGGTGAGCCGCGCGAGGATGTTTCCTTCGCGCTTGAACCGTTCTTCGCCGGCACGGCCGATCAGCGAAATGTTGAGGAGCTTGACGGCGGCGCGCCCTTCGAACCGTCCGTCGCACCGTTCGGCGACCCAG
>JBPYFA010000242.1:0-8746 GCA_051986585.1 Vicinamibacterales bacterium | reverse complement strand
CAAGGTGACGCGGGGTGCCCGGCCAAGAAGTCGAGCGCCGTTCCACGTTAAAGGTCGTGCGGGACCTGGTGATGCTATTACACTTTGAACAGGTTTTGGACCATCCACATCGGCGAAATGGAGAATGACGGTCTGGACGGGCCCATCCGTATTTTCTGCGTCTGTCTGGGTCGAATCGGTGACGGAGGTCGCATGAATCGCTCGGTGCGAAGTCTCCTCGTTCTTCTGTTGTTGGTGGGGGCATCGCTGTCGGCACAGCGAGCGCCGATCGCGGAGCGGCTCGCGTTCACCCCCTACCACGCCAGTGGCGTGTACGACGTCAGTGAAACGGTCGGCTGGACGGTCACGCCGGGCCTCACCGTACCGACGTACGCGTACAAGTGGACGATTCGCCGCAACAACGCAGTGGTTCTCAAAGAAGGCAAGCTCGATCTTTCCAGCGGCAAGGCCACCATCGACATCGTCGGCGACCAGCCAGAGATGATCTATGTCGCGATCGAAGCGTACGACGATCTCGGACCGGCAGCGACAACGCGCTCGGCCGAGACGCCGCGTTTCACTGGAGGCAACACCGGACGAAACACGGGCTTCTATGCCGTGGGCGCTGCGGTGGCGCCGAGAAAAATTGGGTTGTCGGCACCTCGCCCGTCCGACTTCGACGCATTCTGGGATGGCAAGCTTGCCGCGCAAGCAAAGATTCCCATCAACCCGGTGCTGACGTCAGTCGAAGCCGACACACCCGGCGTAGAGATCAAGATGTTCCAGCTCGATGCGCTCGGATCGACCGCTCACGGCTATCTGGCGACGCCGGCGAGAGACGGGAAGTTTCCTGCCGTCATCCAGCTGCAATATGCAGGCGTCTACGCGTTGAACGTGAACACGGTTGCCCGCCGCGCCAGCGAAGGATGGCTCAGCCTGAACGTGGACTCGCATGACAAGCTGCCCTCAGATCCGTCAGGCAACGTGCCTCGCACATATCAGGCGATCGGCAACACCGATCGCGAGACGTCGTATTTCCTGAACATGTACCTGCGCGACTCGCGTGTGCTCGACTATCTGCTCACGCGACCGGACTGGGATGGGAAGACGATCGTGTTGATGGGCGGCAGCATGGGCGGCCAACAGAGCCTCGCGCTCGCTGGCCTGCGCCCCGACAAGATCAGCGCGGTCCTCGTTTGCGTGCCTGCTGGAGCCGACAGCAATGGCGACCTTCACGGTCGCAAGGCTGGTTACCCCAATTGGCCTTCGGACAACCCGGACATCATGAAGACCGCTCTCTATTTCGATACCGTCAACTTCGCATCGCGCATCAAGGCACCGGTGATGGCGGGCCTGGGCTTCATCGACACAATTTCACCGCCCGCCGGCGTATGGACGATGCTGAATCAGATACCAGGATCTGTGGAAGCGTTGCCGATGATTGAATCGGAGCACGATAACCTGACACCCGACAAAGGTCGCGCCTGTCCTGCTCGAACGAGTGAGGTCCTCGACACCTTAGTACACGGCGGACAATTCACGCCGAGGATCACACAGTAAAACAGAGGAAAAGGTAAGGCGAACAAGACTTAACACCAACCAGCCCAGCCACAGGATTTCGTGGGGCGCCCCGGTAATCCGGAGGAAATCCACCGCGTGTCGCGGCGAGACGGCCGTTAATGGCCGAAATCCTGGTCCCACCCGCCGGTACGTAGCTTGCGCCACGCGATGCTCGACAACTCGGCGCTGGTGTATGTCAGCCCGTGTGAATGAGACCGTAACAAGTGTCACAGCCCAGCGGGGTAGATCAGCGCCCGGGCGCGCGACGGGCGTGGCGGGTCGCGGAACGCGCAGCCTGGTTGCTCGGCCTGGGAGCGCTCGCGATCTGGGCGACGATCCACGTCGCCGGAACGTTGGGCGCTCGCCAAGACCTTCAGCGGTTCGCCGAGCTTCGAACGTCGCGGGCAGAGCCGACGACACGACGCGCCGCACTTCCGGAAGCGGCCGCGCCGGATCTCGCGCTCTGGGACGTGAAACGCGTCACGGCCTGGCAAGCCGCGTTGACGCGCCCGGCTCCTCCGCCCCTGGCGATTCTGCGTATTCCGAGCCTCCGGCTGGAGGTCGCAGTGTTGCCGGGCACGGACGATTTCGTGCTCGATCGGGCCGTCGGTTATATCGAAGACACGGCGCTGCCAGGCACGGACGGAAATAGCGGAATCGCCGGTCATCGTGATGGATTTTTTAGAGGCCTGAAAGATATTGCCGTCGGCGACTCGATCGAGCTCGAGACGCTCACGGGACGCGAGACGTATCACGTCGAGCGGACTTGGATCGTCAACCCGGAAGATGTCTCGGTGCTCGATCCAACCCCCGTTCGATCGCTGACGCTGGTCACCTGTTATCCGTTTTATTTCGTCGGCTCGGCGCCCCAGCGATTCATCGTACGCGCGGTGCGCGGCGTACCCGGGACGCAACTTCCGAAAGGGTAAGGCATCAATGTTCTCTCACGCGGCATTCGACAGCGCGCAGCCACGTGCGCGGTACACCCGTGGCGTTCACAACCCAATTCAACTGGAGGAGGTTCCTATGGCTCGTGTAGCAAGCCGGGTGATTCTGGCCGTCGGCACGCTCTTGTGTCTGTCAGCCCTTGCGTCGGCGCAGACGACGACCAGCACGACACAGACGAAGAAGTTCGAGGTGATCTCGGTGACGGGCAACCAGGTCGTCGTGAAATTGCCGGAGGGCACGAAGGAGATCACCGTGCCGGAGGATTTCAAGTTCGATGTCGACGGGAAGCAGGTGACCGTGCACGACTTGAAGCCGGGTATGAAGGGCACGGCGAACATCACGACGAAAACGACCGTCACGCCCGTCACAGTGACTGAAGTAAAGAACGGAACCGTGATGCAGGCGTCAGGCTCGAGCCTGATCGTGAAGACCGCCGAGGGCACCATTAAGATGTTCTCGCCGGGCGACGTTGAAAAACGCAACGTGAAACTCACGCGCGACGGTCAGCCGCTTGATTTCTCGGATCTCCATACGGGCGACAAGTTGACGGCCACGATCGTCACCGCACATCCGCCGAAGGTTGTGACCGAACAGCAAGTGAAGGCCTCTCTCGCCAAGGAAGGCGGAGCGGCGCCAGCTGGCGCACCCGCAGCGAAGAGTGCCGCCACGTCGGGCACGGCACCGGCCGCAGGCGCGGGCGCGGCGCCGACCGCAGGCGCGGCTTCGCCAGGCGCCGGAGCGGCACCGGCGGCGAAGAAGCTGCCCAAGACGGCCAGCCAGCAGCCGCTGGTGATGGCAATCGGCCTGGTATCGCTCTTCATGGCGATCGCGTTGACGACCAGAAGACGCTGGCTGGAACGCTAGTCGCGTCAGTCACAGCCGAAGGCCGCGCCCGCGCTTGGTGGGCGCGGCCGAGGCTGTCATTGTTCGCCAGTGAACCCGAGTCGTCCGATCCCGAGTGCCGCCACTGGGAGTGGCGGCACTCGCGAACCCACACAATGCCGTGGGGACCTCCACAATCGCCCATGCGATTCAAGGCTGCGCTGTCGAGTCGACTCTCCCGAACAGGCGCAAAATCGCGCCCCTCGTTACGGCATATAACTTGCCCTCCCGCGTACGTCGATAACGCAGCTTTCGTGTATGCGGGCCGAGTCAGGGATGTCGTCGAAATTGCATCACATCGATCGGGTAGACCAACACGTTCGGATTCGGGGCGCGTGGTTGTTCGCCGAACGCGTGGCGTGGGCACTCGGCCTCGGGGCGCTCGCGATCTGGTGGGCGGTTCATGTCGTCGGCCTGCTTGGGTCTCGGCAAGACCTGGAACGCTTCGATGCGCTCCGCGCGTCGCAACCGAGACAAGCCGTTCACGCCACGAGAACGAGATCGCTGCCGCAGACGGCGATTCCAGACCTGACACTTTGGGACCTCAAGCGGGTCAAGGCGTGGCGCGCCGCGCTCGCCCGGCCGGCTCCGCCGCCGCTTGCGGTGCTTCGCATTCCCCGCTTTCGACTCGAAGTCGCGGTGTTGCCGGGTACGGATGATTTCGTGCTCGACCGGGCCGTCGGTCACATCGATGACACGGCATTGCCGGGAACGAACGGCAACATCGGGATTGCCGGTCATCGCGACGGATTCTTCCGGGGTCTGAAGGACATCGCCGCCGGAGATCCGATCGAGCTCGAGACGCGCAAGGGACGTGAACTCTATCGGGTCGAGCGAACATGGATCGTTGACCCGGAAGATGTTTCAGTTCTCGATCCCACACCGGTCCAATCGCTGACGCTGGTCACCTGCTATCCCTTCTACTTCATCGGCTCGGCCCCGCAACGTTTCATCGTCCGCGCGGTACGCCAGCCTGGCGTCACTCTGCGAAAGGGCTAAGGAGGCTTTATGGCTCGGGTGTTCACACGAGTGGTGCTGGCCGTCAGCACACTGTTGTACGTATCCGCCGGTGTGTCGGCCCAGCAGACGACGACGGCGACGCAAACGAAAAAATTCGAAGTGATCGCGGTCAACGGCAATGAGCTCGTGGTGAAGCTGCCGGAGGGGAACAGGGAACTCACTGTACCGGACGACTTCATGTTTGACGTCGATGGGAAGCAGATGTCCGTACACGACCTGAAGCCGGGCATGAAGGGCACAGCCCACATCACCACCAAGACCACCACGACGCCAGTGACGGTCACCGAGGTGAGAAACGGCACGGTGATGCAGGCGTCAGGTGCGAGCATCACGGTTCGCACCGATAACGGCATCAGGATGTTCTCGGCAGCTGACGCCGACCAGCGCGGGGCGACGATCATGCGCGATGGACGGCCGATTTCGTTCTCGGATCTTCGTACCGGCGACAGACTGACGGCAACCATCGTCACCACGCATCCGCCAAAAGTGGTGACCGAACAGCAGGTGAAGGCCACGCTCGCAAAGGAGGCGGCAGCCCCAACCTCCACCGAACCGCCCGCGGCGAAGAGCACGCCGGCCAAGAGCACGGCGACGAAGAGCACCGCCACATCAGGCACGGGAACGTCCGGCACCGCACCATCAGCGACGGCACCAGCAGCCACGGCATCCGCTGCGGCTGCACCAGCGAAGAAGCTGCCGAAGACCGCGAGTCAGCAGCCTCTCGTCGGACTCATCGGAGTGCTGTCGATCCTGTCGGCAATCGGGCTGACGGTTAGACGGCGTTGGCTGGAACACGCGTAGCGGAGGTCAGTCACAGCGCAGGCTGCGCCCGATTTTGCCGGGCGCGGCCGACGCTGTCTTCCCGCCCGGGCCTCAGGTCGTGATTCGCTGACGCGCATCATCCCAGCGCCAGACCGTGCCGGCACTCTGCAAATGCGCTCCGCCAAGCCATCTGTCGATGCCGCAGGCCGCCACTTTGTCGAGAGCGCCGGACAGCACCGATCGACCGGTCTCGGTAAGCCTGATGTGTCCGCGGAGCATGGCGGGTCGATTCATCGTCAGATCGAGTGAGAGAAGCGGCGGCGACGTCCGCGACAGGCTCTCTCCCATGGCGGCAAGCGTCGCGTCGGTGGCGTAGTAGGCGTGCTCTCCCTCGTGCATCTGAGGAAACGCCTTCAACAGGGTAATCCCATCGCCACTAGCCAGCGTGAGGAGGCGACGCTCGGTCCGCGACAGGCCATCGGTCGTCCAGGGAAACTCTTCGAGGAAACGGACGAGCGCAGGCGCCAGGTACGGCAACGCTGACGTGTCTTCGTAGCGAAATGCGTCGAGCGCGTCAGGCGCCGATGCGCGAAACGCCCGCCACGCGCGCCCGGCGACGTCGAACTGTGACTGGGTGACGGGCTGTCTCGTCCCAAACAAGGGCGCGAGCTCACCCGCGGTCAGCTCACCGAGCCCCTTGAAGTTCGGGCGACCGGGATACGAGCCGATGCAGACGAGTGACACCGCCTTCGTTGATGCCAAATTTTCACGAATCCACGTGAGCAGCTGAATCAGGTTCAACTGATCGAACAAATCATGTTCGAACCAGAGGACGAGCTCGTCGTATCGTTCGTGGTTTTCGATGGCTGCACGCCACTGACGCATGTCGTTCACCGGATCGAGGGACGGATTCGCACCCCCCAATGCCGCCCAATCGAGATCACCTGGTCCCGCGAGGTACCTCGCTCTCACGTCGAGCAGTTCGGCATCGGTGAGTCCAGCAGGGACCGGCCCCTCGTAGAGCGGATCCGCCCAGATCGACCAGTCGCCAGCGATGCCGGCAGCTTCAATGGTCCGGGTCGTGGATGTGCCGTTCGCAACGTGCAGAAAGCGGGTGTTCGAGGACATGCTGTTTGTCGGCCGACTCGATGGTACCGGGCCCAATCGTCCTCATTTTCACAGATCTGGTCCGGATACGACATGATCGACGCTGGTGCCCGGAACACTCCAGCGGAACGCGGTGAATCATTCGGATTCCGCCAGGGATTACCAGGGGAAGGTGGCGTCCATCTTGCTGCACCAGAGGCGATCTCCACATGGCCGTCGTTGGTCTTCAGACCACACGTCAATTCGCGCGGCGAGGATGAACTATGGGAAATCTTCGATGGCTGGTTCTCGCGGCGGCAATCGCGCAGTCCGGTATTCCGCGGCCGCCCACGAATGTTCGGGTCGTCGACGGCACCGCATGTACGGATGGCCAGATTGGCGTGGCTCCGAACTGCGTTCCAGTACCACCTGCTCCCGCGGCGAGCGGGAAACAATGGAAGCTGACGTACGCCGAAGAGTTCAACGGCACGACGCTCGATGCGACCAAGCTGACGCCGTGCTTCGACTGGAACTACGGCGCCTGCACTGCGTCGTTCAATACCGGCAAGGAGCGTTACCTCCCCTCGCAAGTGCAGGTGAGTAACGGCACCGCCAAACTGATCGCCGAACCGCTCGCACCACCGTACGCGAGCAGCGCCTGTTATCAGGGGCAATGCACCTACAAGGCGGGACTGGTATCGACCGCGCGGCCCCGAGCGGACAATGGCTCGGCGTATCTGTTCCCGTTCACCTACGGTTACATAGAGTCGCGCGTGAAATTTCCCGCGATCCCGGGATTCTTCACCGCCTTCTGGATGCTGCCGACGAATCCGAGCTTCACCTACAACACCGAAATCGACATCGTCGAGATCCTCGGCGGCCATCCCGACACGATGTTCATGACCTACCACTACAACGGCCGGAGCACCTCGTACACGCCGAACAACGGCCTGCACAATAACGGCGCGTGCGCGGCGAAGGACTACTCCACTGACTTCGTCAGGCTCGGAATGGATTGGCAGGCGACCCACGTGGCGTGGTACGTCGATGGCGTAAAGTGCGGGCAATTCGACGGCAACACCAGCACGATCGAGAGTGGCCCGATGCAGCTGATTCTTCACATGATGGTCGACAACCAATGGGAGCGCGACTGGGGCTCCGTCCTGTCGAGCCAGACACTCGTCAGTCAACTCGAAGTTGATTACATCCGCGTTTATCAACAGCAATAAAACGTAACGGGAACGGGCGGTCGGAGATCGCGGGACAAGCTCCAAGCGCGGAGGGACAAAGATCATAGAGGTGATCTCCGGTGTTCGGGGCGATATGGCTGAGCAGCGCAGAAAATTGATGCTGGAACGCGCGGCGGTTGACACAGCCCTTTGGGCGGAGCGCCTGGCCGCGGGAGGCCCTGACGCCGGCTAAAGCACAAGGAACACGGGAGCGATCGGCATCACACCACGTGAGGCTCGCTGGCCGACGCTGACAGACTCGGAAGCGGACCCAACGCGGCGAGCGCGCGCACCTCCCGAGACATCTCAGCGCTGAACGCTCGATGCAGCGTCTGCACGCGCTCGCCCGTCCAGTCGAACGACGCGATCTCGTCGGTAATTTCAAACAGCCCTCTGGAGAGATCGTGACGAGTCTTCTCGTAACCCGCAAACGCGTCCTCGGTTCCGGCAACAACTGCGCGCGCGAGCAGTTCAGCGTCACGGAGCGCGTCGGTGATCCCGTGAGCGGTGAGCGGGTCCTTGAAGTATCCGGCGTCGCCGACCAGCCCCCACCCAGGGCCGACGCTGGATTTGATGAACCCTGTATGCCCGGCGAATCCACGAATGGGTTCGACCATTCGCGCACTATCCAACCGCGCCGCAAACGAAGGAGGGGCGGAGGCGCCGATCAGCCGATGATAGGCTGCCGATTTATCGCCGCGAACCTCGTCTTGAAAACGCACGGACGGTAGAGAGACCGAGAGGCAGGTAGCGCCATCGTTGGTCGGTATCGCGCCAAGGCTCGCCGCCGGATGAAAGCGCCAGTAATAACCATCGACTGGCAGGCCCTCCCAATAGCTGTACAAGCAACCAGTCGCATAGCGGCCCGCGACTACGTCGACGGCGCCGACGCGCTTCGCGATCACCGAATGAATTCCGTCGGCCCCGACGGTGAGGTCGGCCTCGATCTCGTACCGCGCCTTGGCGTTGGACACGATGATGCCGCGAACCCGGCCGTGGGAATTCTTGATGACATCTTCGGCGCGAAGGCCGTACCGGAGCTCAACCCCACTTGCTACGGCCGCATCGACGAGGACACGGTCGAGCAACCTTCGTCGTGGCGCGTACAACGCGTCGACGTGGTACCTCGGTTCGATCGGAACAGTGACGTCGTGTTCGGTGTAGCTGAATGTGGTCGAGTGCACGGCGGGTGTGCCGGCAGCCTCGATCGCAGGCAGCAAACCCCAGCGGTGGAGCTGCAACACGCCGCCTCGCATCAATGCATGCGTCGACAGCGTATC
>JBPYFA010000241.1:0-6580 GCA_051986585.1 Vicinamibacterales bacterium | reverse complement strand
CGCCGACGGCCCGACGTGGGCATTGACCAACGCGCGAATCGTCACGGTTTCGGGCCCGGTAATCGCGAAGGGCACGATCGTCATCAAAGGTAATCGCATCGATGCCGTCGGCGCGAACGTGACGCTGCCGGCCGGCGCGAAACCGATCGATGCGCAGGGTGCCACCGTCATCCCTGGAATGATCGACGCAAGCACGGACATCGGCTTGAACGAGCCGGGCGTGCGGAACTACGACGATGTGAGCGAGATTCTGCCGTTCGATCAGATGCTGCGCACGCGTGTCGCCTACAAGTCCGACAGCATCTCCATTCCAGTGACGCGGAGCGAAGGAGTCACGACGATCGGGGTCCGACCCGCTGGCGGCACCATCAGTGGCGAGATTCCCGTGATGGACCTCGATGGCTGGACGTGGGAAGAAGCCACGCTGCGTCCGGCGGCGGGCCTGGCTTTCAACTATCCCGGCGCTGGAGGAGGGCGTGCGGGCGGAGGAGGGGGGCGCGGCGGTGCCGCACAGCCGCAGGGGCCTGATCCGATCAAGCTGCTGAACCAGCTGCTCGATCGCGCGCGGGCCTATGCGAAGCAGCCACCCGCAACCCGCCAGGTTGACTGGACGCTCGAGCCGTTTCTGCCGGTGCTCGACCGTCGTCAGGCGCTCTACGTCGCCGCAACCACCGAGCAGTCGATGCGTGACGCCGTCGCATGGGCCGATCGTCAGAACGTTCGTATCGTGCTGCAGGCCGGCGCCGACGCGCAGAAAGTCGCCGGACTCCTGAAGCAGCACGATGTGCCGGTGATTCTGTCGAGCGTGCTGTCGTTGCCGCCGCGTGAAGATGAATTCCACGCGTATCCCTACCAGACGCCCGGTGTGCTGGCAAAGGCCGGAGTCACGTTCGCGTTCTCGAGCGGCGGGTTCCAGTTCTCGCGTGATGTTCCGTTTCAGGCCGGGCGAGCTGTCGGGTGGGGGTTGTCGCACGATGATGCGATCAAGGCATTGACGCTCGACGCCGCGCGCATTCTCGGTGTGGACAGCCAGGTCGGCAGCATCGACCCGGGAAAGGTGGCGACCCTGGTCGTGCTGACCGGCGACCCGCTCGAAATCCGATCGCAAATTCGGCACGTGATCATCGCTGGACGCGACGTGCCTCTCGACAACTCGCAGGTCGAGTTGTTCAAGAAATACATGGCGCGCTAGGAGACGACGATGACACACCGAGTATTGCGATTGATGGTCGTGCTCGCCGTCGCAGGCGGGGCGATGGGGCTTCCGACTGTCACCGTCAGCGGCCAGATGCCGGTTCGTGCGCCGCGCTACGCCGTGACCAATGCCCGAATCGTCACGATGGCTGGTGCGACGATAGAGAAGGGCACACTCGTCATGCGAGACGGCGTCATCGAGGATGTGGGCGTGTCGGTAGCCGCACCTGCCGATGCCATGGTGGTGGACGGCACAGGACTTGTTGTCTACCCGGGGCTCATTGACATGTCGAACAGCACGATCGTCGAAGGCGGTATCGTCGCCGCTGCCGCCAGCGACATCGCGCCGGTCCCGACCGGTCGCGGGCGAGGAGCGGTCGTTGCCACTCCGGACAACATCACGTGGGCCGATCAGGAGCGGGAGGCGCGCACGCGCTACCTGCATCCTGATGTGGATGCCTCGAAGATCGTCGAGTACGACGGAGACAACCTGCGCCGCCTGGCTGCAGCCGGGATTACGTCCGCGCTTGCGGTTCCAGCGCAGGGCATCATTCGCGGACAGAGTGCGCTGGTCAACATCACCGCGCCGCCAGACCCCAGCGAAACGAGCGCCCTCGCAACCTATCGCAGAGGAGCCGTGATCGTGAAGTCGGGTGTCGCCCAGCATGTTGTGCTTGCCAGCGGTCGAGGCGGCGGAGGCGGGGAAGGCGGGGGTGGGGGCGGCGGAGGCTATCCTGGGGCGCTGCTCGGAGTGATCGCGTTTGCGCGGCAGTCGTTCCTCGACGCTCAATGGCAGAAGGACGCGCGGGCATTTGCCGATCGCCACAAGGATGCTGCCGTCGGGACTTTCGAGCCCGCGCTCGACGCATTGGCCCCCGCGCTCGAGCGACGGATGCCGGTGGCGTTCGATGCCACGGAGGAACGCGAGATTGTGAGGGCGCTCGCGCTCGCCAAGGAGTTCAATCTCGATCCGATCATCGTCGGCGCCGCAGAGGCGGCAAACGTGATTGAGGACCTCAAGGCCGCCAAATCGCGAGTGATCGTTTCCGCTAACTTCCAGGCGGCTGGCGGTGGAGGCGGACGCGGGGCCGGCGGTGGTCGCGGCGGCGGCGAGACCGACACACCCATCCGGATCACGCGCATGCGTCAGAACGCGCCCAAGGCGCCGGCGGCGCTGGACAAGGCTGGAATCCCGTTCGCCTTCAGCATGGGCGGGCTCCAGAACCCGGCGGAGTTCGTGCGCAGCGTCGCCCGGACCGTCAAAGAGGGCGGGCTCTCCGAGGATGCGGCGCTCAAGGCGTTGACCGTCAACGCGGCAAAGCTCGCCGGCGTGGGTGATCGGCTCGGCACACTCGAGAAGGGAAAGATCGCCAACGTGATCGTCGCCGAAGGGAATCTGCTCGACAGTCCTCGAATTCGTCATGTGTTTGTCGCCGGCTGGCCGGTCGATCTCGACTTCCCGGCACCGGCCACTGGCCGTGGCGCTCGCGGCAACCAGTAGCTTCCGCCTTCAGGCGGAAGCACCTTCTTAGGCGGAAGGAAGGCCCTTTACACTGACGAGCTGCGCATGCAGTTCACCAAGCATCTTCGCGAAGGCATCCGCCGCGGGCGAATCAGATGCACCGTTCGCATCTGGGCGAGTCCGCGCGTGAAGGTCGGCAATCGCTATCGGATGGACGATGGGCACGTTGTCGTCGACTCGATCTCGGAGATTGCGGTCGAAGACATCACCGAGGATCTGGCGCGTGAATCCGGCTTCCCGAGCGTCGAGGAGTTGCTGCGCATCGCGCGGCACGGGCGCGGCGACAACGTGTATCTGATCCGTTTCCATTACTTACCTCCGGGTGCATGGGACGGACCGCGATGGAATCGGCCAGCGCGATGATCCGGGAAGGCGTGCATCCCGTCGGCGGCGAGGATATCGATCGGCTGGGGCAAGGTCACTCTTGCCGTGACCTGTTCCGGCGGGTAGAGTACAAGATGCCGCGCCAGCCTGTCGGTTCTCGACGGATGAAAGCCATGCTGACGTCCCTCTTTATCGTTCTCTGTCTGACGCTGACACCGGCAGGTCAGGCAAAGCATCAGTCCTCGTCTCCTGCCCCGAAAGTGTTTGTCTTCACCGCCGATCCCAAGGAGACGCCGCCTAATGAAGAGGAACAGGGACGGCTCGACTCTGTGAAGGACATGCGCGAAGCGCTCAGCCACAAGGCGGGACTCGAGATCGTGTCTCAGCTCGAGGACGCGACCGTCCTCATCGAGGTGCTGCAGCGCGAGAAAAAGGACGCGGGGGTCGGCGGGTTCGGCGGCACCTCCGTGACGCCGCAAGGCGAAGTCATGATTCGATTGCACCTGAAGTTCGGCGATCAGGAGACCGACATCAAGGGCGTCGCGGCCGGCTACTGGGGGCGGGCAGCGAAGGATGCGGCCGATAAAGCCTTCAAATGGATCGTGCGAATCGACAACCTACCAGCGAACCGAAAGTCCTCGAATCCATCGTGAGCGAACGAGGGGCTCGGCTGGTAGTGCGCACCGATCCTCTGCCATGTCATCTATGACAGAGGTCGGCCTTCACTTGCAGGTTGTGTCATCTGAGGTGCTCGATCGGCAGCAGCGGCAAGAGATCATTCAGCTCTGCGAGGCGGCTTACTCCGAAAGCTTTGCGCGGTTGTTCGATGAGCTGACGGACTCGGTTCACATCCTTGCGCGCGATCACAGCGGTCGCCTTGTCAGTCACGTAGAATGGGTGCCTCGATGGCTGCACCCGGCCGGGCACGGTGTCCTGCGCACCGCCTATGTCGAGGCCGTCGCCACCTCGCCCGAGCATCAGCGCCGAGGACTGGCGACCAAACTCCTCCATCATTTCCATGAGCTCATTCGCCAGGACGGGACTTGGGCTCTCGCTGCGCTGTCTCCATCCGATTCGGCGTTCTATTCGCGCCTTGGCTGGGAGCTTTGGAAGGGTCCCCTTGCGATCCGACATGACGGTCGCATTGAGCCCTCGCCGCCGGACGAAGAAGTAATGATTCTCCGGCTTCCTCTTACGCCTCCAACCCTGACGACCACAGCGCTCCTCACGGCGGAATGGCGGGCCGGTGAGCTCTGGTGAACGTCGCTCATGGCCGACCGATCGCATCTGTGCGTCCAGATCCCGGATCCTCGGATCCCTTTTATCCCCATGGGAGGTTTCGAGTGGCCATCATCGGCATGCATGCGCTCATGTACTCGAAGAAGGACGAAGAGACACGGCGTTTCTTTCGGGACGTTCTTGGTTTTCCGTCTGTTGATGCCGGCAGAGGCTGGCTAATCTTTGCCGCACCGCCGTCGGAGCTGGCGATTCATCCGACCGACGATGATGAACGTCATGAACTGTATTTGATGTGCGACGACATCGACGCGACGGTTGCGGATCTTCATGCGAAAGGCGTCCGGACGGAACCGATTCATGAGGAGCGCTGGGGTCGAGTGACGCAGCTCTCATTGCCGAGCGGGGATCGGCTTGGCCTCTATCAGCCGCTTCACCCGACGGCATTCAGTCTGAATCGATGACCGGCGGCGGAATCGTTCAGATCAACGGCATCGACCTCTATTTCGAGCGTCGGGGAGAAGGGGCGCCGCTGCTCCTGCTTCACGGCGGGGGCGGAGCCGGTGCAAACTGGCGCTTGATCTTCGATCGGCCTCCTCAAGGCTACCAGTTGATCGTTCCCGACTTTCGCGGGCACGGCCGCTCGACGAATCCGAATCGGACGATAACGTTCAGGCAACTCGCGCTCGACACGATGGCGCTGCTCGACAGGCTTGAAATCGATCGCGTCCAGGCGATCGGTATGAGCATGGGCGCCAAGACACTGCTTCACATGGCGACGCAACAGCCCGATCGGGTCGAGGCGATGGTGCTGGTGAGCGCGACACCGTACTTTCCAGAGTCGACGCGGCTGATCATGCGAACGGTCGCATCGGCTGCGCACAGCGAGGCCGAGTGGGCGCAGATGCGGGAATGGCACGTGCACGGCGACGCGCAGATCAAGGCCTTGTGGGAGATGCCGGACCAATTGGCCAACGATTACGAGGACATGAGCTTCACGCCGCCGCGGCTGGGGCAGATTCGCGCGCGCACGCTGATCGTTCATGGCGATCGCGATCCGCTTTATCCGGTATCGCTTGCGATGGAGCTGCACGCGAGCATCCGCGGATCGTACCTATGGGTGGTGCCGAACGGCGGACACGGGCCGATTTTTGGCGACCTGTCGCCGCAGTTCGTCAGGACCGCTCTCGGCTTTCTCAGCGGCGGCTGGGCCCGCGGACCAACCCAGGCCGCGGACGAGCACAGTCAAGGGGAAGGCCGCGGATAAACCATGGCAACTGTTTACACCCATGCGCCGTTCGATCCGCGACGGGTCGCCGCGATAGATGTCGACGAGCGGCTGCATGCGCTCGACATCCTGCGCGGCCTTGCTCTATTCGGGATGATTCTCGTGCACTTCCATCAGCGAATGCGTCTGGAGGCAACCGGAGCGGAGGACCTGATTGCCTGGGGCGTGTGGATTCTGGTGGAGCAGAAGGCCTGGGGGACATTCGCGTTTCTGTTTGGTGCCGGGTTTGCGATTCTGCTGGGGCGCTTGGAGCTGCGCGGCGTTCCGGTGGTGCCAACGTATCTGCGCCGCCTCGGGTGCCTCGCAGTGTTTGGCGTGATCGCTGATATCGGCTTCGGCTTCTCCATCTTGTTCGCGTATGCCTGCTGGGGTCTGGTGCTGTTGGGGGTTCGCAAGTGGTCAACGCGGGCGTTGTTGATCGCAGCTGCTTCGTTCGCCGCGGCACGGCCGATTGCAGCGGAATGGAGTGCGATACATGCGTGGCTCACCTCGACGGCGCTCCAGCCGCCGGCCTCAGCACCTTTCTTCGAAGCCGTGCGAATAGCAGGCGATCAGAGCAGCTATGTCGGTCTGCTATCGGCTCGCGCCTCATTGTTCATCCACACTCTCCCGCACTCATGGTCCGACGTGCTGCCTGACTCGAACCTGGCGCTTTTTACGCTTGGCCTTCTCGCCGTGCGGCGTGGTGTGCTCGACGAGCCGTTGCAACACGTTCGTGTGATCGCCGCCTGGATGGCGTTCGGCGCCTTGTCCTGGGCATGCGCATGGCTCCTGCTTCGCCATTTGCCCTCGACGGGAATCAACGGCGCCGATTGGCCGCTCGCCGACGGGCTCAGTCTGATCCAGGACCAGTGGCTTTGTCTGACTTACATCGGCGCGGTGGTGCTGCTGCTTGCGTTTCGACCGATCTGGATCACGCGCCTGGCGCTGTTCGGATACGCCGGCCGCATGGCGCTGACCAACTACATGCTCCAGATCGTCGTTCTCGACGTGCTGGCCTCGGGCTACGGCGCCCA
>JBPYFA010000240.1:0-4275 GCA_051986585.1 Vicinamibacterales bacterium | reverse complement strand
ATCGTCGGTGGCGGCCTCACCGGCTGCACGTGTGCGTGGTCGTTCGCGATGGCAGGGATTCAGACGATCCTCCTCGAAGCCGACGCAATCGGCGCGGCCGGCACCGCGGCGTCAGACGGATTGATTCGAGAGGACTTCGACGCATCGTTTCGCGAGTCGGTTCAGGCGCACGGCTTGCGCGCGTCGCGCACGATGTGGCACACCCTGCGGCGTGCGTCGCTGGATTTTGCGGCCGCACTGCGCCGGCTGGAGATCCGGTGCGATCTCGCGCCCTGCGACCTTCTGACGTTTGCCTCGCAGGGGTCGGAATCTTCGCGGTCGCTCTTTCGCGAATATCAAAGCCGGCGCGAGGCAGGACTCGAACACAGCTGGATGAAGCCAGCCGCAGTGAAACGAGAGGCGTCAATCGAGAGCGAAGGCGCGATTCGGACGCGCGGGTTTTCGTTCGATCCGTATCGGGCGTGCGTTGGATTTGCCGCGAGCGCAACGGCGCGAGGCGCGACGCTGTACGAACGATCGCCGGTTCGCAAAATCCGTGCAGGCCGGAAGGGTGTGCAGGTTGCAACGGCGGGCGGCACCGTGCGAGCGGCAGCGGTCGTGATCGCGACGTCAGCTCCGCTGAGCGATCTGCGCGCGCTGCGACGCCATCTCAAAGTGTCCGACAGCTATGCGGTCGTGACGGCACCGTTTCCTGCGCCCGTTCGGCGTGAACTCGGCAGCCGGACCAGCGCGCTGGCCGATATCCAAAGTCCGCCTCATACGCTTCGCTGGTTGAAGGACGATCGCGCGCTCTTCAACGGCGCCGATCAGCCGATCGTCGGCGAGCGGGCAAGGGACAAAGCGCTTCTTCAACGGGCCGGTCAGTTGATGTACGAGTTGTCCGTGCTCTACCCGGCGATCTCTGGCCTCCCTGCCGAATGGACCTGGTCTTCAAGGCATTACGAAAGTGTCGATCGGCTGCCGTTCGTCGGGCTGCACCGCAATTTCCCCAGGCACTTGTTCGCCATGGCTCCCTCGCGGCACGGCGCAGCCTTTTCGTGGCTCGCGGCGCGGATCCTCTTGCGTCAGTATCTGAAGGAGCCGGACAAAGGAGACGAGCTTTTTGGTTTCGCCCGGGTTCTCTGACCCGACGTAACCGCTCCGTCTCCTGGAGTGTCTAAACAAATCAGGGTTTTTGTTTGACGCAGGGGTATCATGCAGGCGCGGGGAGTCCAGCCATGCAGCAACGCGGCGATCCCATCCAGCGAGAGCGGGTTCGACATGGGGAGCATGTCGTCGAGCACCTGCTGCGTCGTGCCGGTTTCGGCGCGGGGCAGGACGAAATCGACGACTACCTCGAGCTCGGACTGAACGCCTCGGTCCAACAGCTTCTTAACTACGAGGCGATCGCAGACGATGTTGACGGGCTGATCGGCGGGTCCGGATATGTGGCTGTGACCGCGCGCGGCGAGTTCTCACCGCGCACCGTCATCAACGACGCGCGTCAGCGATGGCTCTTTCGCATGGTTCACTCGCGTCGTCCTCTCCAGGAGAAGATGACGCTCTTCTGGCACAACCACTTCGCGACGGCCTACACCAAGATCGCGGGCGCGCTCGGCGCCGACGAAGGGGCTCGATATCTGGCCGCGAAACCGAGCGAGGATCCCAATCAAGTCAAGGGGCAGATTGAACTGTTCCGCCAATATGCGGTCGGCAACTTCCGCGATCTGCTGCTTGCGGTCGCCAAAGATACCGCGATGCTGGTGTGGCTCGATGGCCGCACGAACGTGAAGGGCAAACCGCAGGAGAACTTTGCCCGGGAGCTGATGGAGCTGTTTACGATGGGCGTCGACACGTTCGCTGAAACGGACGTCTACGCCGGCGCCCGCGTGTTTACCGGCTGGAATCTCGCGCGCCCCTCCAACGCCTATTACACATTCAGCTATGTGGCCGGCCAGCACGACACGACGGCGAAGGAGTTCACGTTCCCGATCTATTCCAACGGCAGCAAGATCATTCCGGCACGGTCGGCGGATGCGGGCATGCAGGACGGTGTCGATCTGATCAACGCCGTGGCGGCGCACCCCGCAACCGGCCCGAGGCTCGCGCGCAAGCTCTATCAGTTTTTCATCAGCGAGATTCGCGAACCCGATTCGGCGCTCATCACCGATCTCGCAAACACCTACTACCGAAGCGGGTTCGAGATGAAACCGGTACTCGAGCGCTTGTTTCTGTCCAACCAGTTCGTCGCCGGAGACAATCGCTACTCGCGATATTCGTGGCCGGCGGAATTCGTCGCGCGTTCGATCAAGGAGGTGGGTTGGACCGGCTTCTCGGTGAACGACGCACTCGGACCGATGTCGAACATGGGGCAGCAGCTGTTCGAGCCGCCTGACGTTTCCGGCTGGGATCTCGGCACCAGCTGGTTCTCGAGCGGCGCGATGCTGACGCGAATGAACTTTGCCGCGCAACTCGCGACCAATCAGAAGTTCAACCTGCGAGACATCGCCCGCGCGGGCCGCTCGTCACCGGATGCCCTGGTGTCCTTGATGCTCGATCGGCTGACCGCGGCGCCATTCGCGCGCGAACCGTATCAAGCGCTCCTCGACTACGCGCGCGCCGGCGGCGCATGGACCGGTTCCGATGCGCAGCTGCTCGTCAAGGCTGCCGGCCTCGCGCACCTGATCGTGGGTTCGGGAGACTATCAGCTCGTTTAGGACGGACGAACATGGCCATCACCAGACGCGAGTTCGTGCGCGGCGGCGTTGCCGCCTTTACGGTCAGCTTCGCGGCGCCGGCCTTTCTATCCGACATTGCCCGTGCCCAGGGGAGCTCGCGTCAGAACCTCGTCGTCCTGTACTTGAGCGGCGGCAATGACGCGCTGAGCATGCTGATCCCGTACAACGACCCCGAGTACCGCAATCGGAGGCCAACGATCGCGATTCCGGCGGCCAACGTGCTGCAGATTGGCAGCGACCGCTCGAACGTCCCCCTCGGTCTTCATCCGCGTCTCACCGGACTGCGCACGATCTTCAACGCCGGCCGGATGGCGTTCATTCAGCGAACCGGGTACGAGAATTCCAGCCGCTCACATTTTGAGGGGACCGACATCTGGTCGACGGGAGATCCGCGATCGCCACAAAGCAACGGATGGCTCGGTCGCTATCTCGACACGCTGCCTTCGCCGGTCGATCCGCTCAGCGCCTGGTCGACGACGGGCGTGATTCCGCGGACGCTGCAAGCCAACCGCGTTGGCGTGCCCTCGATTCCGACGATCCAGGGTTATGCGTTCGCCAGCCCGAACACCGGTGCCGATGCCTCGAGCGCCCGCGACAGCGCCACCCGGATTGCATCGCACCTGCCCGTCGATCAGCCGCATCTCGCCTTCGTCAATGCCTCGTCCCAGGCGGCATTCGCGACGCTGGATCGTGTGGCGCAGGTCGGCAGCTATCGCGAGACGGTTTCCTATCCCAATAATGGTTTTGGCCTCGCGCTTCGCATGATCGCGGGGGCCATGGCGAAAGGGGTCGGGACGAAAGTGTTCTGGGTGCAGACGGGCGGCTACGACACGCATGCCGCGCAGAACCCCAATCAGGCGAATGGCTCGTATACAACGTTGATGACTACCCTCAACGATGGCCTGTTCGCCTTCTATAACGACTTGCTCAACCAGGGACTCTTGAACGACACGCTGATCCTGCAGTTCTCCGAGTTCGGCCGGCGCATCAACGAGAATGGCAGCCAGGGGACCGACCACGGCGCCGCGAGCGTGATGATGGCCATCGGCGGCAAGGTTCGCGGCGGCATCTTCGGCACGGCGCCCAATCTTCGCGTTGGCTCAGAGACGCTCGAAAATGGCGGCAACGACGTCCACTACGAAACCGATTTCCGTTCCGTGTATGCGAAGGTCATCGATTCGTGGTTCGGCGGCGACTCGGCATCGATCCTCGGTGGGAACTTCAGGGCTGGAGCGCCTGCGATTCTCTGAGTCTGTTTTTCTCTATTCACCGAATATCCCCCTGAACGCCAGATCGATCTCCGGGTACCGGAAATGAAAGCCGTGCGAGAGCGCGCACTGTGGAATCGCGCGTTGTCCGGTCAACACGAGCGGATCGGCCATTTCCCCAAGGATGATCCTCAGCGCAATGGCCGGGGCTGGGAGCAGCGACGGCCGATGTAGCGCACGGCCCAGCGCGCGTGCGAAGGCGCGGTTTGTGACCGGTACGGGCGCCGTCGCGTTCACGGCACCCGTCACCGTCGGGGTGTCGATGATCCATCTGATCATTTCGATCCAGT
>JBPYFA010000239.1:0-9452 GCA_051986585.1 Vicinamibacterales bacterium | reverse complement strand
TCTCCTCGACCGTTCTCTTCTGCGCTTCGGGCAGCGCCGCCACTTTGGCCCGATCGATCGGCTGGAAGGTCATCAAATACGCATTCTGAGTTGGTCCGGCCACCTGCGAATGGATTTCCGGTGCCTCCGTTCTCAGCCGTGAGTCGAGTGCTTGATCCTGAATCGTGCCGAGGATCGGGCCGCCCAGCACGCCGACCGAGATCATGCCGACGCCGGCGATCGCGTTGATCGTCATCGCGCCGCCGCGCGGGAACTGTTCGGTCACGACGCCGAGCGTGGTCGGCCAGAAGAACGCCTTGCCGATCCCGTACATCGTCCCGGCGAGGAAAATGATCGGCGCCGCGTCGCCGGCGTTCGCGATCCAGAACAGGCCGGTGGATGCGACGGCTGCGCAGACGGCAAGCAGTCCCAGTGGCGACAGCCGGTGAACCAGTGGCCCGGCGCAGAACCGCAGGATCGCCATGATCAGCGACGTATAGAGCAGCAGATAGAGGCCGCCATACTGGCTGTATTTCGCAAGGACCGGCGTCATCAGATTCGTGATCCAGCTGTCGACTCCGAGTTCCGTCGTGGCGAGGAGAACCATGACGAGCAGCAGAAAGACGAACATCGGTCGGCCGAAGCTCTTGAAGTAGGCAGCAAACGCCGCGGTTGGAATCGCCGCGATGATGATGGCCGCCAATGTCGGTACCGTGCCGCTATACATGCCGAGCGAGCCGAACACGCTATCGAGCGCATAGACGACGAAAATCGACACGATGAAGCAGCTTCCCCAGCCGAACTCCTTGAGCATGTCGGTGTAGCTCACTCCCGAAGCGACACGTTCCTGAACCGGGAACTTCTGGCCAAGCATCAGGAAACCGTAAATCACCGTTGGCAAGAGGAACAGGCCGATCTTCCATCGCCACGACGCGGCACCGAGGGCGATCATCAGAATGCCGCCGAGCACCATCCCGCCGGGCCAGCCCGAGTGCAGCATGTTGAGATGATGGGTCTTGCTCCTGGGGTAGAGCGTCGCCGTGACCGGATTGATGACCGCCTCGACGGTCCCGTTGGCCAGCGCGAAAATCAGCGTGCCGACGTAGAGCTGCTGGAAGCTGTTCGCCGTCACCGTGATGATCGCCGAGATGACGTGGCCGAAAAAGGCGAACGCCATGCAGCGGCCGTAACCGATGCGATCGATGATCAGACTGAAGAACACGATGCTCAGCGCGAAGGGAAAGAGGCCGGCTCCCTGAATCGCGCCGACCTGGCCCTGAGTCAGGTTGAAATCCGTCGCCCACTCCGCGACGAGGAACCCTCGGACGACGAAACCGAATGCCGTCGCAATCAGCGCGACGATGCAGGCGATGAACAACCGTGTCTCTCTGCTCATGCCCGTGGTCTGGGTCTGGACAGTCATCTCTGATCTCTCCCTACGGCAATCTAGCGCTTGCCTTTCGTGAGGTTCTCGACCAAGAAGAGCCCGCTCTTGCCGGCACAGACTATATCGAGATCGCCGTCCCCGTCGATATCTATCACCGGGATCTGCATCCCTCCGCCCATCCGGCCGCCGTAGTCGATTACATGTTTGATCCATTCCCCCGCTCCAGCCTGAGCTGGGCCGGCGGAAGCGGCAGGCTTCGCGTATTCATACCAGTAGACGCCGAGCGGCTCCTTTTCGCCGGGATCGCTGCCGTTGTGGGCCATGAATCGCTTGCCGGTGACGATGTCCTTCATGCCGTCGCCGTTCAGGTCGACGACGGTCGAGGCGTGGGCCTGAGACCACGACGCATCAATCGTCCGGCGCGTCCACTTGCCATCCTGACCCTGCTGGAACCAGAACAGGCCGTAGTTATGCCCGGCCCCGGCAATCACATCGTTTCTGCCGTCGCCGTCGACGTCGAGCACGTGCATGAAGCCGAGTTCGAGCAGCTTCGGTTGGGCCTCTTCCGCGGCGGGCGGCTGCCCCGGGACGGGTAGCGGCACGTTGATCCCCTCCCAGTCGGCGTGGAAGGTCCAGTTGCCCTGGCGTGGGTCCGCAGGCGCTTCGAGCCAGCCGCGTGGGGTCAGGATGTCGGTGCGCTTGTCGCCGTTCACATCGCCGGCGCCGATGCCGTGTCCGTAGCTTTTATCGCTGACCTGATGTGACACCCACGCGCCGTTCTTCACCTCGTACCACGCTTGCGGCGTGCCGTTCTCCTGGGCGACGACTTCATTGGCCTTGCCGTCATTGTCCATGTCGGCGAGCACGGCGAACTCGATGTTGAAGCCGTTGTGGATATCGGCCTCCTGCCACTTCTGCGTGCCGGAATGACCTGGGTTCTTCCACCAGGAGATCTTCTTGGCAAACCAGGTGACTCGAACCAGATCCGGATAGCCGTCCCCATCGACATCCACCGGCAGGTCGCTGAAGTTGTCGTAGTAGTTGTTGGTGAAGTTCAGGTCGCGGAATTTGTGCCTGGTCCAGGACGGAGCTTCGTACCAGTTCTCGCCAGAGATGATGTCGAGGCGCCCGTCTTTGTTGACGTCCGCGACCGCCGCCGTTTCGCTGGCGCCGCCATCGATCAGGAGAGAACGGAAAGGAATCTCGGGAGAGCGCGTCGCGGACGTAGTGAGCAGGAGAGCGATCGCAATGATGCTGAGAGCGCGCATGGAAGTCAGCTCCTCGGCATGGAGGTTACGGAGGTTACGGGGATAACGGAGTTCACAACGAAGGAACGAAGAAAACGAAGGCGAACGAAGAAGACGTCTTTGGTTCTTGGCAACAAATATCTATGTATTCTTTCCGAAAACAATATATATCTTCGTTCGTCTCCGTTAACTTCGTTTCTTCGTTGTGAACCCCGTTACCTCCGTAGCCTCCAAGGACAAGTGACATGGCTCAAATAGGCGTGAACGCGTGGGTCTGGACCTCGCCGGTCAACACCGCCGAGTTCGGACGGCTCGCCCCGATGGTCAAGAAGATGGGCTTCGACCTGATCGAGTTCGGCATCGAGAGCACCTCGGATTTGGATTACGCACAGGCCGGCTCGATCGCACGCGACAACGGTCTGGCCGTGAGCGTCTGCGCCGCCATGGGCCCGGATCGGGACTTGATCCATTCCGACGAGAGCATCCGCACCAACGGGATGGAGTACGTCCGTCATTGCATCGACGCCGCGAAGACAGTGGGCGCGAAGGACGTCATCGGTCCGCTCTATAGCGCGGTCGGCCGAACCTGGCAGCAGACGGAAGACGAGCGGAAGCGCGATGTCGATCTGCTGGTGCGACAGCTGAAGGATCTCTCGACCTACGCCGGCGATCGGGGTGTCGGTCTCGCGGTCGAGCCTCTGAATCGGTTTGAAACCAGTTTCCTCAATCTCGCGTCACAGGCAATCGAAGTGGTCGATCGTGTCGACCAGCCTGGGTGCGGGATCCTGCTCGACACCTTCCACATGAACATCGAGGAGCGCTCGATCGGCGACGCGATCCGTTCTGCCGGCAAACGCGTGCGCCAGATCCACACCTGCGAGAACGATCGCGGCGCTCCAGGATCGGGTCACGTGCCGTGGCAGGAAGTCGCGCAGGCGTGCCGCGACATCTCGTTCACCGGCCCCTTCGTGATCGAATCGTTCACGAACAAAGTGAAATCGATCGCGCGCGCCGCCGCGATCTGGCGCAACTTCGCGACGACACAAGACGCGCTGGCGCAGGACGGACTCAGGTTCTTGCGCGGCCTGCTGGACTAGACGTCGAGTGCGGATTGCGGATTGAAGACTGCCGATTGGGGGATTGTCGATTGGCGATTGAGATTGGTGATTGCCGATTGAGATTGCGATTGACGATTGAGGATTGAGGATTGAGATTGGCGATTGTCATTGGATTGTTGATTGAGCCTCACCGCCCAATCGACAGTCCGCAATCTCAATCGAGAATCAGCCTTCTCAATCGACAATCAGCCTTCTCAATCGACAATCCGCAATCTCAATCGACAATCCGCAATCAGACAATCCGCAATCTTCAATCCACAATCGGAAATTGATTTGGCGGTTTACTTTACCGTTAAAGTTTGCTATTAACCTCCCTCGGGAGCCCAGCCGTCGGCGCGGTTCGGGACGCGCCGTTTCCGAGGAGGATTCATGTCCAGACTCAGATCAGGATTCGTGTGCCTGTTCCTGGTCGCCGCGGCCATCCTGTGGCCCGGTGTTGTCGCCGCTCAAACCGTCACCGGAACCATTTCCGGCACCATCACTGACGCCCAGGGGCAAGTCATTCCCGGCGCGACGGTCACCGTCGTCGCTGAATCCACGAACGAATCGCGCGAGTCGATCAGCGACGCCAAGGGTGACTTCCAGGTCACCAACCTGCTGCCGGGCCGGTACACCGTCCGCGTGGCGCTTCAGAGCTTTCGCACGCTCGAACAGAAGAACATCGTGTTGAGCGCCGGCGAGCGGCTGGCGGTCGGCCATCTCGTGCTCGAGGTCGGCGGCATCGGTGAAACGGTGGTCGTCGAAGCGAAGGGCACGCACGTCAACACCGCGGAAACGCAGCACAGCGGTCTGATCACGTCGACGCAGATCGAACAGGTCCAGGTGCTCGGCCGCGACGCGACCTCGATCATGCGATTGCTCCCGGGTGTTCGTTACGAGAATACCGTCGATTCGCTCGGCATGAGCTTCGGCACGTCGGTGCCCAACGTCGGCGGCGCACGCCGCGACTGGAGCAACGTGATCGTCGACGGCGTGGTCGGCAACGAGGTCGGCAACAGCGGACTGATGGCGCAGCAGATCAACCTCGATGCGATTGCCGAGATTCGCGTGCTCCTCAACTCGTACCGGGCCGAATACGGGCGCGCCGGCGGCGGCCAGGTACAGATCGTCAGCAAAGGCGGGACGTCGACCTATCACGGCAACGTGTATCACTACCTCCGGAACGAGGCGCTGAACGCGAACAACTTTTTCAATAATCGGTCGAACATCAAGAAGCCGCGCTACCGGTTCAACACGTTTGGCGCCAACCTCGGCGGGCCGGTTCCGGGATTGAACAAGGGAGAGAAGAAGCTGTTCTTCTTCTACTCGCTCGAAGCTCCCTTGGTGAACCGCCCGGGGCCGGTTCGCAACTGGACGATGCCGACCGATCGGGAGATGCAGGGAGACTTCTCGCAAACGCTCGACAGCAGCGGCCGCCTGATCTTCATTCGCGATCCGCTCGCGAGCGGCGCCTGCAACGCCGTCACCGGCGGTCCCGCCTGCTTCCCGGGCAACATCATCCCGTCAAACCGGATCAATTCGAACGGCAAAGCGCTTCTGAACATGCTGCCCCGTGCGAACAATTTCGATCGCACCTTCACGCAGGGGCAGTTCAACTACACGACCCAGGAAAATGCCGACAACCCCAAAATGAACAACGTTGTTCGCGTCGACTGGAAGCCGACGGTTCACGATAGCTTCTATTTCACGTTCAAGGACTGGTACTCGGATCAGCGCGGCAGCGAGATCACCGCCGGCCCGGCCAAATGGGGATTCTTCAACACTCACTACCTGAACACCGATCGCGGCGGCAGCGCGAACTACGCCAAGATCCTCAGCCCGACGATGGTGTTGGAGAGCGACTTCGGCATCAGGCAGCAGACCGAGCAGTTCTATCCACTGACGGAGGCCGACTGGACGCGCATCAATCGGAACACGGTTGGGTTTACGGTTGGTCAGTTCCATCCGGAACTGAATCCGCGGAACGTGATTCCCAAGGTGACCTTCAATGTGCCGAATTCGCCGAACTTCACGTTCGACAATCGCCTGGTCGATCAGGGCGAGGCATGGCTCACCTCGTTTCGCACCAGCCTGACGTCGATCCATGGCAGCCATTCGCTCAAAGCGGGCTACTACTTCGAGCTGTCGCAGAACTCGGAGGGCAAGGGGGGCGTCGGCGCGGGGCCGTGGGCCGGTCAGTTCAATTTCAGCACCGACGTCAACAACCCGCTCGACACGAATTACAGCTACGCCAACGCATTGCTGGGAACGTTCCGCGACTACACCGAGATCGATGCCTTCTCGGAAGTGATCGGCAAACGCTACATCGACGAGTTCTACGGCCAGGACACGTGGAAGTTGAATCGACGATTCACGCTGGACTACGGCGTGCGTTTTCTGTGGTACACGCCTTGGTACTCATCGCAACCGGCGGCGGTGTTCGTGCCGGATCGCTACGATCCCGCGAAGGCGCCGCGCCTCTATCAGCCTGCCGTCGTGAATGGCGCAAACGTCGCCCTCGATCCGGTAACCGGGCAAACGCTCCCAAACGTTTACGTCGGCAGCTTCGTTCCTGGTACTGGCGACCGCTACAACGGGATGGTGACCAATAGCGATCCCAACTACCCGAAAGGTTTCCGCGATAACCAGGGCATCGAGCCAGAACCTCGTGTTGGTCTCGCGTGGGATGTGAATGGCGATGCAAAGATGGCGGTTCACTCGAGTTTCGGGCTGTACCACAACCCGCACGTCAACGCGAACGGCATGGATGCGATGGCGAGAAACCCGCCAGCGCAGAACACGCCGAGCATCTTCTACGGCACGCTCGACACACTGCTGGCAGCGGGCGCCGCCGGCGCTTTCTCGAACCGGCCGAGCTCGGTGTTCGGCGTCGAGCGGGACGCGAAGACACCCGAGAGCTACAACTATTCGGCCGGCATCCAGCGCGAGCTCGGGTGGGGAACGGTGATCGATGTGACGTATGCCGGATCGCAAATGCGTCACGGTGAGATGTCGACGAACATCAACGTCGTTCCGGATGAAGCTCGATTCCTTGATGTTCATCCGGAGAATAGAAACCCGCAGACGCCGACGTCAGCGAAACCGAACGAGTTCCTGCGCCCGTATTCGGGCTACCAGGACATCACCATTCGATCGCACTTCGGCACGTCGACCTACAACTCGCTGCAGGTGCAGTTGAACCGCCGCTACATCAACGGGCTGCAGTTCGCCGTCGCCTACACGCTCGCCAAGACCGAGAGCCTGGGGCCGAACACCGATCCGCCGACCTACATTCCGAATCGGCCCGGCGATGCGTGGAACGTGGCCCCGTACGAATCGACACAGCTCCACAACCTGGTCGTCAACTACACGTGGGATGTGCCGAGGGGCAGCCGGATGTGGGACAACACCTTCACCCGCGGTCTGCTCGATGGCTGGCAGGTCTCCGGCGACACCGCGTTCGTGAGCGGCGACTGGTCGGGTGCGACGACGTCCACCACCGACAACTTCGACTTCACCGGTGGTGATGCGGGGACGCGGCCGCGAATCGACGGCGACGTGTTGTGCTCGGGCGACAACTGCGATCCGACGCCGGGCAATCCAGGCAGCTACTTCAACATTGCGGCGTTCAGCCGCCTGACCGGTCGCGGCGATTACGGCAACGCTCCGCGAAGCTTTTTCCGGCTGCCACCGATCGTCATCTCGAACATCTCCTTGTTCAAGAACTTCGGCATCGGCGGCGGCAAGCGGATCCAGTTCCGATGGGAGATGTACAACGTCTTCAACCAGGTGAACTGGTCGGCGATCAACACCAACGCGCAGTTCAACCCCGCGGGTCAGCAGGTGAATGCGAATTTCGGCAAAGCCACTGCGGCGCGTGACCCGCGGATCATGCAGGGAGCGATTCGGTTTACATTTTAGTCGGCGACAGCCACTGCCGAACTGAGACGTAGCCACGGTTTAACGTCGAAGAAGCGGAATCGATGGAACCTGTCGAGCTGCGACGTACCGACGGTTTGCGTCGAAGAAACGAAGATTCGAAGAGTCGAAGAAAGAGAATCATTAAAGATCCGGCTGGCGCCCCTGCGCCAGCCGGGACACTGGCAAGGTCGTCTGCCGCCGCCGGCCTGAGGCCGGCACACAGGCGACTAGAGAATCGCAGATACAAGCGGCACTCGATCGTCGGCCGTTTGTATCTGCAATTCTCTGGTCGCCTGACGCGCGAAGCGCGTGGCGGCAGACGACGAACTGACAGCTTCGTATCTTCGTAACTTCGTATCTTCGACGTAACCGTCGGTTCGTTCAGCAACAACGCTCAAATTACGACGCAAATGCTGAAATCTGTTCTCTCACTGTCGTTCGCATTCCTACTTGCGGCATCCGCCGCAGCCCAGAATCCCAACCTCGTCGTGTATCAAGGCGACAAGGGCCCGGGTCACGGCAAGCACATCGTGTTTCTCGCCGGCGATCACGAATACCGTTCCGAGGAAGCCTTGCCTGCTCTGGCGCGCATCCTGGCGAATCACTATGGCTTCAAGTGCAGCGTCTTCTTTACGACCGATCCGAAGACCGGATTCATCGAGCCAGGCAGCTCGAATGTTTCGGGACTCGAAGCGCTGAAGACAGCCGATCTCCTCGTCGTCTTCCTTCGATTTCAGGATTTTCCTGACGACCAGATGCAGCAGATCGCCGACTACCTCGATCGCGGCGGGCCTGTAGTCGGCTTTCGGACAGCGACACACGCCTTTCAGATCAAGCGTGCGGAGGCGAAGTTTCGAAAGTTCGACTGGCAGAACAAGGACGAGTATCCGGGAGGATTTGGCCGGCAGATTCTCGGCGAGACCTGGGTCTCGCACTACGGAACCAATCACAAGCAAAGCTCGCGGTTGCTGCTCAATCCGGATGAGCTGACGCATCCAATTCTGCGGGGTGTGCGGGACGTTCACGTCCAGTCAGGCGGCTACACCGCCAATCCAATCGAGGGCAGCCACGTTCTGGCCCGCGGCCAGATTCTCGATGGGATGACCCCCGATTCACCGCCAGCCAAAGACAAGGAGCAGATGCCGGTTGCCTGGTACCGAACGTATACGAGTGCATCGGGCAAGTCGGGCCGGGTGTTCACGACCACGCACGGCGCGTCGGAGGATCTGCTTAATGAGGGATTCCGGCGCATGAGCGTCAATGCCATTCTCTGGGCTGCTGGCCTCGAGAGCAGCATCAACCCCGACAACGACGTCAGCTTCGTCGGTCCTTTTCATCCATCGGCGTTTGCTTTTGGTGGTTTTGTCAAAGGCGTGAAGCCGGCCGACATGGCAGGGTGGGAATCGGCCATACCGAAATAAATAGGTTCTACAAGGTTCTGCTGGGTTCTACAGGGTTCTGCAAGGTTCGGTTCTTGGGTTCTACTGGGTTCAGGTTCTGCTCCGTTCAGCTTCTGCTGGGTTCAGGTTGCAGACGAACTTCGGAGGAACCGAACCTCGCAGAACCGAACCTTGCAGAACCCAAGAACCGAACCCCGTAGAACCCTGTAGAACCTGGTAGAACCCTGCAGAACCTCAATTAGAATCAAGCCCATGACCAAGATGCTTCGATCGGGTGCGCTGTTCGGGGTTGCCGTGGCGTTGATGTGCACGATTCCCGCTCGTGGCCGGGCGGCTGATCCGTTCACGCTCAATCCCGGCGACCACATTTGCATCATCGGCAACACGCTCGCGGATCGTATGCAGTATGACGGCTGGCTCG
>JBPYFA010000238.1:0-3349 GCA_051986585.1 Vicinamibacterales bacterium | reverse complement strand
TCACCGGCGCTCCGCCGGCACGTCCCGGCCGCAGCACCGCGGCGTTACGGTTCACAACGTGCCTCCCGCAGGCGCCTCGTTCGGCTTCGGCAGCGTGCGATGGCGAATCGGCCACGGCTGCGTGCCGGTCTCGCCGGCGTGCTTTGGCCAGAACCAGCCGGTCAGGGTGACGAACATCGGCACCGCGCCGCCGAGCACCGCCCACGGCGTGAAGATCGATCCGATGAACAGTATCGTCGTGGCGATCGCGGTAAGGAACGGCCAGATGGATGGACTCGGGAATTCGACCCGATGATCTGGCTCGGCGTCGAGAACGTGGGTCACGAGTACATCACGCACATCGGTGCGTAGTCCAACGACGATCGGTTGATCCGACGGGTTCTGCCACAGCGGATCGCGGCCGGCAACGGTAGGCGAGAGGGGGAAGTTCGAGTTGGGCGGCGGCGAACTCGTAGCCCATTCGAGCGTGCTCGCGTCCCAGGGATTGTCGGTGGCGTAGTCGCCGACCCGCAGAGTCCGCGCAACATTCACCAGGAAAACGATCACCGCCCCAGCCATCAAGACCGCACCGAGGCTGGCGAGGAGATTCAGCGAGCCCCACCCGAGCGCGGCCGGATACGTGTAGATCCGCCGCGGCATCCCGTGCAACCCGAGCACGTGCATTGGAAAAAACGTCAGGTGAAAGCCGACAAACATCAACCCAAAGACGACCTGACCGATCCGCTCGCTGAGCAATCGGCCGGTGATCTTTGGGAACCAGTAATAGAACGCGCCGAACAGCGGGAACACCGCCCCGCCAATCAACACATAGTGAAAGTGGGCGACGACGAAGAACGTGTCGTGGACCTGGATGTTCAGCGGCACGGCGGCCAGCATGACGCCGGTCAGGCCGCCGGCGATGAAGATCCCGAAGAATCCCAGGATCCACAACATCGGCGTCTTCAACACGATCCGGCCAGACCACATGGTTGCAATCCAGCAGAAGACCTGGATGCCAGTCGGCACGGCGATGATGATGCTCGCGGCCGTGAAGAAGCTGCGGCCCAGCACCGGAATGCCGGTGGCAAACATGTGATGCACCCAGAGTCCGAACCCCATGAACGCCGTCGCGACCAGCGAGAGCACGACCGCCAGGTAGCCGAACATCGGCCGGCGCGAAAAGGTCGAGACCAGCGTCGAGACAATCCCGGTCCCAGGTATGAAAATGATGTAGACCTCGGGATGACCGAAGAACCAGAACAGATGCTGGAAGAGCAGCGGATCGCCGCGATGTTCGGGATCGAAGAAATGGGTCCCGACCAGGCGATCCAGAATGAGGGCTGTGCTCGCCACCATCACGGCTGGCATGGCGAAGATCACCATGAAAGAGGTCACGACCTGCGCCCATACGAATATCGGAACCCGATTCAATGTCATCCCCGGCGCCCGGAGCTTGAACGCCGTTGTGACCAGCGACACCGCAACGGCCAGCGATGCGACCTCGGTAAACGTGATCAATTGAGCCCAGACGTCCGCACGTTTACTGGGCGTGAATGTCAGCTCTGAGAGGGGTGGATACGAAAACCAGCCAACGTCGGGTCCCGCGTTCAGAAGAAACGACGTATAGAGGAAGATGCCGCCGAAGAGAAACATCCAGTAGCTGAATGCCACCAGGCGCGGAAACGCGATTGCGCGCGCGCCCACCATCAACGGCACGAAGTAGATGCCGAGGCCCTGCATCACCGGCACGGCGAAGAGAAACATCATCGTCACGCCATGCGTGGTGAAAATCTGGTTATACAGGTCCGGGCTCAGGATGTGGTTGTCTGGTCGGGATAGCTGAAGCCGCATCAAGGCCGCGAGCACCCCGGCCAAGAGGAACAAGGAGAACGCGGTGACGAGGTAACGGCGGCCGATCGACTTGTGATCGACCGGCATGAACCAGCCGAGGAGTCCGCTCGGGTCCTGCCACGTCCGCTCGAGCTGCGGGAAGTCGTCGTCCCGGGCCGCCGCCCTCCTCATCTCCCTCATTTCAGGATCTCCAAATAAGACAGCAGCGCCTGGCGGTCATCGGCGGAGAGTGGATTCGGCGGCATCTGGTTGCCAGGCTTGCTTGCCTGCGGGTTCATGATCCACCCGTCCAGATGCCCCGGCGTGTTCGGCAGTGTGCCGGCGCCGATCGTGCTTCGTGATGCCATGTGCGTCAGGTCGGGGCCGACCTGGCCATACGCGTCAGTGCCGTTGATGGCATGACAGCCGGCGCAGCGACGGGTCATGAAGACATCGTGACCCCGACGCTGCTGATCGTCTTGCGGAGGACTGGCTGGCTTTCGCATCCCTTCGAGCCAGCGATCGAAGTCCGCTTCAGGTTCGGCGACGACGTCGAGAGCCATGTGCGCATGCTGAAGTCCGCAGAATTCGGCGCACTGGCCGCGAAATGCGCCAGAGCGATCCGCTTGCAGCCAAATCGCCGTCGTGTAGCCGGGAATCAAGTCCCGTTTGCCCTGCAGATTGGGAACCCAGAAGCTGTGGATCACGTCACGTGACGACACCTTCAGGATGATTGGTCGACCGACCGGAATATGAAGTTCGTTCGCCGTCAGCACTCGCTGGCTCGGAATCGAGTCTTCGTACTCGATCTCCCACCACCACTGATGTCCGGTCACATTGACGGTCAGCGCGCTCGAGGCTTGAACAGACTCGACCGTCCGGCCGGTCCAGATGCTCGCGACGAGCAACACCAGCAGTATCGCGACCGTTAGCGCGGCTGCGGTGGCCACGCCGCGCGTCAACGACCGCTCTGACGAGGAAGGAGAGTCGATACTGCGCCGACGCGCGCTCCGCACCAGCGCGGCAACCACGAATCCAAGCACAACGATCAACACGATCGTCGAAGTCCACAACATCAACAGCCAGAGTTGATGAATGGCTGAGGCCTCACTGCCAGCAGGCGAAAGAACCGACTGAGCCACGTCACCAGACAGCATCGCTTATGGATAAGCAAGCACACCGCCATCGTCGTGCACTGATGCGCTCGAGTGGTACGTCGCGTGCTTGTTCGGAGGCGAAAACACCTCGCGCATTTTTGGGAGACATCAGTCAATGGAACACATGCATGTACCTCTTCGAGAACGAAGCTCGCATCACCCGTCAATTGGTGCGTTCGAGCGGGTGGCCGCACTGACCACGGCCACCGCGGTGGTTGCGTACGGGCTGACCCGACGAACGCTGCCAGGCGTGGCTCTCGCGGCGGCGGCGACACCGCTCGCATATCGAGGGCTGGCTGGCGATTGGCCACGCGTGGGCAACGGTCACAGCACGCAGGCGCGCACGCGCGCTTCGCTCGGCGGCGATCGCGGCATTCACGTTC
>JBPYFA010000237.1:0-12396 GCA_051986585.1 Vicinamibacterales bacterium | reverse complement strand
AACTGACCGCCGATCAAACCTGGAAGCTCGTCGCGTATATCAAATCGCTCCGGACACGGAATGAGCCACAGGCGCCACCGACTCAATGACGGCGGCCGCCGCGGCTGCCCCCCACGCAAGAATTCGGGGGGGCGTGGACGCACTGTGGCGTGCCTTCTTGCCATCGTCTTCTTGTCCGGCTGTGGCGGACAAGACCGCCTGAAGACGCAGCAGCAACAGGCGCTCACCTCCCTGAAATCGACCGTCGTCGCGGTCTGCGACGGGTGGCTTTCGAACAACATTTCAACGACATTCGCCCGGACCGCCCTCGAGAGCGCGGCAACGCTCCTGGAAAAAGAACGCGCGAAACTTCAGGCATCGCCAGATGCGCTTGCAGACCCGGCACTTGACGCATTCAGCAAGGCCCAGCAGCAGCTGGCGGAACGGGTCGCCTGGATCCGGAAAGCGGTGGCGGAGGGTGACGCCCCTGCCGTGAGGCAACAGATGCTCGCAATTGGCGGGCAGCGGTTCTCGCAGTGAACAAGATCTTCAACGTGCTGCTCGGCGTGGTCACCAGTATCGGCGGCTTTGTCGAAGCCGGATCGATTTCGACTGCCGCCCAGGGAGGATCGGAGTTTGGCTTCGCGCTTCTGTGGGCAATCGCGGTCGCGACGATCATTCTGGCGATGCTGCTGGAGATGACCGGACGAGTGGCCGCGGTTGGAAAGCGATCGATGTCCGCTGCGGTCCGGGAGCGGTTCGGTTTCCATTACCAGATGATTCCGCTCGGCGCCGAGTTGATGATCGACCTTCTTCTCCTGGCTGCGGAAATCGGAGGGGTGGCGATTGCGGTGCGACTGCTGACCGGGATCGGGTTTGAGTGGTGGATCCTGCCGACCGCGTTGGCTGCCTGGCTGGTCATCTGGCTGGGAAATTTCACCATCATCGAAGATGGCGTTGGACTGCTGGGAACGGTGACGGTCGCCTTCGTGGTCGCGGCCTGGCGGCTGCATCCACCGGTGGCGGCCGTGGCCGGCGGATTCATCCCACGTCTGCCGAACCACGACCTCACCCGCTACGGGTTTCTCACCGTCAGCATCGTTGGTGCCACGATCAGTCCCTATCTGCTGAATTTCTATTCGTCCGGCGCGATCGAAGAAGAGTGGACGGAATCGGATCTCTGGATCAATCGCGTCACATCGTATCTGGGGATGGGCTTTGGCAGCGTCGTGTCGATGGGTGTGCTGGTGACATCGGCGATTGTCCTCGGACCACTGCACATCCGCGTCGACTCTTACGATCAAGCGGCTCTGATGTTCGTCCCCGTATTTGGCCGCTGGGCGGTTCTGTTGTTCGCCTGTGCGCTCGGGGTCGGCTGTTTCGGCGCAGCCGTCGAGATCACATTGAACGCCGGCTATGTTCTCGCGCAATCGTTCGGCTGGCCGTGGGGTGTGAACAGACCGCGCCGCGACGCGACCCGGTTCTGCCTTGCGTTCACGATTGTGCTGGTGATCTCCACTGTGATCGGCCTTCTTGGCTTCGACCCGTTGCAGATGACACTTATCTCCGTGGCGCTCACCGTCGTCGTGATGCCGCTGATCGTGTTGCCGTTCCTGGTCCTGTTGAACGACGACCGATATGTCAAAGAGCACACCGCCGGACCGATTGGCAACGGTCTGCTGGCGGCACTGGTGATTCTGGGCGCGCTCATGGCACTGGTGGTCATTCCACTCGAGGTGCTTGGAGGGTGATCCATGAATATCGCGCGCGATGTGCTTGACGAACAGGTCGTCGACCGGAACGGACGTGAGATGGGGCGCGTGGACGGCATTGTGCTTCGTGTTCGAGACAATCAGCCGCCTGAGGTTTCCGAGCTGCTAATCGGCGCCTCGGTCCTCGGTTTCCGTCTCCATGCCGTCATTGGTCGATTCGTCCGAGGAGTGGAAACAGCACTCGGCATCGCCCGCGATCGTCCGGTTCGGATCGATGTCGTCCGGATTGAAGAGATGGGTGAACACATCAAGATCGACCAACCGATCGGTGAGACGACCGCGGGCCTTGTCGAGGATCGAATCCGACCCTGGTTGCGCCGCCTCCCCGGAAGCCAATGAACCAGGACATTCGCCTCGATCGCCTGATCGGAAGAAAAGTTCTCACCGCCAACAATCGATCGCTTGGACGTCTCGAGGAATGCCGGGCCGAACAGCGAGGCAACCAGTGGTTCGTCACCGAGTGGATGATTGGAACCGCCGGATTACTCGAGCGTCTCGGCCTGGGTGTCCGCATGATCCTGGGTATGCATTCGCGGAGTAGTTACGTCGCTCGCTGGGATCAATTGGATCTCACCAACCCGGATCATCCGCGCTTGACGTGCTCGGTGGACGAGCTGAAAAAGCCGTAAGGCGGAGCTGTCGATCCGCCTACTTCCTGTTCGATTAGATCGTAGAAACCTTCAGCTTGTCATCGCAGGTGGATGGCGACACAATCGGGAGCTATTCCCTTACGCGAAAGGAGTACGAAATGGCGAAAGCAAAGAGCCCTGTTCCAGAGGGGTATCACACCGTCACGCCTCAGCTCACGCTGGACAATGCAGCGCAGGCGATCGAGTGGTACAAGAAAGGACTAGGCGCGGATGAACTAGGCCGTGCGGTCGGTCCCGACGGCAAGATCATGCATGCGGAGTTACGCATCGGCGACTCGCGAATCATGGTCAACGACGCGATGATGGGTGCCAAGGGACCAAAAGCCATGGGCGGCTGCCCGGCTTCGCTCTTTGTTTACGTGAACGATGCGGACTCGCTCTTCAACCGCGCAATCGCCGCCGGAGGCAAGGTTGCGGAGGGGCCGATGGGCCAGATGGCGGATCAGTTCTGGGGTGATCGTTGCGGGTCCTTCACCGATCCGGCCGGATATCGCTGGACCATCGCAACTCACAAAGAGGATCTGACGCCGGAGGAAATGAAACAGCGGCAGGATGCTTTCATGAAGAACTTCGCCAATCAGCCGACCCACAGCTAACGCGACGCGCTACGTGCAATCTTCCATGCGCAATGCTCAATGAGAGGTTTCCGTTGAACAGTGCACGTTGAACATTGCGCGTAGCGCCCCCCCTGTGCGCCTATCCCGTCTCGAAATATAATCGCCCCCAGCCCGCCATCTTCGGAAGTTTGAGAGGACTGCATGGACAGCCACCGGCGCCTGACTGCCGAGCACGTGGCGGCGCGAGCGCTCATCGAGTCGGCGACGTTTGGCGATGCGGCGCCGAAGATTCTCGAGGCCATCTGCCAGGCGCTCGGCTGGGAGTACGGCGCGCTCTGGCGCATCGACCGCGAGGTGCAACTCCTTCGCTGCGTTGACACGTGGCGGCCCTCGATCGCTGATTTCCCGGAGTTCAACCGCTCCAGCCGCGAGATGACCTTCAGCCGCGGCGTTGGCCTGCCAGGCCGCGTCTGGGCCACCGGCCAACCCACCTGGATCCCGGACGTTGTCCTTGACCCCAATTTCCCTCGCGCGACCGCCGCGGCCCGCGAGAACCTGCACGGGGCCTTCGGCTTCCCGATCCTGCTGCGCGGCGAAGTCCAGAGCGTGATGGAGTTCTTCAGCCGCGAGATCCGCGCCCCTGACGAAGATCTGCTGGCTATGCTGACCAGCGTCGGCAATCAGATCGGTCTGTTTGTCGATCGGCGGCGCGCCCAGGAGGAGCTCGATCGCTTCTTTGCGCTGTCGCTCGACATGATGTGCATTGCCGGTTTCGACGGGTATTTCAAGCGGGTGAATCCCGCCTGGCAACGCACGCTCGGATACAGCGAAGAGGAACTGCTGTCGCGTCCCTACCTGGAATTGATTCACCCGGACGACCGCGATGTCACCAGCGTGCAGGCGAGGCGGCTCAGCGATGGTCACGACCTCACCTACTTCGAGAATCGATATCTTCACAAGGACGGCACCACGCGGTGGCTGTTGTGGAGCTCGAGGCCGTTTGCGCAGCAGCAGATCATCTACGCCTCGGCCCGCGACATAACCGAGCACAAAGCCGCCGAAGAGACGTTGGCAAGTTATGCCCGTGAGCTGGAACTGAGTCAGCGGGCGCTCGAGGACCAGACGGCACGGCTTGCGCAGCTGGTCAAAGAGCTCGAACTGGCCAAGTCAAAGGCTGAGGAGGCCGCCGAAACGAAGAGCGCATTCCTGGCCAACATGAGTCACGAGATTCGCACGCCGTTGAACGCGATTCTCGGGATGACCACGCTGGCCCTCGATACCAAGCTCACCGCCGAGCAGCAGGACTACCTTCGCACCGTGAAGTCGTCCGCGGTGTCGCTGCTGGCGATCGTCAACGACGTCCTCGACTTCTCCCGCATCGAAGCAAAGCGTCTCGATCTGGAGCACACCGAGTTCGATTTTCGCGAGGTCGTCGGTGACGCGGTGAAGCTCCTCGCGCTCAGGGCTGCCGAGAAAGGCCTCGAACTCGCCTGCCACATACATGCCGACGTTCCCAATGACGTGTTGGGAGATCCTGGACGTCTCCGTCAGGTTCTCCTGAACGTCCTTGGCAACGCCGTCAAATTCACTGACATCGGCGAAGTGGTCGTGCACGTCGACGTCGAAGACCGCAGCCCCAACCGCGTCAGCCTCCGCTTTGCCGTAGCCGACACCGGGATCGGGATCGCGCCCGACAAGCAACCGCACATTTTTCAGGCATTCACGCAGGCGGATGCCTCGACCACCAGGCGGTTCGGGGGAACCGGCCTCGGCCTCGCGATCGCGCTTCGGCTGGTCGATCTGATGAACGGCCGGATGTGGGTCGAAAGCGAGGTCGGACGCGGCAGCACGTTCTTCTTCACCGCCACCTTCGAGCGCGCGGCTGTCGCCGAGCACGACCGGCTCGTCGACAAGACCACGGCGCTCGATGGCCTGCGCGTTCTCGTCGTCGACGACAACGCCACCAACCGGCGCATCCTCGAGGAGATGGTGGCGAGCTGGCATATGAAACCGACCACGGTGCCCGACGCTGAGGGCGCGCTGTCGGCGCTCGGTGCCGCAGCCGGACGGCAGGAACCGTTCGACGTCGTGGTTGCCGATCGACAGATGCCGGTCGTCGACGGCTTCATGCTGGCGCGTCGGATTCGTCGTGAACGGGCGTTTGCGCGAACGCCCATCATCATGATGATGTCGGTCGGCGACGGCAGCGAATCGGCTCGCCGCCGAGCCGGTGTCGACGCATTTTTGACCAAACCGGTGAAACACTCCGATCTCCTCGATGCGTTCGCCACGTTGTTTCGCGTCTCGACCCGCCGGCCTCGTGCCGAACGCGCGGTGAAGCCGTCGGCCCGGCCCGTCAGACGGTTGCGCGTGCTGCTCGCCGAAGACAATGCTGTGAACCGCAAGCTGGTGACGAAGTTGCTCCAGAAACGGGGCCACCACGTTCATGCCGTCGACAACGGTCGTGCGGCTGCCGACGCGATCGCCGTGACGACGCCCACGTTTGACATCGTGTTGATGGATCTGCAGATGCCGGAAATGAGCGGATTCGAAGCGACGCACGCGATCCGCGGGCGCGAACGGTCGAGCAGCACGCATGTCCCGATCGTCGCGCTGACGGCGCATGCGATGGCGGGCGATCGGGAGCGGTGCCTGGCGGCTGGCATGGATGGCTACCTCTCGAAACCGATCGAGGTCAACGATCTGATTGCCACTGTCGAGCAGTTCGGCGTCGATGGCGTCGCCGCGCCCGGAACGATGGTTCAACCGATCGCGACGGGTCCGACCATATTTGACGAGCAGAGCGCCCTCGCCTACACCGGCGGGGATCGCCGGCTGCTCAAACAGGTCATCAGTCTCTTTCGCTCAGACTGCCCGGCGTCATTCCGCCGCATCGCTCGCGCGCTGCGCCGGCGCGACAGCGACGGTCTGCGCATGGCGGCCCACGCGCTGAAGGGTGCCATTGCCACCGTTGGGTCGCCAGCCGGACGAGACGCTGCAGCGGAATTGGAATCGATGGCCAAAGCAGGCAACTTCGTCGAGGCCGAAGGCGCCGCCGACCGGCTGCAGCAACTCGTCAAGGAACTCGATCGAGCGTTTGTCGCGGCGGGATTCGCGCCGCGCTCCGCGCCGCGTCAGGTCCGGACTCGCGCCCGGGTTACTCGAACACAGCGGAGTCGACGATGAAGAAGATTCTTGTGGTGGACGACGATCAGAGTACTCGGCACGTGCTGCGCAAGGTGCTGACCGGTGCCGGCTTCTCGGCGACGGTGGCAAAGGACGGCATCGAAGGACTGAAAGCGCTGAAGAGCAAGAAGTACGATCTCCTGCTGCTCGACGTCTGGATGCCGCGCATGAACGGTCTCGAGCTCCTAGGCAAGCTGAGGTCGGCCAAGACTCGCCCTCGCGTCGTCGTGATGACGTCCGACGAAGCGCCACAGACGCTGCTGCAGGCGGTGCGCGAGCAAGCGTTCAAGTACGTCCACAAGCCGGTCGAGGCGATCGCGCTGCTGCACACCGTACGCGAGGTGCTGGCCGCTGCCGACCCGCCACCGGTCGAGGTGATCTCTGCGCGTCCCGAGTGGGTGGAACTGGTGGTGCCCTGTACGAGGGAGGCGGCAGAGCGGATCCAGACCGTTATGGCGCAGCTCGATGGCGATCTCCCATCGGAGCTGCGCGACTCGATCGGTTATGCCTTTCGAGAGTTGCTCCTCAACGCCGTCGAATGGGGCGGCAAGCTCGATCCGAAACGAAAGGTTCGGATCGCCTGTCTTCGCACCAATCGCATGCTCCTCTACCGCATTGCGGATCCAGGGCAGGGCTTCAAAATCGAGGATCTTCCGCACGCCGCGATCGGCCAGTCTCCCGACGATCCGATCAAGCACATGCAGGTGCGCGAGGAGAAGGGAATTCGCCCGGGGGGCTTCGGCCTGCTGATGGTTCGCAACAGCGTCGACGAGCTGATCTACAACGAAAAGCGCAACGAGGTCGTCTTCGTCAAGTATCTGGGCAATGACGGCGCCCCGAATCATTCAGCGCGTCCGCATCGATCAGCGAAAGTCCGCGAAAGCTGAGATACGCTTCCCCAAGTGGTCACGTCGATATCAGCCCAGCGGTACCGCGTGTTCGCGACGATTGTGGAATGTGTCTTGCTCTGTCGACTGCCAGGTCAAGGATGGCGCCTCCGTTTTTCGGGCACGGCTACTGGGTAGTCGCCGGTATCGTCGCGATCGAGAGCATGGGGATTCCCGCTCCCGGTGAGACGGCGCTGGTCACTGCCGCCATCTACGCTGGCACGACGCATCGATTGAGCATCCTGGCAGTGATTGGCGCAGCCTCGCTCGGCGCCATCATCGGCGACAATCTCGGCTACCTGATTGGGCGCCAATTCGGCTACGAGTTGCTGCTCCGGCACGGCCGCCGAATCGGGGTTGACGAGCGACGACTGAAGCTCGGCCGCTTCCTGTTCGATCGCCATGGCGGCAAGGTCGTTTTCTTCGGACGTTTCATGGCTGTCCTGCGCGCGCTCGCGGGCGTCCTCGCCGGCGCCGCGTGCATGGAGTGGCGCCGTTTTCTTGCATTCAACGCTGCTGGCGGCATCGGGTGGGCATCACTCTATGGAACGGCAGCGTATATCTTTGGCGATCGGATCGAGCGCGTGCGCGGTCCATTCGCAGTGTTTGGCATCATCATCGCGGCGCTTGTGGTCGGCGCGGTGTGGTGGTGGCTTCGCGGGCACTACGCCGCGTTGCAGGAACAAGCGGAGCGAGCTATCCCCGGTCCACTCCTGGAGCACTCCTCGATCCCCTGACTTCCGATTACGACTTCGGAAGCGGTCGGATCCTGATGTTTCGCCACCGGATCGTCAGCGGCTGCCGCGTGGTGATTCCGAATTCAGGATGAAGATTGGTCTCGCGCTCGCTCAAGCCGTGAATCTGCAGCCCGATGAACCCCTTCCGGTAAGTCTTGTAGACCTCCTCGTTGGCGAGGTCTTCGACCAGGTTCCCGTTGACCCAGGTCTGGATGCGCGGACCGCGAGCAACGATCCGGAGTTTGTTCCAGCCCTCGTCAACAAAGAAATGATGTCCCTGGTCGATCTTCGCTTGTGACGACAACCAGTTGGTTCCCATCGCTTCGCCGTAGAGCAGACCGGTGGCCGGTTCACCCTTGTAGTAACGCCGGATTTCAACCTGCGGTCCGTTGACCCGACCGGCAGCCGATTCGAAGCTTCTGCCGGTTGTCTGAAGCGGCCGGACCGTGCTCCTGATCTGGATTCCGGAGTTGGTGATCGGATCGATGGCGGTCTCGAGCTCGAGCTCGAAGTCATCGAATTCCTGTGTGGTGCACAGGAAGGAGTTGAGGCTCGCGCTGCTGTCCACGGTTCGCCCGACGATGGCACCGTCCTCGACGGTAAAGCGATGAGCGCCGTTCATCTGGACCCACCCGTTCAAGGTCGATCCGTCGAACAGGTCGATCCAGTCGTTCGACGCTGGACGGGAGTCGGTCGATTGCTCCTCGCCGTCGACCGGCAGCGCGAACGCGATGATGGAATCGCCGGACTTCGTCGCGTTCTTCCCGCTCCCTCCGGCAGCGATCGCCACATACTCGCGGCCGTCAAGCATGTAGACGCTCGGTGTCGCATAGCCGCCGGCAGGCAACTGATATTCCCAGAGAACCCGGCCGGTCGCCTTTTCGAAGGCGCGGATCTTTTCGTCGGCGGTTGCGGCGATGAAGATCAGTCCACCGGCGGTAGCGACGGCACCGCCGAAATTCATGCTGCCGGTATTGCGAATCCCCTTTGCGACCAATTGCGGGTATTCGCCAAGCGGAACCTTCCATAGATAATCGCCGGTCGTCAGATCGATCGCGTTGAGCGTCCCCCACGGCGGTGAGATTGCGGGCACGCCGTTTTGGTCCAGGAACAAAGGATAGCCATCGATCGTGTAACGGTTGACCCGCGTCGCGGGAGCGGTCGACGTGTTGATCTCCCCCGCCGGTGTCTTCAGGTACGTCGACAGCGCTCGCAGCTCTCGCGGTTGGAATTGCCTGAATGCCGGCATCGCGTTGCGGCCCTGCGCGATGACGGTCTCGATCTCCTGCGTCGTCCGCGCCAGGTTCACAAGCGCTGGCGCCTGGGTCGGCGTCCCCTGACGATCGATCCCGTGGCAGGCGGCGCAGGTGCGCTCGAAGATTCGCTGGCCCAGCTGCGTCGGGTTCAACGCCTCGCCTTCAGTATCGTGAACCGGCCTGAGCCGGTTGATCGTCGGCGCTTCGTTGACGTTGACATAGAGGGTATTCAGCACCGGATCGAAGCTTGCGCCGTGCCATTCGGCGCCGCCGAGATGTCCGGGCGTGGTGATCGTTCCCTGCAGACTCGGCGGGGTGTACATCGATCCGGACAGGTATTGGCGGAACTGCTTGAGCGCGTACGCGTGCGACTCAGGTGTGATGTTGGTCAGGTCGGCTTCAGAGAGCGATTGTCGGACGAGCGGCCGTGGCTTGAACGGCATCAACTGGGTCGGCCACGCTTCTTCGCCCGGCACGGTCGACTGCGGCACCGCCACTTCCTGCACCGGGAAGAGCGGCTGCCCGGTGTCGCGGTCGAGGACGAAAACAAACCCCATCTTCGTCAGCTGAACGACCGCGTCTGTCGCGGTGGCGCCGTTCCTCAGGGTCACGAGGATGGGCGCGGGCGGATTATCGTAGTCCCAGAGATCGTGGCGAACGGTCTGGTAGTGCCACTTGCGTTGACCGGTGGAGGCATCCAGCGCGATCACACAGTTGGCGAAGAGATCGGTCCCTTTTCGGAAGCCGCCGTAGAAGTCATCGGTCGCCGAGCCGGTTGCCGCGAAGACCCAGCCCCGCTGCTCGTCGATGGTCAGGCCTCCCCACGCATTTGCGCCACCGTAGGTTTCACCCTTGACCCATTTCCACGTGTCGTGGCCGAGCTCGCCTTCGGCCGGAATGGTGTGAAAGATCCATTTCATCTCCCCGGTCACGGTGTCGTAAGCGCGAATGTGGCCCGGCGACGCGTCGTAAGTTTCGTTCACCCGCGAGGCAATGATCAGCAGATTCTTGAATACCGCGCCCGGCGACGTCATCTCGATGACGGCGGTCGACGGATCGACGCCGAGGTTCTGGCGCAGATCGATGAAGCCATGGTTTCCAAACGAGGTGATCAGCGCGCCTGACCTGGCATCCAGCGCGTACACGCGATCGCGCACGAAGTGAAAGATGCGTTCGCCTTCCGACCCCTTCCAATAGGTCACGCCGCGGTTGCGAAGGCGGACGACTTCTCCATTGTTGTATTTCGCTGGATCGAAGACCCACACCTGCCGGCCGGTCGCGGCATTCAGCGCGACGGCCTTCAAGGCCGGTGTCGTGATGTACATGATCCCGTTCACCACGATCGGGTTGGCGTGCATGGTCGAACGCTGATTGGCGTCGCCGGTGTGGTATTCCCATGCCGGCCGAAGCCGCTGCACGTTGGCGGCATGAACCTGTGCCACCGCGACGTACTGATTGCCCTTCGGATCGCCGCGATAGACGGGCCAGTCCATGTTTTCGTGCCCCGCTGGCGCCGGCTGAAGAGTTCGCATCCCGGCAGTGGCGGAGATGACGGCGAGCAGCGTAACCAACAGAGCGTTCGGTTTCGTCATGGTGTCTCTCGTTCCTCAAGGTGCCTGAACGCAGCGGAATTATAAGACCAGCCGTGAGATATGCTTGCTGCTCCACCACTTCGGAGGAATATGTTCAAAGCGACCATCCTGGGCGCGGCCTTGATCGCGATTGGCGTCGCTGCGCCTTCAGATCCCGACTTCAACGCCGAACGGTTCAAAGCGCACGTTACGTTCCTTGCTGACGATCTGCTCGAGGGACGCGAAGCAGGTACTCGCGGTCACGAGATCGCAGCGAGATATGTCGCCGCTCAACTCGCGCTCATCGGCGCGAAGCCTGGCGGTGACGACGGAACGTACTTCAAAAAAGTGGACCTGTTAGAGTCGCGAGTCACCTCGACACCAACTCTGACGGTCACCACACCGGCCGGACCCAAGCCTCTGAAACACGGGCTGACGACCATGATTCGTGGTCCCCTGGCCGGAGGAGTCGCGCACGTTCAGGCACCGCTCGTATTCGTCGGCTACGGTATGACCGACAAGGCGATGGGGTACGACGATTATGAGGGGCTCGACGTGCGCGGAAAGATCGCTGTCGTGCTACTTGGTTCACCGAAAGGCATGGACAGCGA
The DNA here is from genome assembly GCA_051986585.1 of Vicinamibacterales bacterium. GTDB lineage: Bacteria > Acidobacteriota > Vicinamibacteria > Vicinamibacterales > 2-12-FULL-66-21 > JALZOC01. The sequence continues at coordinate 1,190 of JBPYFA010000237.1, read as the reverse complement.
GATCGGTGCGCACCTGATGCACGACCAGCCGCGATTTGCGGCGGAGCATGGCGCGGTCGGTCTACTGGCGATACCAGGTCCCGCGATCTCGACAGCCATTCCGTGGAACCGGATGATTCAGTTCCTTGGCGAGCCGATCACCACCTGGGTGCGCAAAGATGGCACGCCCTACGACCCGACCTATGGCCTCAAAGCGAGCGCCGCGATCGAGCGGAAGGCCGCCGCAGCGCTGTGCGATGGCGCGCGTTCGACGCTCGCCAACATCCTCGAGGAAGCAAACCAGCCAGGCGGGCGGCCCAAGGGCATGGCGCTGAAATCCACCGCCGACGTAACGGTGACCACGCGCGTTCGTCGATTCGCAAGTCCGGACGTGATAGGCGTGATCGAAGGCTCGGATCCGAAACTGAAGGACGAGTTCGTGGCCCTGATGGGCCACGCGGATCACATTGGCGTCAAACGCACTGGCGCGGGTGATCGCATCAACAACGGAGCGCTCGACAATGCCGCGGGCACCGCGACCCTCCTCGAGGTCGCTCGCGCGCTGACCAGCACGACCCACCCCCGCCGCTCGATCCTGATCGTCGCCAACACCGCCGAGGAAAAGGGACTGCTTGGGGCCGAGTACTTCGCCCACTACCCGACTACTCCGATCGAGCGCATCACCGCCGCGATCGATCTCGACATGCCGCTCATTACCTACGATTTCACCGATGTCGTCGCCTACGGTGCCGATCACTCGACGCTGAAGCAGGCCTTTCAACAAGCGGGCGCGGCCCTGGGGGTGAAGCTGTCGCCGGACCCCATGCCGGAGCAAGCCGTGTTTGTGAGGTCGGATCACTACGCGATGGTCAAGATGGGTGTGCCGGCCGTCATGCTCGCGACCGGGATGGAAAATGGCGGCGCGGCGGCATGGAGCAAGTACCTCGGCGAACACTACCACCAGCCGTCCGACGACCTGTCACAGCCGATCGTGTGGCGAGCAGGAGCCAGGTTCGCCGAGGTGAACTATCGAGTGGTTCGGATCCTGGCAGACGCCGACACGCCGGCGCAATGGTATGCGGGGGACTACTTCGGCAACCTGTTCGCACCGAGAGCCGCGAAGGCCTCGAAACCGCAGCAAAAGGACTGAGCGCCGGCTCGACCGCCGGTGTCGCTCGGCTGGGGCGGCTCACTCGACGCGAGTCCATCAG
>JBPYFA010000236.1:0-11274 GCA_051986585.1 Vicinamibacterales bacterium | reverse complement strand
ATCGTTTCCTGTGAACTTAAACGGTTTCGTGCGTTGTGGCCTGCGCAACGCCGGTTGCCCTCCAGTTCGGCCGGCGGTGTGGTAGCATCCGGCCGCTCCTTCTCGCACACGTGGCCAACCTCCTCCTTGACGCGCGGCTTGTCAGCAAGTCCTTTGCGGGACTCCGGGCTCTCGATCGAGTCTCCTTCGACCTGCGGCCCGGGGAGGTGCACGCGCTGGTCGGCGAGAACGGCGCCGGCAAGTCGACGCTGATCAAGATCATGACCGGCGCGGAGCAGGCCGATGCCGGAACGCTGATCGTCGACGGCGTGGCGGTCGTCGGCATCGACCCCCACACGACGCGCGACCTCGGTATCGCCGCCATCTACCAGCAGCCGGCACTCTTTCCACACCTGACGGTGGCGGAAAACATCGCACTTTCGCTCGAGCGCGGTCGACCGTGGCGCCGCATCGATCGCTCGGCGCGGCGGCGTCGCGCCTCAGACCTGCTCGATCGCATCGGCGTAACCCTCGATCCCGACCGGCTGGTCGGCGAGCTGACGATGCCCGAGCAGCAGGTCGTCGAGATCGCGAAAGCGATTGGCGCCGATGCCCGCATCGTCATCATGGATGAACCGACCGCGTCGTTGACCGAGCGAGAGGTGAGCCGGCTGTTTGCCGTGATCGCGCGGCTTCGCGGTCAGGGAGTCGGCATCATCTACATTTCCCATCGTCTTGAAGAGATTGCGGCGGTCGCGGATCGCATTACCGTGCTGCGCGACGGCCACACGGTCGCGACTCGCGACGCCCGGGAGGTGTCGCGCGCCGATTTGATCCGCATGATGGTCGGCCGTGAACTCGATGCCGTGTTTCCCAAGCGCGAGGTGCCACTGGGCGCAACAGTCCTCGCCATCAGAAACCTCTCCAATCGACGGACCGGCGTTCGTGAGGCCACGCTCTCTGTTCGGCGGGGAGAGATCGTCGGGCTTGCCGGGCTGGTGGGTTCGGGTCGCACCCAGCTCGCGGAAACAATCTTCGGGCTGACGCCGGCCGACGGTGGCGAGATCGCGATCGACGGTGCGCCGGCGGCGATCACGTCGGCCGCCGATGCGATTGCACTGGGGATCGGGTATGTTCCCGAGGATCGCCGCCAACACGGCGTCGTGCTCGACATGTCGATCGCGGCGAATGCTTCCCTGGCCAATCTGCGATCGGTATCGACGAACGGACTCATCAGCCGCGAGGCCGAGCATGCATCGGCGGCGCGCTACGTCGATAGCCTCCGGATCAAAGCGTCGTCGGTCGAGGCCGAGGTGGGATCGCTCTCGGGCGGTAATCAACAGAAGGTCGCCCTGGCACGGTGGCTGGCGACCAATCCGTCGATTCTGATTCTCGACGAGCCGACACAGGGCGTCGACGTCGGATCGAAGGCGGAAATCCACACGCTGATGCAGGAGCTCGCAGAGCGCGGGATGGCCATCATCATGATTTCCTCCGAGTTGCCGGAGATTCTCGGGATGAGCGATCGAATTGCCGTCATGCACGCGGGAACGATCGTCGCGACCATGCCGCGCGGGGAAGCGAACGCGGACAACGTGATGGCGGCGGCGCTCGGACACTGAGTTGCGAGCCTGGCAACTGGAAACGGCATGATCCACAGACGCGAAATCAGCCTCCTCATCGTCATCATTGCCTCCGGCCTTCTGCTGGCGGCGACGACGCCGGGGTATTTTGCGCGCGAGAACCTGAGCGATCTGTTCCTTGGCAACATGCCGGTGCTGATCGTCGCCATCGGCACGACGCTGGTGATCCTGACGGGCAACATCGACATCTCGGTTGGATCGATCTTCGCGATCTGTGGTGTCGCCGCTGGTCTCGCCGCGAAGGCGACAGGGTCCGTCGCTATCGCGGCGCTGGTGTCGTGTGCGGCCGGCGCAATCCTCGGCGCGGTGAATGGCAGCCTTGTCGCCTATGTCAGGCTGCCCTCGATCGTCGTCACGTTGGCGACCATGGTCGCCTTGAGAGACGCATTGCGATGGTGGACACAGGGCGCGTGGGTGCAGGATCTGCCGCCAGGATTTCAGTGGTTTGGGCTTCCGCAATCGGCGTATCCGTTCGTGTCCTGCGCGATTGTCGTGGTGCTGGTCGGCACCATGATGTGGATCATGATGAACCTCGCGCTTGGCCGCATGGTGTACGCCGCCGGGTCGAATGAAGCGGCCGCACGTCTCGCCGGCTTCGACACGGCGCGCATCAAGTGGGTTGTCTTCGTGGCGGCAGGAGTGTTGACCGGCCTCGCCGCGCTGCTCAATTCGGTGCGCTTCAATCAGATTCCCAGCAACGCCGGCCTCGGGCTCGAGATGAAAGTGATTGCGGCCGCGGTCGTCGGCGGTACATCCATTCGCGGAGGGGAGGGCAGTCTGCTGGGCACCGTTCTCGGTGTCGTGCTGCTCGGAGCCATCGGTCCGGCGCTCACGTTTCTCGGCGTCAGTGCCTATTGGGAGCGGGCGCTTCAGGGCGCGATCATTCTGGCGGCGGTCGCGGTCGATGCCCTTCGTGAGCGCCGCGCATTTCATGCCGCCGTTGCGGCATCGGGCCCCGCCTGATGCCGTCGTCGTTCCGGCGATCGCTCTCGGGCGGCGAGTGGATTCTGTTTCTGGCACTGGTTGCAGAAGTCGGGCTCTTTGCCGCGATCGCTCACAACTTCTTTACACTTGAAAACTTCTTCGAGGTCCTGCGACTGAGCGTCGAGCTTGGTCTTCTCGCGGTCGCGCTGACACCTGTCATCGTGAGCGGCGGGATCGATTTGTCGGTCGGCTCGATGATGGGCCTGGCGGCTGTGCTCTTCGGTGCAGCCTATCGTGACTGGGGATTTCCGATCGCTGGTGCGGTGCTCGTCGCGTTGGTCGCCGGTTCTGCGGGCGGCTGCTTGAACGCACTTCTGATTGCGTATTTGAACATCCCACCGCTCATCGTCACGCTGGGTACGTTCTCGCTATTTCGCGGGATTGCCGAGGGTTTGACCCGCGGGGCCGTCAACTACACGGATTTCCCGCCACGGTTTCTCGCCCTCGGACAGGGATATCTCTGGGGCGTGGTGCCGACACAGCTGCTATTGTTTGTGCCCGTTCTCGCGATCTACGCGGTCACGCTTCATCGATCGGTTTTCGGTCGGGCGTGGTACGTAATCGGATTTGGCGCCGATGGGGCCAAGTACGCCGGTCTGCCGGTCAGGCGACGGATCGCCTCGCTTTATCTTCTGGCCGGCGCCATCTCGAGCGTCGCGGCAATCGTGTACGTCGCGCATCTCGGGCAGGCGAAATCGGATGCGGGTTCAGGCTACGAACTCGACGCGATCACGGCGGTCGTGCTTGGCGGAACATCGGTCTTCGGCGGTCGCGGCACTATCTGGGGCACTGTGCTGGGGCTGGCGGCATTGTCGGTCTTGCGCAATGGACTGCATCTGGCCGCATTGCCGTCGGAATTGACGGGCGTGCTGACCGGGACGCTGCTGGTGGCGACGATCGCGATCGATCGGCTCCGTGATGCGCCGGTGGTTCGAGATGTTCACGAAGAGGAGGAGATTCCGGTGAAGAACAGCCAGGTGGCGGTCCTGTGCGGGGCAATCATGGCGGGGTCGCTGATGGTCGCGGCGACCAACGTCTGGCTTGTGCGCTCGCTCGGACCCGCTGCGCCTGCAAGCAGCACCAGTTCGAGCGGCGCACCGTCGCTGACGAAGCGGCCGGTCATCGCGATGATGCCGAAGGCGAAAGGCGATCCGTACTTCGTGAGCTGCCGCGTTGGCGCGGAGGAAGCGGCGAAGGAATTCGGTGTCGACCTGATCTGGGACGGGCCAACCAGCCTCGACGCAGCGCGGCAGAACGAGCTGGTCGAGAACTGGATTACACGGAAGGTGGATGTGATTGCGGTCGCGGTCGAGAATCGTGGCGGCATCTCCAGCGTCCTGCGAAAGGCGCGCGAGCGCGGCATCAAGGTACTGACATGGGATGCCGACGCGGAACCGGACGCGCGCGACTTTTTCGTCAATCAGGCGACGTCGGAAGGGATCGCGAACACGCTCACCGACGAGGCGGCTCGCCTTCTTGGCGGCAAGGGAGAGTTTGCCATCATCACCGGCGCCCTGAGCGCGGCCAACCAGAATGAATGGATTGCGTTTATCAAGAAGCGGCAGGCCGAGAAGTATCCGAACCTCAAGCTCGCCACGATCCGGCCGAGCGACGACGATCGCGACAAGGCGTTTGCCGAAACGCAGACGATCATGCGGGTGTTTCCGGCGGTCAAGCTCGTGATGGCGATCTCGGCTCCGGCGGTACCGGGATCGGCGGAGGCGGTTCGGCAGGCGAATCGGCGCGACGTCAACGTCATCGGCTTGTCGCTGCCCAACATGAACAAGCCGTACGTGCACGACGGCTGGGTCCAGACCGTGGTTCTGTGGAACACTCGCGATCTCGGCTACCTCACCGTGCTGGCGGGCTCGCTCCTGACCCAGAACAAGATATCTTCCACCACAACGTCGTTCGAAGCCGGGCGCCTCGGCACCATTCAGATCCGCGGCAGCGAGATCATCCTCGGTGCGCCGGTGATGTTTACCAAGGCCAATATCGACCGTTTTGATTTTTAGGCGAAGATACAGCGATCACAAGGTGCCGGGCACCTTTACGGGAAAAGTGCCAGCCACCTTTTCGCGCTCTCGAGGGCCGATTGATGACCGACAAGCAGATCCAGGCCGCCTACGATCTCGCGAAGCAGCGATATGCGGACCTCGGCGTTGACGCCGACGCCGCATTGCAGATCCTGACGACGGTGCCGATATCGATTCACTGCTGGCAGGGAGACGACGTTGGCGGCTTCGAGTCGGCGGCGACGGAAATCGGCGGCGGTCTGGCGGCAACCGGCAACTACCCTGGCAAAGCGCGAACGGCAGACGAATTGCGGCAGGATGCGGCCAAAGCGCTGTCGCTGATCCCGGGGAAGCACCGGTTCAATCTGCACGCATCGTACGGCGATTTCGCTGGGCGCAGCGTTGCACGCGACGAGATTCGCCCCGAGCATTTCAGCCGATGGATCGATTGGGCGAAGAGCCTGGGGATTGGGCTCGACTTCAATCCAACGTTCTTCGCACACCCGCTGGCTACAAGCTTCACCCTCTCGCATCCGGACACGAGCACCCGGGAATTCTGGGTTCGTCACGGCCAGGCCTGCCGCGCGATTGGCGCCGCGATTGGCAAGTCGCTGGGGACTCCGTGCGTGACCAACCTCTGGATTCCTGACGGCATGAAGGACACACCAGTCGATCGCGTCGGACCGCGCCAGCGGTTGATTGGATCGCTCGATGCCATCTTCAAGGATCCGATCGATCGCGCGCACAACCTCGACGCCGTCGAAGGCAAGCTGTTCGGGATTGGGTTCGAAAGTTACACCGTCGGATCGCACGAGTTCTATTTCGGCTACGCGCTCACGCGACAGGTGCTGTACACCCTCGACACCGGCCACTACCATCCGACCGAGACGATCACGGACAAGCTCAGTGCCGTGCTCGTCTACCTGCCGGAGATCCTGCTGCACGTCAGCCGCGGCGTCCGCTGGGACAGCGATCATGTCGTCGTGCTCAACGACGATCTCGAAGCGATCGCGCAAGAGCTCGTGCGCGGCGATTTCCTCGGGCGCACGCATATCGGTCTCGACTACTTCGACGCCAGCATCAATCGCGTGGCAGCGTGGGTGATCGGCACACGAAACATGCTGAAGGCACTTCTGAAGGCACTGCTCGAACCGTCAGCGATTCTGCGGCAGCAGGAAACCGCGACCGACTACACGAGCCGGCTGGCGATGCAGGAGGAATTCAAGGGACTCCCGTGGGGAGCGGTCTGGGACTACTACGGCGCGATCGCGAATCAGCCAACTCGAGCGGGATGGATGGACAACATCAAGCAGTACGAGCGCGAGGTGTTGGCGAAAAGGCAGTAGCTGGAAGGGACTGTATCGTCAGTTCTTGGTTGTTGGTTTTATCGTTTTTTGTTGTGGTTTGTGGTTTTGGGTTTTGGGTTCGTTCCAGGCCAACTGAGAACAACAAACAAACTGAAAGCAACAAACCAACCGGGAACCACAAACCAACCGGGAACCACAAACGAACCGAGAACCACAAACCAACCGAGAACCACAAACGAACCGAGAACCACAAACCGATAACCACAACCCAGAACATAAAACCCAAAACCAAGAACTGACACGAGATCATTTGTTTCCACCATGCGCTGGCTTCTACTGATCGCCCTGATGTTCGCCCTCATCATCATCCCGTTTCTCATCTGGGAGAAGCAGTTCGAGGCGTTGGGAACGTGGCTGGCGGAAGGACATGCGTCCGGCTGGGCGTCAGCGTCGATCATCGCGTCGCTGTTAGCGCTCGACGTTTTTCTTCCGGTGCCATCCAGCATCGTTTCGACCGGCGCGGGCGTCCTGCTTGGTTTCTGGCGCGGCGCCGCGGTGATCTGGATTGGCATGACGGTGGGATGCGCGATGGGCTACGTCTTCGGGGTGAAAGCGGCGGTCGCGGCCCGAAAGCTCGTCGGCGGCGACGGCCTCGTTCGCGCCGGCACGATCATGGATCGATACGGCGCGTGGGCGCTGGTCGTCTGTCGCCCGATTCCCGTGCTGGCTGAATCGAGCGTCGTGTTTGCCGGCCTCGTGCGCACACCAGTCCGCCCGTTCCTGTGGATGACCACGCTTTCGAATCTCGGCATCGCACTGGCTTACGCGGCGGTCGGCGCCTACTCGATGGAGGCCCAATCGTTTCTGTTGACCTTCTGCGCCGCGCTGGCGTTGCCGGGGCTCGCAATGCTCGCTGGCAGACGATGGCTTGGGGACAAAGGGAAAAGCGACGGCGGCAGCGGTTCCGGCGAGGCGTCGGAGGGGAGCGCGCGTTAGTGCGCTGCCGAGCGAGAGGAGCGCGGCGTGGGCCCGCGAGCATTGACAAAGCCAGACAGGAGACGGACTGCGTTCCAAGTCGTGCTCATGGAAGTAAAGTACGATCCGTTTCAATTACTTACGAAGGAGACTCTCGAATGGGCAGCACCCATGATCCATTGCAGTTGACGCGACGCGACTTTGGCAAGCTTGCGTTGGCCGGACTTCCCTTGTCACTGGCGTTGGCCGACGTGAACTCGAAGTTCAAAGGCGTTCAGATCGGCTCGATCACCTACAGCTTCAGGACCATGCCGGACCCGAACGACATCATCAAGGCGTACGTGACGATCGGGCTCGGCGAAATGGAATTGATGTCTGGAGATGCTGAGAAGCTCGCCGGTGCGCCGATTCCGATGACGGGCCGCGGTCGCGGCCCCGGCGGACCTCCGGCCGGAGCGCCGAGTGCGGGTGGACCGGCGACGGCCGCGCCGCCGGCTGGTGGAGCACCCACCGGCGGAGCGCCTGCCGGTGGAGCACCCACCGGTGCAGCACCCGCCGGCGCCCCGCCTGTTGGCATGAGCGCCGGGGCTGGCGGTGCGCAGCCGCCAGCGGGACGACAGGGCGGCGGCCGCCGCGCGATGACGCCGGAAGAACAGGCCGCTGCCGACGCGCGCGCCGCTGAGCTGCGCAAATGGCGGATGTCGGCCACCGAGGCCACCTTCAAGCCGGTGAAAAAGAAGATCGAAGACGCCGGCATCGACCTGCGGATCCTCTGCTACAACATGAACGTCAACAGCACGAAAGACGATGAGATTGAGTATGCGTTCATGATGGCGAAGGCGCTCGGCGTCAAAGTGATGTCGACGTCGACCCAGGTCAGCATGGCCAAGCGGACAGCGCCGTTTGCCGACAAACACAAGATCCTGCTCGCGTTTCACGGTCACGATCAGACCCAGAATCCCGACGAGGTATCGTCACCCGACACGTTCGCCGCGATACTGGCGGCGTCGAAATATCACGCCATCAATCTCGACATCGGCCATTTCACGGCGGCGAATTTCGACCCTGTGTCCTACATCCAGGAGCACCACGATCGCATCACGCACCTGCACCTGAAGGATCGGAAGAAAGATCACGGCCAGAACGTGCCGTGGGGGCAGGGCGACACGCCGATCAAGCAGGTGCTGCAGCTCCTGCGCGACAAGAAATACGCGATCCCCGGCAACATCGAGTTCGAGTACCAGGGCGATCCCATGGTCGAGATCCCGAAGTGTGTGCAGTATGCGAAGGACGCGCTGAACGCGTAGCCGTTCGCCATTCGCGGTCGCCAGCGTCCCAGAGGCTTGACAGATGGCTCTGTACCTCGGTTTTGATTCCAGCACCCAAAGTCTCTCGGCGATCGTCCTCGAAGTCGATGGCGATCGCCGGCGAGTCGCATTTGAATCGTCGATCGCCTTCGACGAGGCGTTTCCCGACTACGGCACGCATCATGGCGTTCTGGCGAGCGACGATCCCACCACGGCAACGTCGCCGCCGTTGTTGTGGGTCGAAGCGCTCGAGCTGATGGTGCAGCGCCTCCAGAAGAGCGGGCTCGATCTCCGGCAGCTGGTCGCCATCTCGGGCTCCGCGCAGCAGCATGGCAGCGTGTATCTCAACGCTCGCGCAGCGGGCGCGCTCGGCCATCTCGATCCAGCTCGCCCGCTTGCCGAACAGATCAAGCCGTTGCTGTCCCGGAATGTGGCGCCGATCTGGATGGATTCGAGCACATCCGCTGAGTGCGCGGAAATTGAAGCCGCGGTCGGCAGCGATCGGATGCTCGCGCAACGAACCGGTTCGCGCGCGTTCGAGCGGTTCACCGCGGCGCAAATTCGGAAGTTCTCCAAGCGCGAACCTGAGGCGTACGGCACGACCGATCGGATCCATCTCGTGAGTTCGTTTCTGGCATCGCTCCTGATTGGCGGGCATGCGCCGCTGGATCCGGGCGATGGATCCGGGATGAACCTGATGGATCTCGGGTCCTGCACCTGGTGGCAGCCTGCCGTCGACTCCACGGCGCCGGGGCTGGCGGCGAAGCTTCCGCCGATCGCCACGGCGTCTTCCGTCATCGGCACGCTCTCCACCTACTGGCAGACACGATACCGCCTGCCAGCGGCGAAGGTCGTTGCCTGGTCGGGAGACAACCCGTGCAGTCTCGTCGGCGTGGGGCTTGTTCGCGAAGGGCGGCTCGCGATCTCGCTCGGGACCAGCGACACGGTGTTTGGGTTGATGCGCGAACCTCGTGTCGATCCCACGGGAACGGGCCATGTCTTCGGCGCGCCGACCGGCGATTACATGGGGCTGACCTGTTTCAAGAACGGCTCCCTCGCGCGCGAGCGCATTCGCGATGAATTCGGTCTCACGTGGTCGACGTTCTCAGAAACGTTGAAGCGCACCCCGCCAGGAAACGGCGGCCGCATCCTTCTTCCATGGTTCGAACCTGAAATTACGCCGACGGTGCTCACGCCTGGGGCGCGCCTCTACGGTCTCGATCCTGGCGATGCCGACGGGAACGTCCGTGCCATCATCGAAGGACAACAGATGGCGATGGCGCTTCATTCTCGCTGGATGAACGTCACCGTGGATTCCATCCACGCGACCGGCGGCGCCGCCGCCAATCGGGACATTCTCCAGGTGATGGCCGACGTATTCGGCGCGGTCGTGTATCAGTTGCCGGTGGGCAATTCCGCGGCGCTTGGGGCAGCGCTGCAGGCACTTCACGGCGCCGCCGACGACGGGCATCGCATGTCGTGGGAGGACACGGTCGTCGGCTTCGTCGAGCCGCTCGCCGACCGCGCGCTCTCGCCCGACCGAATCAATCACGCCATCTATGACGATCTGATCGAGGTCTATGCCGCGTGCGAAGCCCACGCATTGGGACGGGGACCGGACCCTTCACCGCAGCTGGCCGAATTTGCCGTCACGAGAGAAATGTAAATGCTGAATGTAGAATTTTGAATGCTGAATGGTTCGAAGTCAGCATTCAGCATTCAACCTTCAGCATTTTTCAACGTACTCCCAGCAATACTTCCATCGTCAACTGATCGAGCTTCTCGTATGCCAGCCCTTTGCTCGCCAGCGCAACGCGATCCAGGTTTGCTCCGAGCAGTGCATCGCGGCCGCCGGCCGAGTATTTCGACAACGAGGGCGCTGCGCCAACGGTCGTTTCCTTCACGAGCGCCTGGATCTCCTTGTCGGCGTTCCAGCGTTCCGCGCGCTCCTTCAGGATGAGATACGTCCGCATGCAGCCGCGTGCGAAGTCCTTGACCCCATCGTAATCCTCGGTCCGATAGGCGTGCGCGTCGAAGTGGCGTGGGCCGTCGTACTTCACGTCTTCGAGGAACTTTACCAGCCAGAAACAGGCCTTGATGTTGGCGGCGCCAAAGCGAAAGTCCTGATCGTACCGGCCAGGTGCCTGATCGTTCAGGTCGATGTGGAACAGCTTGCCGGCTTCCCAGGCCTGCGCGACGGCATGGAGGAAATTGAGCCCGGCCATCGTTTCGTGCGCGACTTCCGGATTGACGCCGACAAGTTCCGGATGCGCCAAGGTTGGTATCAGGCCGAGATACGCACCGGTGGTCGCCATGTAGATATCGCCCCGCGGCTCGTTGGGCTTGGCCTCGAGCGCGAACCGAAAGCCGTATTTCTTGTCGATCGAGTACTCGCACAAATAATCGATCGCTTCACGCAGCCGCTTGACGGCCTCATCGGGACGACGGCAGGCATCCGTCTCGGTTCCCTCCCGGCCGCCCCACAACACGAAGATCTTCGCGCCAAGCTCCGCGCCCAGATCCATCGCCCTCATCGTCTTCTGCACCGCGTACGCTCGCACGCGCGGATCGTTGGCGGTGAACGCGCCGTCGCGGAAGACCGGATCGAAGAAGAGATTCACGGTCGCCATCGGCACGACAATCCCATGCTGTTTGCAGGCGCGCTGAAAGTCGCTGACGATCCGATCGCGTTCCTGAGCCGTGGCGTCGATCGGGACGAGGTCGTTGTCGTGGAGGTTGACCCCCCACGCGCCGACTTCGCCGAGCATCGCGGCGGCGTCGACCGGCGAGAGCGTCGGTCTGACCGCCTCACCAAACGGATCGCGTCCACGATTACTGACGGTCCAGAGACCAAAAGAAAACTTGTGTTCAGGGCGGGGAGAGTAATCGGACATAGGCTTGGGAGATTACCACGATCACATCGGGTGCCAGGGGTGCCAGGGGTGCCAAGAGTGCCAAGGGTGCTATGGGTGCCAAAAGTGCCACGCGTGCTTTCAGTACCCGCGGTGCTCGCGCGTGCTCCTCACACCCAGCACCGGACAGTCGTCGCGGCCTCGCCACCCAT
>JBPYFA010000235.1:0-10533 GCA_051986585.1 Vicinamibacterales bacterium | reverse complement strand
TCCCCCGCTCGCTGTCGAAGGAACAGCGCGCACTGTATGAGGGGTTGATGAAGTTGGAGAAATAGCGCGCCGCATTAGCGGCGAGCTCGAAGCCATTCGATTCGCCTGATCGTGGGCTCGCTCAGGGCGAGCTGGGAGCTGGAAGCTGGAAGCTGGAAACTGAAATGAATATCAACAAATACACCGAGAAAGCACAGGAAGCGATCCTTGCTGCGCAGCAGCTGGCGGATCGTGAAGGAAATCCGGAAATCGTTCCGGAGCACCTGCTGCTCACCCTCATCGAGCAGCGCGAAGGAATCGTTCCGGAAATCATTCGCAAGATGAACGCCGATCCTGCGGTGGTTGCCGCGGCAATCCGCGGCGAGCTCGACAAGCTGCCGAAGGCGCAGGGCGGCTCGCAGCCGGGCCTCTCGGCCCGCTTGCGCAAAGTGACCGACGCGGCGGAATCCGAAGCCGAGCGGCTGAAGGATGAATACGTCAGCACGGAGCATCTCTTCATCGCGATCGCATCGGAGGGATCGCGGTCGCCATCGGTGCGTGCGCTCGAGCAGCGCGGCATCACCAAGGACACGATTCTTCAAGCCATGACGTCGGTGCGCGGGTCGCAGCGGGTGACGAGTCAGAACCCGGAAGGCACCTATCAGTCGCTCGAGCGCTACGGCCGTGATCTGACCGACCTGGCGACCAAGGGCAAGCTCGATCCGGTGATCGGCCGCGACGACGAGATCCGCCGCGTGATTCAGGTGCTGTCGCGCCGGACCAAGAACAATCCCGTCCTCATCGGCGAACCCGGCGTCGGCAAGACCGCCGTCGTCGAGGGGTTGGCGCAGCGCATCGTCCGTCAGGACGTGCCGGAGGGACTGAAGAACAAGCGCATCGTCGCGCTCGACATGGGCGCGCTCGTCGCCGGGGCCAAGTACCGCGGCGAATTCGAAGAACGGTTGAAAGCCGTCCTCAAGGAAGTCGCCGATTCCGAAGGGCAGGTGATTCTGTTCATCGACGAACTGCACACGGTGGTGGGCGCCGGCGCGGCCGAAGGTTCGATGGACGCGTCGAACATGCTCAAACCGATGCTGGCGCGCGGCGAGCTGCATACGGTCGGCGCGACGACCCTCGACGAGTACCGGAAGTACATCGAGAAGGATGCCGCACTGGAACGGCGCTTCCAGCCGGTGATGATTGGCGAGCCGACGGTCGAGGACACGATCAGCATCCTGCGCGGACTCCGCGAGCGCTACGAAATTCATCATGGCGTGAAGTTCAAGGACTCGGCGCTGGTCGCCGCAGCCGTCCTCTCGCATCGCTACATCGCGGACCGATTTCTTCCCGACAAGGCGATCGATCTGATCGATGAGGCGGCATCGCGGCTGCGGATGGAGATCGATTCGATGCCGGCAGAGCTCGACGAGGTGTCGCGCCGGATCATGCAGCTCGAGATCGAGCGCGAGGCGCTGCGCAAGGAGAAAGACAAGGCATCGCGCGAGCGGCTGGAGAAGCTCGAAAAGGAGCTCGCGGACCTGAAGGAAGAGAAGAACCAGTTGGCGGCGCACTGGCAGCAGGAAAAGGACGCCATTCAAGCCGGGCGCAAGGTGAAAGAAGAGCTCGAGCAGGCGCGCCTCGAAATGCAGCGCGCGCAACAGGCGGGCGACTACGCGAAAGCCTCCGAGCTCCAGTACGGCCGGGTGCCGCAGCTCGAAAAACAGATCCGCGATCAGGAGACGCGGCTCGCCGATCTGCAAAAGGGCCAGCGCATGCTGAAGGAGGAAGTCGACGAAGAAGACATTGCCGAGGTCGTCAGCCGCTGGACGCACATTCCAGTCAGCCGCCTGATGGAGGGGGAAATCCAGAAGCTGCTTCGCATGGAGGAACGGCTTCATGCTCGGGTGGTGGGACAGGAGGAAGCGATCTCGGCGGTCGCGAACGCGATGCGCCGCGCCCGCGCCGGATTGCAGGATCCCAATCGTCCGCTTGGCAGTTTCATCTTCCTGGGGCCGACCGGCGTCGGCAAGACGGAACTGGCCCGCGCGTTGGCCGAGTTCCTGTTCGACGATGAGCAGGCGATGGTTCGAATCGATATGTCGGAGTACCAGGAGAAGCACACCGTGTCCCGTCTGATCGGCGCGCCTCCCGGCTACGTCGGTTATGAGGAGGCCGGTCAGCTCACCGAAGCGGTGCGTCGGCGTCCGTACGCGGTGGTCTTGTTCGATGAAATCGAGAAGGCGCATCCCGAGGTGCTCAACGTCATGTTGCAGCTGCTCGACGATGGACGGCTGACCGATGGGAAGGGTCGCACCGTCGACTTCAAGAACACCGTGGTAATCATGACGTCGAACGTCGGCAGCCATTTCATCGCCGAGGCCGCGCTGCGCGATTCGATCGCGCGCAGCGAGAGCGGGCATGGACTCGACGAGGGCACCAAACGGCAGGTGCTCGACGCGCTGCGCGAGCATTTCCGTCCCGAGTTCCTGAACCGCGTCGACGAGATCATCGTCTTTCACGCGCTCTCGAAGGACGAGATGCGGCACATCATCGACATTCAGCTGCGCGGCCTGATGAAGCGGCTCGAGGATCGCAAGATTCATGTCGAGCTGACGGATCGCGCGAAGGATCTCCTCATCGCCGAGGGTTACGATCCGGTATATGGCGCGCGGCCGTTGAAGCGCGTAATTCAGCGCCGCGTCCTCGATCCGCTCGCGATGCGTGTGCTGCAGGGGGAATTCCGCGAAGGTTCGAAGGTGCGGATCGATGCTCCTCGAGGTGAGCTGGAGTTCACCAAGGTGGAAGAGCCAGTGCACGCGTGACCGTTCTGACGTAGGGCTTTAGCCCAGCGTCAATTGGTCATAAGATCGAAAGAGATGGCGGATTCAACCTCAGGCAGACCTGGCCCCAAGGCGCGACGCGCCGGCGATCGCAAGCTGTCGCCGCGCATGGGGCCCGGCTCGGCCATGTGGTACATCCTGGCCGTCTTCCTCCTCCTCGCCCTGGGCCAGGCGTTTTATTTCTCGATGCAGGGCGGCGAGACCATCTCCTACAGCGACTTCAAACAGCGTGTTCGCGACGGCAGCGTTCAGGAAGTCGTCGTCGCCGAGGATCGCGTCCGCGGGTTGATGAAGGGCGGGCCGAAAGGGGCTCACCCGTTTGTCGCGATTCGCATCGACGATCCCAAGCTGCTCGAAGATCTGGAGCGAGCAGGCGTCAAGTTCACCGGCGAAGCGCCGAATAAATGGCTCGCGGAAATCGTCGGCTGGATCATCCCGATCATTTTTCTGATCGCGCTGTGGAGCTTTTTCTTCCGTCGGATGGGCGGCGCGGAAGGCGGCGTGATGTCGTTCGCGCGCAGCCGCGCCAAGATCTACGCGGAAGACGACGTGAAGATCCGGTTCACGGATGTCGCGGGAGTCGACGAGGCCGAAGATGAACTGCGCGAGATTGTCGAGTTTCTCAAGAATCCGCGGAAATACACGACGATCGGCGGCCGCATTCCAAAAGGTGTTCTGCTTGTCGGTCCTCCGGGCACCGGCAAGACCCTGCTGGCCCGGGCGGTGGCCGGCGAAGCAAAGGTTCCGTTCTTCAGCCTGAGCGGCTCCGAGTTCGTCGAGATGTTCGTCGGCGTCGGCGCGGCGCGCGTTCGCGACCTGTTCGCGCAGGCCGAGGTCAAGGCGCCGTGCATCGTCTTCATCGACGAGCTCGACGCGTTGGGCAAGGTGCGTATTCAAACGCCGATGGGCAGCCACGAAGAACGCGAACAGACGCTCAATCAGCTGCTCGCGGAAATGGACGGATTCGACGGCCGCAAGGGCGTGATCATCATGGGCGCGACCAACCGCCCGGAGGTGCTCGACCCGGCGCTCCTCCGTCCCGGGCGCTTCGACCGGCAGGTGCTCGTCGACAAGCCGGACGTGCGCGGCCGCGAGGAAATCCTTCGCATTCATGTCAAGACGGTGAAGCTCGCCGACAACGTCGATCTCAAAGTCATTGCCGCACGGACGGCCGGGTTTGCCGGCGCCGATCTCGCGAACCTGGTCAACGAAGCGGCGCTCCTCGCCGCCCGCAAGGACAAATCAGCGGTCGAAATGAAGGACCTGGACGAGGCGATCGATCGGCTGATTGCCGGGCTCGAGAAGAAGCGCGTGATGAGCGACAAGGAACGGCGGATCGTCGCCTACCACGAGTCGGGGCACGCGATCGTCGCGAGCGTGCTGCCCGGCCTCGATCCCGTGCACAAGATCTCGATCGTTCAACGCGGGTTCGGCGCGCTCGGGTACACGATGCAGCTGCCGCTCGAAGATCGGTACCTGTTGACCCGTGAGGACCTCCTCAGCCAGTTGGCGGTCTTGCTCGCCGGGCGAAGCGCCGAGGAAATCGCCTTCGGCCGCATATCAACCGGCGCACAGAACGATCTGCAGCGCGCCACCGACATCGCGCGCTCGATGGTCACCGAGTTCGGGATGAGCGACGCTCTCGGCGCGGTGAATTACGACGGCAAGCAGCGGCCGATGTTTATTGACACTCCGTTCGCGTCGGAGCGAGGCAACTATTCCGAGGAGACGGCGTTGAAGATTGATGCCGAGGTCGCGCGGATCCTCGGCGAGGCACACGAGACCGCGCGCCGGGTCCTGCGCGAGCGGCGGTCCACGCTTGATGCGCTGTCGGAACGGCTGCTGGAAAAGGAAGTGATCGAGTCGGAGGAGCTGAAGGCGATCATGGGTAACGTGCCGGCCAGAGATCCGGAAGGAACGGTACCGATCCCGATCCCCGATCCGGGGATCACGACTACCTGAACGCGGCCTGAACCCGTGCGCGCGTCGCGGCGCGCCAATTCGACAGGCGATCGACCCGATCCATCGATTCTTTGATCCGCTCTTCGTTCCGCGCGCACCGCGTGACCGTGAGTTCGACACACCGTCGGCCCAATGCCGATAGTTGCCGCGAAAGATCTGCTCGCGACGAGGCATGCGCCATCGCCAGGTGGTGGAGGTCGCGCAGCGACGACAGCGGGAAATCACCGAACGGCTGGGGCATAGGTTCCTGAATACATGTTACACGGGGGGGGGGCGGCTGTCATTACGCAGCGGCTGTCTTGTCCCACGAGTCTGCAACGGAGTAGACTGGATTTACTTCGCTCGTTCGCCTACGCGCGGAGGTCCACATGAAGGGCAACTCCATCGTCGCCACTCAAATGCGATCCACCTTCGAGGCATCTCGCGAGGCGGTTCGTCGTGCACATGAACGTGCCTTGGAAGTGCAAGGCCGAACACAACGCATGCGCGAGGCGATGCGCCAAAGCCGCGAAGTATGCCGATCGCTCGAGGCCGACCTGTCGCGGTGCGAAGAACAGACGTCGAGAGCTGTGCGCGAGCAGCAGCGTTTTATCGCCGTGGTGTCGCATGAGCTGCGGCAGCCACTGAACGCAGCGATGGGTGCGATGTCGCTGCTCGACGCCAACGCCTCGGCGGCGGCCACCGATCGAGCGCGAGTAGTCCTGCGCCGGCAGCTGCTGCACATGTCGACCCTGCTCGACGACCTGCTTGATATCTCGCGGCTGGCTCTTCGGACGATCCGCATCGACCGCAGCGCGATCGATCTGCGAGCGGTGCTTCAGGAAGCGGTCGACGCAATCGATGGTACCGCTCGTAAGGCCGGGCTGACACTCGAACTCATGCAGCACTCGTCTGCCGTGCCCGCGGTTGGCGACGCCGCGCGTTTGCAGCAGGTGTTTTCGAATCTGCTGACCAATGCCGTCCGTTACACGCCAGCAGGCGGGAGCGTGAAGGTATCGATGACGGTTGCGGGCAAGGCTGCGTTGATTAATATCGAGGACACTGGCCAGGGAATCGAGCCCGCCGACCTGGCGAACATCTTCGAGCCGTTCTGGCGCGGTCACGACAGCACCGCCGAAGGTTTCGGTATTGGGCTCGCGTTAGTGCGTGGCATCATCGAACTCCACGAAGGAGCGATTGCCGCCTTCAGCGAAGGCCGCGGGATGGGAACGCGCTTCACGGTCACGCTGCCCATTCCAGTCTCATAACCGTCGCCTACGCGCGCGCGCTGCGTGCTACTCTACGCTGTTCATGGCCGAGACACCGGACACCGACAACTTCGAACAGCTCCTCGAGCATCTTCGACAGTCACGCGGCTTCGACTTCACCGCCTACAAGCGCACAAGCCTGCGGCGCAGGGTGATGAAGCGTATGCAGACGGTGGGTGTTCAGACCTACGACGCCTATATCGATTATCTCGAACTCCACCAGGAGGAATTCGAGGCTCTGTTTAATACGATTCTCATCAACGTCACGACGTTCTTCCGCGATCCGGACGTCTGGCGTTATCTCGACGCCGAAATCCTTCCGCAACTGCTCGACGGCCGAGGACGGGCCAAGCCTCTCCGGGTCTGGAGCGCGGGCTGTGCGTCCGGCCAGGAAGCCTACTCTGTGGCGATGCTGCTCGCCGAGCGCTACGGCATCGACAGTCTTCGCGACCACGTGAAGATCTACGCCACCGACATCGACGACGAGGCGCTCAAGGAGGGCCGTCGCGCAACGTTCAGTACCCGTGACCTCGAAGAACTGCCGCCGGGATTTCGAGAGAAATACTTTACTGGCGACGGCGGGAGCGTCACGCTCAATCGCGACCTGCGGCGAGCCGTGATGTTCGGGCGCCTGGATTTGCTCCAGGATGCGCCGATTTCCAAGATCGACTTGTTGCTCTGTCGCAACACGCTCATGTACTTCAACGCTGAAGCGCAGGCCCGCATCCTGGGTCGCTTCTCGTTTTCCATCGATGCGAACGGATTCCTGGCGCTTGGCCGTGCCGAAATGCTGTTCAGCCATGGCGCCGTGTTCGTGCCGGTCGATCTCCAGCGGCGGGTCTTTCGAGTCGTTGCCAAGGCCAACCATCGCGAGCGAATTGGACCGCTCGGCCTGATAGGACGTCACGACATTGCCAACGGGTTAACTGCGTACAGTCGTCTCCGCCAGGCCGCGTTCGATTCGGACACGGTCGCGCAAGTCATCGTCGATGCCGCTGGCGTGCTGGTCTCCGTAAGTGGCGGGGCCCGAGAGCAGTTGTCGCTCGGCCCGGCCGATGTCGGCCGGCCATTGCAGGAGCTCGAGATCTCGTACCGGCCCGTGGATCTTCGCAGCGCCATCGATCGGGTCGCAGCCGACAAGCGGGAAGTCGTGATCAAGGAGGTGCACCACTTCGTTGCCGGCCATCCCCGCTACTTCGAGGTGACGGTCGCGCCGATTTTCGACGAGCAGCGGACCCTGCTTGGCGCCCGCATCGTATTTTCGGATTCAACCGCGTTCCACCATCTGCAGTCCGAGCTGACCGCCTCCAAGCAGGAGTTGGAAACGGCCTACGACGAGTTGCAGTCGACCAACGAGGAACTTGAAACCACGAATGAAGAGCTTCAGTCGACGGTCGAGGAGCTGGAGACGACTAACGAGGAGCTGCAGTCGACGAACGAAGAACTGGAAACGATGAACGAAGAACTGCAGTCGACCAACGAAGAGCTGCAGACGATGAACGACGAGCTGCGGACCAGAAGCGTCGATGCCGATCTGATGAATGCGTACCTCGAGTCGGTGTTTGCCAGTCTTCGTTCAGGCGTAGCCGTTCTCGATCGCGAATACCGCATCCAGGTCTGGAACCGGCGGGCAGAAGATCTGTGGGGCGTGCGCAGCGACGAGGTAGTCGGCGCTCAGTTTTTGACCCTGGATATCGGCTTGCCGGTCGGCCAACTCGCGCAGACGCTGCGGTCGGTCATGAATGGCGAGCAGAATCTCATCGAGAAGACAATCCCGGCACTGACCCGGAAAGGGCGCACGATTGACTGCCTCGTTTCCATCACCCCGCTGCATTCATCCGACGGGAACACGACTGGCGCGATCGTGTTGATGGATGATTCGGGTCACAACTGATCGGCGGCTTACTCTTCAGGAACCGGTGCAACATCCTCAGGTGATTCGGTCTCGGTCTCGGGCACCTCGTGCAGAAGGGCCCGATTCACCAGCAGTTCCCTGAGCACCGCTGCGTGTCCGTCGGCCGCTTGCGCGCGTTCCTCGAATGCGCGGGCGACCCACTTATGCCGCCGCTGTTGAGCCCGCTCGGCCAGTCGATGCGTCAGCGCCGCGCGTTCCTCGAGCGCACGCAACGCGGTCCATAGTGCGCGATCGACCGAATCAGTCTGTGCGGCGAGCATGCTCTCAGCCGAATACACGTGGCCGACACGGCACCGGAACCGCACGATCCCCTGCTCATCCGCTTCCCACAACGTGCCGTGACATTCTGGACAGGTGAAGATCGACACTCTGCCGGGGCGATCGTCCTCGTGCAACGCCGGAGGCGGCTGCCCGAGATCTGGTTCCATAGCCATGACGTGAGTTCCCGGTTCAGGCGGTTGCGGGCCGCTTTGTTCGCGGGTCAATTCGGTGATGAGCAGCGCCATCTCGCGCACCGGCAGGACGTGATCGACGGCGACGAGCGAACGCGCGCTGCGCGGCATGCTTGGCGCGAACGCTTCGTCAGGATCCTGGACGATGGCGATGCCGCCCGCTTCCTTCACGGCGGCGAGCCCCGCGGTCCCGTCGTCGAGCGCGCCGGTCAACACAATCCCGACAACTCGTGAACCATACACGCGCGCCGCCGAGCGAAACAGTGGATCGACGGCCGGACGGCAGCCGTTCTCTGTCGGTCCATGGACGACGCGAAGTCTTCCCGGCTCGATAATCAAGTGGTGATCGGGACGCGCAACGTAGACGTGTCCGTATTCAAGGGGATCGCCGTCTTCAGGATGATTGGCGGGAAGTCGACCGGCCCGGCTCAGGATCTCGGGCAGCATGCTCCGGCCTCGCGCCAGATGCATCACGATGCAGATGGCAGCCTTCAGGTCTCGCGGCAGTTGGGCGAGAAGCACACTGATCGCTTCCACTCCGCCAGCCGAGGCGCCGATGACAACAATATCGTGTGTGGCCACTCGGTGTCGCATTGCATGTCCTGTGCCCTAACTCTGCGCGCCTTGCAAGGCATTTGCAAGGACTCTTGACGTGTACGTGCGGGTGACCAATACTCACTCTCTGACCGGGGGTAACCAGCTCGTCACCGATCTGCGAGCTGTACGATATGGGCACAATTCACAACCTGACACTTCGAACCGCCACTGCAGTCGGCCGCCTCGCTGAGCTGCAGCGGCGTGCCGAACGCGTCAACGAACGGCCTTCGGCAGTTGCCCGTTCGGCCTTGCAGGAACTATCCACGGCGCTCGAGGAGCTTCAAGTCGCGAATGAAGCGCTCGAGGGGCAATTAAGCGAGCTGAACGAAATGCGACGCCAGGCGCAGGACGCGGGTCGCGCGAT
The DNA here is from genome assembly GCA_051986585.1 of Vicinamibacterales bacterium. Classification (GTDB taxonomy): domain Bacteria; phylum Acidobacteriota; class Vicinamibacteria; order Vicinamibacterales; family 2-12-FULL-66-21; genus JALZOC01. Next base: position 1,177 of record JBPYFA010000235.1, on the reverse strand, counting down.
GGATGAGTTTGCGCATACCCTTCCCGTCGCAGCGTTGTGGACCGATCACGCAGGAATCATCGAAAAGGGAAATGAGGCGGCGTCGCAGCTGCTCAACATCGGCAAGCATCATCTGCAGGGTAAAGCGCTGATGCTGTTTGTCACCGATCGCGGCACGCTGTTCACCGCACTTCGGACGCTGTGCGAAGGGGAGGGTGTTCCAGCAGTGGATGTCGAAATCACACTGCGTCCACGCGAGCGCCGCCCCCGCAGGATGAAGCTATCGGGCCACCGCCTGCAGCACGATACACGCTGCGTGTGGTTTTTGTTGGAGACCGCCAACCAGCCGTCGGCGATCGAGCCACTCGAGTAGTCGATCGACGCGACAGAACCTTGTAGAACCTGCGAACCCGGCTGAACTTCGCAGAACCTGCCGAACCTTGTAGAACCTGCCGAACCTTGTAGAACCTCGTAGAACCGCGCAGAACCCTGTAGAACCCAGGTTTCTCAGCCCATCTTCTGCATCGATGCCAGGAAGTCCTGGTTCGACTTGGTCTTCCCCATCTTGTCGAGCAGCAGTTCCATCGCTTCTACCGCCGACAACGGGTTGAGCACCTTCCGCAGCACCCACACGCGATTCAGGTCCTCGCGCGGCAGCAGCAACTCCTCCTTGCGCGTGCCGCTCTTCTGCATGTCGATCGACGGGAAGACGCGCTTGTCGGTGAGCTTTCGGTCGAGATGGATTTCCATGTTGCCGGTGCCCTTGAACTCTTCGAAGATCACGTCGTCCATTCGGGAACCGGTGTCGATGAGGGCGGTGGCGATGATCGTGAGCGAGCCGCCCTCTTCGATGTTGCGCGCGGCGCCGAAGAACCGCTTCGGCTTCTGCAGCGCGTTCGAATCGAGGCCGCCGGAGAGGACCTTGCCCGAGGGCGGGATGACGGTATTGTAGGCCCGGGCCAGACGGGTGATCGAATCGAGGAGGATCAGCACGTCCTTGCGGTGCTCGACCAGGCGCTTGGCCTTCTCGATCACCATCTCTGCGACCTGCACGTGCCGCTGGGCCGGTTCGTCGAAGGTGGATGAAATCACCTCGCCGTCCACGGAGCGCTGCATGTCGGTGACTTCTTCGGGCCGCTCGTCGATGAGCAGGACGATCAGGTACACCTCGGGATGATTCGCCGTGATCGACTGCGCG
>JBPYFA010000234.1:0-20888 GCA_051986585.1 Vicinamibacterales bacterium | reverse complement strand
GAAGAAGAGGATGGTGTCCGTTCGTTCGGAACGATAGTGCGATCGTACCGTCAATGAATGCGGCATAGCCGGACCTCTACTTCGTCCCTGACTTCTTCCTCAGGTTCAGGAACACGTACGTCCCGAGGTTTGCAGACGTGACGATGTCGTTCATTCCGTCGCCGTTCATATCGGCGACGACGAAGTGCGACCCGACGCCGGAGCGATTGTTCACGAGCTCGGGTTCGAAGCGCGCGCCGCCCGGCGCGTTCTTGTCGCGCACCGTGTGGAAGACGTACAGCACCGGCTCGCTCCAGGGATCGGGATCCGAGTAGCCGAAATGCGACATGTATCGCTTGCCGGTGATCAGATCGGGAATGCCGTCGCCGTCCATATCGGCGCAGGCCGCCGCATGCGGCTCGGTGAAGATCACGTCACCGGCATTCCTGGTCATGAAGTTGTCCATGATGACGTGCTCGACGAAGGAGATGTTCTTGTTCGGATCGCGTTTCTGCTCCCACCAGGCCAGACCGAAGCCGTGGCCTTCCATCGGACCCACCGCATCGATCAGCCCGTCGCCATTCACGTCGTAGCCGCAGATCTCGGCGCCGCCGGCGCCGCCTTGTGAGGCGCCCCATCGGCCGAACGCGGTCGGGTGCATCTTCCACGTACCGGAAGTGCCCGCCGGCGGCTGCTCCCACCAGCCGTAGGCGTTGAGAAAATCCATCCGGCCGTCGCCGTTGATGTCGGCGACGCCGAGACCGTGCCCGATGTTCACACCCCACGGCCCGGGCTCGGACACATCGTGCGTCGTCCACATCGCGGTCGGATTGTCCGGATCCCACTTTTTCGGATCGAACGTCGAGTACCGCAGCCGATTCATGCCGGCGTGAATCAGGTCGGGACGACCGTCGCCATCGATGTCCTTGAACAACGTTTCTTCGTTCCCGACCGGCTGAATCGTCACGTACTTCTGCCAGCGGCGCGACTGCCCTTTGGGATTGACGTAGAGAAAGCCGGTGCCGTTGCCGGCGTTGCCGGCCATCTGCAGCACGTCGACCCAGCCGTCGCCGGTGAAGTCGTACGCGATGTTCACCATCGCCGGGATCGGCCACTCCGAGGTCGGATTGAATGACGCCGGCGTGTAAATCGGCTTGGCGACCCTGTAGTCGGGGCCGGCATAGTAGAAGGCGCCGGCGGCGATATCGGGAACGCCGTCGTGATTGAAATCGGCCACCGCCGCGCTCCACGAGTAGTAATGCGGATCGACGCGGACCTGTTTGAAGTTTTTTCCCATCTCGTCAGGCGCCCACGAATGGTTCAGGATGTCCTTATACATGAAGTCCTTGATCCGGACTTCGCCGGTGCCACCGACATAGAACCCGATCCGGCCGTAGCCGTCCTTCTCGGTGTCCGGAAGGTTGCGGCCGTTGTTGCCGCCGAGCGATCCGCCGTTGAATTTCGGCTGCACGCTGTTCTCAGTGAGCAGTACTTCGACTCCGTTGTAGTCGCCTGCGGCGTAGGCGCCATTCGGACGTTGCGCCAGGTGGGACTCTTTCGGATATTGGGCGGCGAGATCGGGCGCCATCGGCGGCGGAGGGCCCGGATTCCCGGAGCGGCCGCCGCTGAGCGCCGCGGTCTGCGCCGACATGCGTGCCGTCGGGTCGTCTGCGCGCCCGGCGGTCCCGGATGCGCCGCCACCACCGGGCGCACCGCCTCCTCGCCCTGCCGGCGCCGCCAGTGGCTCGCGGCTGATCTCTTTCCCCGTCGCGTCGATTTTCACCACGTATGGAACGAGATCGTTTTCGGTCAGCGACATCAACACTCCCTTCATGCCGCCGTCGCTGGTTTTCTCGGCCCGCATCAACATTCCTGCCTTGCAGCCGGCGACGCACTTCACGCTGGCGTAGAGCTGTGTGTCCTGAAACTCTTTGCCGTCGAGGAGTAACCACCCGCCGCTTGCGTCTTTGGGCGTGCCCAGGATCTCGCCGTTCTGCACTTTCCACTCAGCTGCACCGATCGGCCGAAAGCCGGTCAGCGACGAGCCGGAGAATCGGTAGTCGGCCCTGAACGTCGGACCTGCAGTAAACACCGTGGCCGCCATCGCGGCCACTCCCATCGTCGCCGCAGCGATGATGCGCCATCTCTCCATAGGTCCTCTCCCAATCTCGTCGCTTCCGGCCCTAGCCGGACGTTGGGCCGTCACAAATCCCGACTTCCGCCTAAAGGCGGAAGCCACATGAGCGCCCGTCACAGAACTGACTTCCGCCTAAAGGCGGAAGCCACATGAGGACGCCTAAATACGGACGTCGAACGGCTCAAAAACCCATCTCGTGGCTTCCGCCTTCAGGCGGAAGTCCAACGCCGGCTACAGCCGGAAGCCACAAAGCGACGCTTAACACGCGGACGTCGAACGGCCTCAAAACCCATCTCGTGGCTTCCGCCTTCAGGCGGAAGGCCAACTTCCGGCTAAAGCCGGGAGCCGCGAGACTGGTTTTGAGCCACCGACGATCATGAAGCCGGCTCTTCGCGTCGCTCGTCCTGGTCGCAAGAATACGCTGCGCCTCGTTCGCAATCCATAGCCCGGCTCATGTCGGCTGGCCGTTCAGAGCTTGTCGTGTGCGGTTCGACAACGGCTCGGACGCGATTCAATGACGCTCCCGCAGGGAGCAACCAAGGGGCATAGTCGACCAGCCATTCGTGGAAGAGGATGACATCATCGAGCGAACGTCGATCGGGCGGGCGACCAACCCAAAGCGCGAGGATCTGTGCCTCACGATCGACGGCGATCAACGGACGCGGCTGCATTGCGGGACGATACCAGCGGTTCCCTCAGACGTCCAATATATCGAACAGGATTGATTGATATTCATTAAGTATGGTGAATTTCTCACCCGTCGCGCCGCTGCGGCAACTTGAAGAACTTCTCGGCATGCCGCAGAAAGTTGTCGAGGCCGGAGGCGGTGGCGCTCCGTTGCGCCACCAGCCACAGCATGGCGACGGGGGCCTGACCGTTGATGCGGACGTATCGCACACCTGCCGGCTGCAATTGACAGACGGATTCGGGTACGAGCGTGACGCCAACGCCCGCCGCCACCAGGCTGACCATTGACGCCATTTGCGGCGCCTCCTGCACCACCCGAGGGCTGAAGCCGGCACGCTGACAGGCGCCGATGATCGAGTCGTAGAGCAGGCTGCCATTCGCGCGCGGATAGAGGATGAATGGCTCGTTGCGGAGCTCGTCCAACCGGACCCGCTTTCGGGCCGCGAGGCCGTGGCCACTGGGAAGAGCAATCCAAAGACGTTCGTCGGGCAGCGGAACCGCGCGAAGCGATTGCCGCTCCATTGACGTCGGTCGGACGAACGCCACGTCAATCTGATCCTGCGACAGCAACGCCAGCAACGGCGTGGTCGCCTGGACGATCAGCCGGAGCTCGACGTCCGGGTACGTGTGTCGGAAGGAACTGATGGCTCCGGGCACCAACGGGTTCAATGACGCCGCACTCGTAAAGCCGACGCGAAGGGTTCCGAGATCGCCGTGTCTGACACGGCGGGCGGCGATCCGTGCGCGCTCGACTTCGCGAAGCGCCGCCTCGGCGTGGGGCAGGAACGCTTCGCCAGCCGGGGTGAGGCTGACCCCGCGCGCCGTCCGGGTGAACAGCGGCGTGCCGACTTCCTCCTCGAGCTGCCGGATTTGTTGGCTCAATGGAGGTTGAGCAATCCCCAGCCTCTTTGCCGCGTGCGTGAAATGACGCTCAGCGACGATGGCGAGGAAGTATCGAAGGTGCCGAAGCTCCATATCGAACGTCTCCTTGAGCGGGAACGATCAATTGTCTGCGGGCCTTCGGTTCGACAGTTCCACGCACACCGAATAGGATAGCGGTCCAACATTCGTTCAGGAGGGACGGGGCGATGGTCACGCAGGCCGACACCACTCGACAGGTTCTCGAACACCATCTCGGCGCTTTTGGTGCCGGCAATGTCGAAGAGATCCTCAGCGACTACACCGACGACTCCATCCTGATCGCGCCCGAGGGTCCGCTCAAGGGCAGGCAGGCGATTCGCGGCTTCTTCGAAGCCGTTCTTGCCTCGCTCTTCAAGCCTGGAAGCTACGAATTCACGATGGACACGCTGCACGTCGCTGAGGATGTTGCCTATATGGTGTGGCACTCGAAGTGTGCCTCGGCGAATATCGTGTTTGCCGCCGACACGTTCCTGGTCAGGAACGGCAAGATCGCGGTCCAGACCTACGCGCCAAAGATTGAAGTGAAGCAGCAGGAGGTTCCAAGCATCGCCCGTAGGTAGGGCGATCAACTCTCCCGTAAGACCGCGGCTGGATTGGTGCGTGCAGCTCTACGTGCCGGAATCGCGCCTGCGACAAGGCCGACCGACGCAAGCACAATGACGGCACCGACCAACGTCGCTCGGTCGTGCGGTTGGACGCCGTAGAGAAGGTTTGCAACAAACCGCGACAACCATAAACTGAGCACAATACCGACGACCGCCCCGGTTGCGACGAGAATCGCAACCCGCACGAGCACGAGTCGGATCATCCGAGCTGCGACCGCACCCAGGGCCATTCGAATACCGATTTCGGATCGTCGCACGGCGACCGCGTACGCGGTGATGCCGTAGATCCCCAAGCCTGCCAGCAGCAACCCGATCGTTCCGAACGATCCGGCGAGAAGCGCCACGAGCCGTTCCTGGTTTCTCGCGGCGTCCACGTAGTCGCTGAGAGGCCGAAACGTGAGCGCGAGCTCTGGATTGACTCTCCCGATCGCCGCGGCGACATCTCTCGACGGGACCGGCGAGTTCGTCCGCGATCGCACCGTTAATTGAAGCGAGGACGCGATCAAGGGAAACTCGGGCAGGTCGAATTGCGACAGCGGTGCGTACCACGTCGGCGGCGCTGGAGCGCGAAGCGAGGAATACACGGCGTCGCCGACGACGCCAACGATCGTCATCGGCGGCATCGCTCTCGCGCCACCAGGATACAAACTGATCGTCCGTCCGATCGGGCTCGCGCCTGGGAAAAACCTGCTGGCGAGCGCCTGGTTGACTACCGCCACACGTGGTGTGCCTTTGACATCGTGATCGCTCAGGTCGCGTCCGGCGATGACCCGCGTGCCGAACGCCGCAAACCATCCTCCAGAGACCAGGTTCCCCGACAGCCGATCCTCGAAATCCGGTACGCCTGAAATGCTCAGGGGTGGCGTGAATCCGCCTGTGAATGGCGTGATGAAGGAGAGGGCGGCCTCGGCGACCCCCGGCACAGCCCGGACTGCGTCACGAGCACGTTGGAACTCGGCCAGCCGAGCGTCGACGGCCGTCCTGGTGCGGCCACTGTTCATCGTGACGATGGTGACCGGCTCCGGTTGAAAGCCGAGTGAACGAGTTGCAATCTCCGTGAAGGTCTGGACGAACAGTCCGGCCGCCACAAGCAGGACGAACGACAGCGCCACCTGGGCGATCACCAACCAACCGGAGAGCCTCCCGTGTCCGTACGGGCCCGCGGTGCGCCCCTGGTCTTTCAGAGCATCAATCGGATTAACGCGTGATGCTCGAACCGCTGGCGCCGTGCCAAACACGACCGTCGTCAGCATCGTGATCGCGACGGCGAACATCACAAGTCGGCTGTCGAGCGACAGGTCGAGGAACACAGTGTTGGTTGACGTGGACAGTTGCGCGATCAGAAAACGACTGCCCCACGTTGCCACCAGAAGGCCTGCGACGGCGCCAGTGACCGAGAGCAGCAGGCTCTCGGTCAAGAGCTGGCGTGCAAGGCCGCCGCCCGACTCGCCGAGAGCGACACGGAGACTCAGTTCGTGCCGACGCACCGTCGCTCGCGCCAGCAGCAGGTTCGCCACGTTCACGCACGCGATCAACAGCACGAAGCCGGCGACGACCATCACGGTCCAGAGCGGGCGTTCGTAGCGGCTGTGGAAATCCGAAGAGCCGTCGAATCCTTTCGCGGCGGGAAGCAGTCTGAAGGGCTCTCGCAGGTAGCGGTCGACTGCCGCGCCGCCAAAATTCCCGAGCTCGCCGATCGTCGAGTCCCGTATCTCGCGTTGCGCCTGACGGAGAGCGGTCGTGGCGGTATCGATGGACTGATCCGGACGCAGCCGCGCGACGATCGTGAGGAAACTCGTGCTGACGGCGTCGAGATACGTGCTCCGCCCGCGACTGAGCGGTTCATCAGCCAACGGGACAGCGATGTCGAATGTGCGGCCGACCTCCAGACCGAAGAACTCTGGCGGCAAGACGCCGACGATGGTGAAGTCGGCACCATCAAGCCGCAGGATCCGGCCGATCACGTCTGGCGCGCCATCGAAGTGCCCGCGCCAAAACCGGTCGCTGATGACGGCGACCGGACCGTCGACACCGCCATCGCGCTGATCGTCACTCGATGCCAGAGTACGACCAAGCGCCGCCTTCACGCCAAGGGCCTCGAAGAACGAGCCGCTGACCCACAACCCGTCGGTCAATTGCGTCGGGCCCCCGGAACTGAGATCGAAGCGCGTAAATGACCACGCGCCGGAGTCTTCGAAGAGGTAGTGGCGCCGGTGGATCTCCAACCAGATCCGATAGCTCCAGCTTCGCGCATGCGTGGGAGTGTCGGTGAGCACGACGAGACGCGCGGGATCCTTCACGGGCAACGTCCGCAGCAGCAGGCTGTTGATGATCGAAAAGATCGCGGCATTGGCGCCGATACCCAAGGCCAGCGATAACACGGCCACCGCCGTCACCGTCGGCGTCGCGCGGAGCGAGCGAATCGAAAACCGCACATCCCGACGCAGCAGGTCGATCGCGCGGACCCCGAGAGCGTCGCGATATTCCTCTTTGATCTGATCAAGGCCTCCAAATTCAAGCCGCGCACGGCGCATCGCCTCGTCATGGTCGATGCCGCGGGCGGCATACGCCTGCGCCTGCCGGTCGAGATGAAATTGCAGTTCGGCATCGATCTCGTCCTCGACCGCAGCCCGTCTGAACAGCGCGCGCAGCCGCAGCATCCAATCGGTGAACATCGGCTCCTCGAATCAGGCGGTCTCGAGCACCTGGCGCATCGTGGCGGCCAGCTTGTGCCACGCGGTCGTCTGCGTTTCGAGCTCCGCGCGACCACGCCGCGTCAACTCGTAGTACTTCGCGCGGCGGTTGTTCTCGGATGTGCTCCAGCGCGCTTTGATCCATCCGCGCCGCCTCGAGACGGTGGAGAGCCGGATACAGGGAGCCCTGACGGATCTGGAGCGATGCGCTCGAGATTTGGTGAAGCCGTTCAGAAATCGCCCAGCCATGCTGAGGTTCGAGCGCAACGACTTTCAGGATCAGGAGATCGAGCGTCCCTTGCGGAAGCTCCATTCGATTTGGCGACATCGCGCCTACCCTTCTGCTTCGACAGAAGCAACATACCGAAGGTCTTGTCGAAGCGCAAGGGGAAAGCCGCGGCCAAGGTATTCCGCTCGAACCTCCGCTTCTCTTCAAATTCGCGCTCGTGGCACCTCTCCGCCCCGCTATACTGTCGGTTCGCACCCTGATATATGACCGCGAGCGTAACGACGGTACCTACCGAACGCCCACGAGCGTTCTCCTTTGGAATCAGACACGGTTCTCCGCTGAGCACAGCCGGCCTCGCGATTCCTGTCGCGGTGGCCTCGTACGTCGCTGCACGGCTAGGCCACTCCATCGTGCTTTCCAGCCAGGGCGTCTCGGTGCTCTGGCCGGCCTGCGCGTTTCTGGTGGCGGTCATGTTGTTGGTGCCGCATCGGACGTGGCCGGTCGTCATCCTCGCGGGCCTGCTCGGATTCGTGGTCAATGACATCCAGTTTGGCCTCAGTCCTGCGGCGATTGCTCTTGCCAATGTGGCGGACACAATCGAGATCCTCATCGTCAGTCTCGGTCTCGGATACAGTTTCAACGCGGTCCCACGACTGAATAGCTCGAAAGCACTCGCGAAGTACTGTTTCTACGCTGTCTTCCTCGGACCGTTCGTCAGTGCCTTTGTCGTCGCGCCGGCCGCGGCAGGCTCATATCTCGTCAATTGGAGGATCTGGTTCTTTTCACAGACGCTTGCGTTCTTGACGCTGCCCCCGGCGATCCTGAGTTGGGTTCGTGTCAACGAGGACCCGAGGTTTCGTGAAGCTCTTGGCTCACGAGTGGAAGCCATCGCCCTGCTTGGCGGTCTGGCCGTCTTGGGGTACTTCGTATTGCTCGCGCCCTGGAGAGGGATGCCGACCCCGCTGCTCTACTCGTTCGTGCCGTTCCTTCTGTGGGCGGCATTGCGATTCGGCTCCATGGGCGTCAGCACTTCCGTGATCGTCATTGCGTTCCTCTCGATCTGGGGAGCCATTCACGGACGTGGACCCTTCGCCGCCGCGGCGGCGCTCAACAACGTCCTTGCCCTGCAGCTGTTCCTCATGTTCGCGGCGATTCCCTTCATGGTGCTGGCGGTCATGGCCGAGGAGCGCGAGCGGCACCGGGCAGGGTTGGCAAACGTGAGTCGGCGGTTGATTCAGGCGCATGAAGAAGAGCGCATGAGGATTGCGCGAGAACTCCACGACGATTTCAATCAGCGCGTCGCGATGCTGTACATCGATCTCGAAAGTCTGGAACAATCCCTTTGCGGATCGGACGTTCATGCCAGGAGGGCCGGCGGAATCAAGATCCAGATGCGCGAGCTCGGCCAGGAGCTTCACGCGCTGTCGCACCGGTTGCACTCGTCAAAGCTGCAATATCTGGGTCTGGTCGCAGCGTGTGAAGGGTTCTGTCGAGAGCTCGCGGAGCGGCATGCCGTAGAGATCGACCTGCACACTGCGAACATTCCGGCGAATCTGCGAGACGACCTCTCGCTGTGCCTGTTCCGTGTGCTGCAGGAAGCGCTTCAGAATGGCATCAAGCACAGCGGTGTACGCAGGTTCGTCGTCTCGCTCGTGTGGAGCGATGGCGAGATCGAACTCAATGTGCGGGATTCAGGCGCGGGCTTTGATCCCGAATTGGCGATCAGCGGCCACGGCCTCGGTCTGACCAGTATGAAGGAGCGGCTGAAGCTGGTCGATGGTCGGCTTGCAATCGACTCCAGAGTTGGACACGGAACGACACTCCGGGCGTGGATCCCTGTCTAAACCAGTCCAAGCTCCTGGACGTGCTTCGTCAGATCGTCGTAATCCCATTGGAAGACGATTCGTAAGCCGTCCGGGTACTGCTGGAGAAGATACATGGTCGAGACGTCAACGTCTGCGGCGGGCTTCGACGTCGGTTCGAATGTCAGCCGCCAGCGCACCTTGACCAGCACCCAGCAATCATCGACGCGTGTTTCTTCGAGCGCCACGATGGTCGACGATCGAAGACCGGCGGACGTGAAGAAGCGCTGTCGCTTCGGCAGGACCTTGATGAAGTCATCTCGTTTCACCGCCTGTGTACCCTGCGGCCCGGCAAAAACGAACGATTCTCCATACAGTGCCGCAATCGCCGCGTGATCCGACCCGCGGATATTCAGCTCGTACTGGTCGAAGAATGCTTTGACGGGCTCACTGGCTCGTTGCACGGCTGGCTCCCTTTGAATTCGGGCGTTGCAAGGAGCCCAAGTGCATCACGAGCACTGTCGTGGACGCAATTCGCGATCGTGTGATATCGGCGGGCAGGCTGGCGTTAGCAGGAGCCGTAAGGCATGACGCGCGTCCCGAAGCAACAGGATGACTCCGGTTGAATGCTATTCGGTTCTCAGCGCCGCCCACGGGTCGATCCGGGTCGCGCGGCGTGCCGGCAACCATGCCGCCATCAGTCCCACTGCGAGCAGCAGCAGCGTGACGGCTGCGAACACGAGCGGATCGGTCGGCGTCACTCCGAACAGGAACGTCCGCAGCACGCGCGTTACGCCGGCCGCCCCGAACAGTCCGACAATCAGGCCGGCAAGGACGATGCGGAGGGCGCGCGCGAGCACGAGTCGGAGCACGTCGCGCCGTGTGGCGCCGAGCGCCATGCGCACGCCAATCTCGCGGCGGCGCTGCGTCACCGCGTAGGCCATCAATCCATAGAGGCCGCATGTCGCGATCAGCATCGCGGCCGTCGCGAACAGACCGAGGAGTACTGTCCGGAAGCGCGGCTGCGCGACCGATGCGGCCAGGGCTTCGTCCATCGTCACCGTGCTCTGAATCGGCAGATCGGGCGCGGCGCGCCGAATTTCCGCACGGATGCCTTCAACCACGCCGGCCGGCGTGACCGTGCGCGTGACGAACGAGACGAACCGCACGAACCCGCTGCGGTCCTGCTGGAACGGCGCATAGATCATCGGCTGCACTCCCTGGTCGAGCCCTCGCTGACGGACGTCCGCAACGACACCCACCACCGTCAGCCAGTCGCCGGGATCGTTGAGGCGCACGCGCCGGCCGAGCGCCTCGCTCGGCCCGCCGGGAAAGCACTCGCGCACGACGCGCTCGCTCACGATTGCCACTTTCGGCGCGGCCGCGGTGTCGCCGGCGGTGAAATCGCGTCCCGCCAGCAGCGGAATTCCCATCGTCTTGAAATAGCCGGCGTCGATCTTCGGCGTGCCAGCAAAAAGCTTCGGTTTCGGCTGACCCTCGACGTCGAAATCCCCTTGGATGAACATCAAGCCGAAGGGCACGGAATTGATCACGCTCGCGGAGGTGACGCCCGGCAGCTGTCGGGCGCGGTCGAGCACGTCACGCGCGAATGCATGAATGCGCTCGGGCTCGCTGTAGAGGCGCTCGGGTAGCGTCACCTTGACGATCTGCAGGACGCCGTCGCGGCCGCTCGATTCGAACCCGGGTGATACGGACGTGAGGCGCATGAAGCTGTGAATCAGCAGGCCCGCGCCGACCAGAAGCACCAGGGTCATCGCGATCTGCGCCGCGACCAGCAGTGTCCGCAGCCGCTCGCCCTGACGGTCGCCTGTCGTGCGCCCCGCTCCCGCGTGCAGCGCGAGGCCCTCACCAAATGCGGCCGCACTGACGCGCAGCGCCGGCAGGAGGCCGACGATCAACGTCGAGACGATCGACAAAGCGAGGCAGAACGCCATCACGCGCGCATCGATCACGATGCCGCCGAGCCGCGGCAGCACCGCTGGCGGCACCAGCGGCAGGGTCGCGTTGATCGCGAGCTGCGCGAGGATCACGCCGAGCGCCCCACCCAGCAGCGACATCACCACCGCTTCCGTGAGCAGCTGGCGCACGATGCGCCGGCGTCCCGCGCCGAGGGCCATGCGAACGGACAGCTCGCCGCGCCGCGCGCTCAGTCGCGCCATCTGCAGGTTGGCGACGTTGACGCAGGCGATCAGCAGCACGAACGAGACCGCTCCGAGCAGGATCAGCAGCAGCGTGCGCACCGACCCGGTGCCGTATTCCTGCAGCCTGACCGCGCGCGCGAGCGTGCGCAGGTTCGGCGCGAGTGTCCCTTCGGGCGCAAGGGCGCCGGTCGCCGCGATCGACGCGTCGTTCACCAGCGTCGTCAATTCCGCGACCGCGCGTTCCTCGGTCACGCCAGCCTTCATGCGGCCCAGCAGCCAGAGAAACGCGCTCTTGCCCCTGTCGGCGGACCAGCGATTGAACAGGAAGAAGTCCGCTTCCGGCAGGGCACCGAGCCGGGGAACCACCGGCCGGAAGCTGAAATCCGGCGCCAGCACGCCGACGATCGTACGCGGGACGCCGTCGAGGGTGACAGCCTGGCCGATGATCGCCGGATCGGCGTTGAGCGACGTCCGCCACAGTCGATCGCTGATGATCACCGCGCGATCGTCGTCTGGTGCTGCGGCGCCAGTGAGGAACGCGCGTCCGTGCGCGGGGGTGACGCCCAGCGTGGCGAAGAAATTCGGACTGACCTCGAGGGCGCGCAGCTGCATCGGCTCGCCGCGCCCGGTGAGCTGCACGTCGATCGAGGTGTAGGCACAGAGCTGATCGAGCGTGCTCACGCGGTGGCGGAGGGCCTCGTACGAAACGGGGGCCCAGGTAGCGAACGTCTTCACGCCCGTTCCGGTCTGCTGCGCCGACGAAATCATGATCAGGCGATCGGGATCGGGGTATGGCAGCGGCCGCCACAGCACGCCGTAGGCGACGGAGAAGATCGCGGTGTTGAGGCCGATGCCGAGCGCGATCGTCGCAAGCGCGGTGATGGTGAACGCCGGAGCGCGCCGCAGCAGTCGCAGCGTATGACGAACGTCCTGCGCGAAGGTTTCAAGCGAGGCCATGCGATTATTCAAGCCCAACCCGGCGTTGTCGGGACATATGTGGTTTTCGATATGCTGACGATATGTTCTGGCTCGTAGAAGCCAGTGTATGCGTGTCTTGATCGTCGAGGACGAACCCTATCTGGCGGAAGCGATCCGCGATGGTCTGCGTCTGGCGGCAATCGCCGCTGACATCGCCGGCGACGGTGCCACTGCACTCGAACTGCTGAGCATCAACGCGTACGACATCGCCGTCCTCGATCGCGATATCCCAGGCCCTTCCGGCGACGAGATCGCCAAACGCATCGTCGCTTCGGGCAGTGGCATGCCGATCCTCATGCTCACCGCCGCCGACCGGCTCGACGACAAGGCCTCGGGGTTCGAACTGGGCGCCGACGACTACCTCACGAAACCGTTCGAACTCCGCGAACTCGTGCTCCGCCTCCGAGCGCTCAACCGCAGGCGCGCCCACAACCGGCCGCCGGTGCGAGAGATCGCAGGCCTGCGACTGGATCCGTTCCGCCGTGAAGTCTACCGCGACGGCCGTTACGTCGCCCTCACCCGGAAACAGTTCGCCGTGCTCGAGGTTCTCGTCGCGGCCGACGGCGGTGTCGTCAGCGCCGAGGAACTCCTGGAGCGCGCGTGGGATGAGAACGCAGACCCGTTCACCAACGCCGTGCGCATCACCGTCTCGGCACTGCGCAAACGGCTCGGCGAGCCCTGGATCATCGCCACGGTGCCCGGCGTCGGCTACCGCATCGACGCTCACCCCGACACCGGGTCTGAGGGACTGAAGCGTGGATAGAGAACCAGGGTTGAGCGCTCGACTCAAACTCACCTTGAGCTACGCCGGGTTCCTGATGGTGGCAGGTTTTCTGATGCTGGTGGCTGCGTGGTTCGCAGGCCAGCCGGGGCGATCGTTCGACTTGCTCCGCTACATGCCCGACGGTCTGCTCGGCATGCTCGGTGCCTTGGTGCCCGGGCACCATGCGTTCCTGTTGCGCGCGTATGCGCCGGCCGCGGCCGTCGCGCTGGCGTTCCTCCTGGTGTTCGGTCTCGTCGGCGGATGGATTCTCGCCGGCCGCATGCTCGCTCCGTTGATTCGCATCACAGACGCCACGCGCATGGCCACGAACGGGTCACTCTCCCACCGCATCCGGTTGCCGGGGCGCAGAGATGAGTTCCGCGAGCTTGCCGACGCGTTCGATACCATGCTCGAACAGCTCGAAGCTCATGTCGGCGAACAGCGGCGATTCGCCGCCAACGCCTCGCACGAACTGCGCACCCCGCTGGCGATCACCCAGACACTGCTCGACGTCGCCCGCGCCGATCCGGACCGCGACACCGGAGAGCTTGTCGACCGCCTCCACCAGATCAACACGCGAGCGATCGACCTCACGGAGGCATTGCTCCTGCTCAGCCGCGTCGATCAACGGGCCTTCGCGCGAGTCGACGTCGATCTCTCGCTCGTCGCGGAAGAGGCCACCGAAACGCTTCTCCCACTGGCCGAAGCACGCGGCCTCACCATCGAGACCTCCGGCGCTGCGGCTCCCACGATCGGCTCACACGCACTGTTGCTGCAGATGACGACCAACCTCGTACACAACGCGATCGTGCACAACCTGTCCGAACAGGGCACCGTATGGGTCACGACAGGTGTTGAGCCGAAGGCTGTGGTGCTGACCGTCGAAAATACCGGCGAGACGCTCGCGCCAGAGTTGGTGTCCAGGCTGGTCGAACCGTTCCAGCGTGGCACCGAACGCATACGCGCCGACCACGCCGGTGTCGGGCTCGGCCTCGCGATCGTCAAGAGCATCACCAAGGCCCATGACGGAACGCTCACCCTCACCGCCCGCCCCGCTGGGGGGCTCCGCGTCACGGTGCAACTACCCGCCGCACCGCGCACGAGTCAGGTTGCTGCAGACGACTAACGTGTTGACAGGCTACAGGTCAGAGCTGTAGGCTGCCTACTGATGTCTGACAAGCAGGACGTCGTCTACGGAACGCTCGGCCTGATCGTTCTCAAGACGCTCGAGGCCTTAGGACCGTTGCATGGCTACCGGATCGCCCGACGGATTGAACAAATCAGCCAGCAGAGGCTCATCCTCAACCAGGGTTCGTTGTATCCGGCTCTCCTCAAACTCGAACAAGCCGGCTGGATTTCGTCCAAATGGGCCGCATCGGAGAGCGGACGACGGGTGAAGCTTTACGCCTTGACGAAGCTGGGTCGCAAACAGCTGAAGATGGAAGAGGCCGCGTGGGAGCAGGCGACCGGAATTGTCGCGCGGTTCTTGAACATTCAGGACGGCCTGCCATGAGCATGATGCGCGTGTTTCTGTCGCGTCTGGTCGGACTGTGGAAAGGCAGCCAGTTCGACCGTGATCTGCAGGACGAGATTGCGGCCCATCTCGAGGAGGCCACCGAGGAATATCTTCGGAACGGACTCTCGCGAACGGAGGCCCGTCGGGCAGCTCTCCGTGACTTCGGCGGTATCGCTCAGGTTCGCGAGTCTCATCGGGATGCGCGTTCGTTTACGTGGCTGGACGACGGCTGGCAAGACCTGCAGTACGCGCTGCGAATGCTGCGTCGAGCCCCCGGGTTTGCGGCGGTGGTCGTCGTGACGCTCGCGCTGGGTATCGGCGTGAACACGGCGCTCTTCGGTATCGTTCGACAAGTGCTCGTGAAAAATCTGGCGGTCGCACATCCGGAGGAGTTGGTCGAGGTTGACTGCGCCTCGCCGCCCGGAACGACCGGTGGCGATATGCCGTGCATGCATTCGTATCCTGCGTTTCGGATGCTCTCCGAGCGCCATCCGGGTCTCAGCGGCATTGCGGCATTCGCGTCGGTTCCGAATGGTCTGGTCGCCTCGTACCACGGCACGCGTGAGGTCATCACCGGACAACTGGCCTCGGCGAACCTCTTTCATGTGCTGGGCATCAGCCCCAGTGCCGGACGATTGCTCGAGGAACCGGACGATCGTCGCGACGCCTCTCCCGTGGTGGTCTTGAGCTACGGCTACTGGCTCAGAAGATTTGGCGGCGCCGGCGATGTGGTCGGCCATGCGCTCGAATTGAACAACCGTTCGGTAACGATCGTTGGGGTGCTGCCGCGTGCCTTCCACGGAGTGACGTTCGGCGAGCGGTACGACGTCTTCCTCGCACTTGGGACCGCGAGCCTGTTCTTCGACCCGCCGTCAATCGGTCCGTCGGTGCCTCGTGGTGCGAGCAGCAACATTCTCGACGCAACGAACAGAGGATGGCTCACCTTTCTTGGACGAACGCTGAACGGCGTACCGCATGAAGAGATTGGCAAGGCGCTGGTGCCCGTGTTCAAACAGTCCACGGAAGCGGCGTTGGCCGGCATCCCTGTCGACATACGCAAGCGATTCGATCTGACCTCGGACCGGATCCAGGTCAATGTGCGGAGCGCCGCGCTCGGCACGGCGTCCAACATGCGCTCCCAGCTGGAGCCTACGCTCCGTGTGCTGGCGGTCGTATCGGTTCTGGTGCTGCTCATCGCCTGCGCCAACATCGCGGGGCTGTACGTGTCACAGGCCATCAACCGCCAGCGTGAGTTCGGCCTCAGATTCGCCCTTGGCGCCGGACGGTCTCGCTTGCTTCGTCAGGTCTTCACTGAGAGCCTGACGGTCGCGGCAATCGGCGGTGGGCTTGGACTTGTCCTCGCCCAATGGTCAGGGCCGCTTGGTTTCGCCTTGGCGACTGGCGACGCCGGATTGCATGCCATCGACCTTACGGCCGATCGATGGATGCTGACCTGTGCGCTGTCGCTGTCTGCTGTTACGGGCCTGATGGTGGGAGCGGTTTCAGTGTTCCGCGTCTCTGCGACAAATCCTCACGACGCCCTTCGGCCCGTGCATTCGAAGAGATCGGCGCAGCTGACAAAGGCGCTCCTGGCCTCGCAGATCGCGCTCACGATGTCTCTGGTCGGTGGCGCGTCTCTTCTCTCGCAGACACTAACCAACTTCCGCGCGATCGATCTGGGTTTCGAGCCGCAACCGCTCACGACGCTAAGCATGGACTCCGGATTCAGTGCGCTGGGAGCGGCGCGCGCGCGCCAGTATCTGACCCAGGCGCCAGATTCGCTGGCATCCCTGCCTGGTGTCGCCTCCGTGACGTATGCCAATCGGCCCGTGGCTTCCGGCGTCCCTATGTTCCTGGCGGTGGAAGTTCCCGGTTTCGCGGGTTTAGGCCGTGAGTCGACCGCGAGCGGTCTGCTCTATGCGGGCCCGGCGTTTGTTCGAACGATGGGGCTCACACTGCTCGCGGGGCGAGACATCGAGCCAATGGACCGCGCCGATGCGCCGCCAGTCGCGATCATCAATGCGTCTTTCGCGAGACATTTCTTTGGAGAGGTCGACGTCATTGGCCGCGCGTTCAGGCTCGATCGCTGGATCACCATCGTTGGCGTCGTCGGCGATGTGTTGGACGAGGGCCTGAAAGGTACGATCCAACCAATGATGTATCTCCCGTTTTTGCAGGGTGACTCGAAGGCGCTGACGTTCACGATCCGTTCCGCACAGGCCGCCACACCGATATCGGAGACAGCTCGTCGAACGCTGGAGCGACTCGAACCTGCCGTTGGCGTCGCGAGGGTCGAAGCGGTCGAAGCACAACTCGAGGAGGCACTTCGTCGGGAACGCTTGCTGGCTGTCCTGGGAACGATCTTCAGTGGACTCGCGCTGCTCCTGATGGCGATCGGTCTCTATGGGATGTTGAATGCGACGGTCACTCGTCGAACCGTCGAGATTGGGGTACGGACCGCGCTCGGTGCGACTCGAGGCGGCATCGCCAGGCTTATCGCAGGTCAGACCGCCGCGGTGTTCGTGTCAGGCCTCGTGCTCGGCGGCGCGGGCTACGCGATGGCGGGTCACCTGATTCAAAGCCAGCTATTCGGCGTCGCGCTTTCTGATCTCAGAGTCGTCGGCGCAACCGTGGGTGCACTGACCGTCATTGCCGCAGTGGCCGTTTGGATCCCGTCGCGTCGTGCCACACGAATCAGCCCCGCCGAGGCGCTCCGTCACGAAGAGGCGTGAACCGCCTCTCTCTGAACGAACTGAATCGCACCCGATCGCCGCGCGTGGCGGCTCGCGGAAGCCGACGCTCATTCGTTCAGGCGCGGTCAGGCTCGACAGTGGCTTACGCGTCATCAGCGATCCTTCTTATCATTATCGCTTTTCGATTACGAACTGACAGTGCTATGATCCCGCGCTGATGCGCGATCCTATAGCGCGGGAATTCCTGCTCACGTTCTGGAAGATTCACATCCTCCATCACGCGGGCGACGGCCGGGGCGTCTACGGGCAATGGATGCTCGAAGAACTGCACCACCACGGGTACCGGCTGAGCCCCGGAACCCTCTATCCGATCCTGGCGCGCATGGCGCAACGCGGGTGGCTGCGCGCCGCCGAGCCGGAGAGAACAAAAGCCGCACGTATCTACCGGCTGACGCCTCAGGGCCGTCAAGTGCTCGCACAGCTGCGCCGCGCGCTCGACGAGCTCTATGGCGAAGTCGGTGCGCCGGAGAGCCCACGTCACCTCCGCTCGGCCACGGCATCTGACGGCCGCGGCAAACGACACAAGCGCCGATCGTCTCGCGAGCTCTCGGATTGATCCGCACCATTGCGACTCAACCGTTTGACACCGCCCATGTCGTGCATCATATTACGTATTTCGTAGACCGTTTACGATAAGCTGAGTTTGCAAGGGAGTTGAGAACGTTGTCGTTGCACGGCCATGCCAGAGGCTACTGATGATTCGTTGGCGCGTGTTCCTGATGCTCGTCATCGGCGTGGCCGTACTGCCCGCCTTCACCGCTGCGCAGGCGTCGAGTCCTTCCGCACCGCAGCCATTGACCCTCGAACAGGCGATCCAGTACGCGGCTGACCATTACCCGACGATTAAAGCGGCACTCGAGCAGGTCAACGTATCGACCGCCGGCGTCGATATCGCGCGATCCGCGTATCTGCCACGCCTCGATTCGCTGTGGCAATCAAATCGCGGCACGGCGAACAACATGTTCGGGCAGATCCTTCCGCAGAGTGTCATTCCGTCCCTGACCGGCCCGGTGCTCCCTTCCACATCAGGCGACAGCGTGTGGGGCAGCGCCGTCGGTGCATTGTTCTCGTGGGAACCTTTTGATTTCGGACTGCGGCACGCCTGCGTCAGTAGCGCTGAAGCCGCGTTGACGCAGGCACGGGCGAACGAGACACTCACCCGTCTCGACGTTCAAAACGCGGTCGCCACCACATTTCTGCTTGTGGCCGCGGCACAGCGGGCCGTGGTCGCGACGCAGGCGGATGTTGAACGCCGGAATGTGCTGCTGCAATCCGTACAGGCTCTGGTTACCAACCAGCTCCGCCCCGGCGCCGATCAATCCCGGATCGAAGCGGAGCGGGCGGCGGCGCAGACCCGCCTGATCCAGGCGCAACAGAGCCTCACCATCGCGCAGGCGACGTTGAATCGCGTCCTCGGCTCGACGACCGGCGGAGTCATCGTCGCGGCGGACGCCTTGACGGCGCGAGTCCCGGCGGGCGACATCACGCCCACCGCTGCGGCGATGCACCCGCTGGCGCAGGTTCGACAAGCATCGGTCGATCAGGCACGGGCGCAAGAGCAGGTGCTTGCCCGCACTGACCTTCCGCGGGTGCTCGTGCAATCGAGCGTGTTTGCCCGTGGGAGTGGCGCCAATCCGAACGGGACGTTCGACGGCGGGTTGGACGGACTGGGGCTCCAGCGCGCGAACTGGGCCGCGGGTGTCGAGGTCCTGTTCCCCAATGTGTTCGATTTTTCCAGTCTGCGGGCACGTAAGGCTGCCGCTGCGGCAACAGAGCGGGCCAGCAGTGCGTTCTACGACGAAGCCATCCTGACCGTGACGAGTCAGCAGCAGACGGCGAGCGCGACGCTGCAAGCCGCCCGGGCGATCGCGGCCAATACGCCGATTCAGTTAGCGGCCGCCCAGCAAAGCGAGCGTCAGGCTCGCGCACGCTACGATGCCGGACTCGCGACCATCGTTGAAGTCGCGGACGCGCAGAGTTTGCTCTCGCAGGCTGAAGTGCAAAACGAGCTCGCGCGCGTTGACGTATGGCGGGCCCTGCTCGCGGCGGCTGTTGCGCACGGCGATCTCAACCCATTCTTGACCATGCTGAAACAGCCCTAGGGAGTTCGTTCATGTGGCTCATTCGCGCCGCGCTCCGTCGTCCGATCACCGTGCTTGTCGCGGTGATTGCCGTAGCGTTGACGGCAGCCTTTGCCGTCAGCCGCATGCGGATCGATATTTTTCCGGACTTGAACCTGCCCGTGATTTACGTCGCACAACCGTACGGTGGCATGAGCCCGGCGCAGATGGAGGGGTACATTACCTACTACTACGAGTATCACTTCCTCTACATCAACGGGATCGAGAGCGTCGAGTCGAAGTCGATCCAGAACAACGCGCTGTTGAAGCTGAATTTTCATCCCGGCACCGACATGGCCGAGGCCATGGCCCAGGTGATCGCGTATGTGAACCGCGCACGGGCATTCATGCCACCAGGAACGGTCGGACCGTTCGTGATGCGGTTCGACGCGGGCACCGTTCCGGTGGGTTATCTCGTCTTCTCGAGCGGGAGCCGGAGCCTGGGCGAAATTCAGGATCTCGCCTTGAACCGCGTCCGCCCGCAATTCGCGACCCTGGAGGGACTCACCTCGCCGCCGCCGTTTGGCGGCAGCCAGCGCACGGTGGTGATCCGTGTCGACCCGGACCGGCTGCGCTCGTATGGGATGGCACCAGAGGAAGTGATTCGAGCCGTCAGCACCGGCAACGCGATCATGCCGGCCGGGAGCGTCAACGTCGGTGACTACACGCGCATCTCGCCGGTCAACTCGGTCGTATCCAGCATCAACGAGCTGCTCGAGCTTCCGATCCGTACTGGCGCCGGTCCGACCGTGTTCATGCGCGACATCGGTTCGGTCAGCGACAGCACGGACATTCCAACCGCCTACGCGTTGGTCAACGGACGACGAGCCGTGTATATCCCGGTGACGAAGCGGCCGAGCGCATCAACGCTTGCTGTGGTGAGTGAAGTCAAAGCGAATCTCGGCCGCTTTCAGTCGCTGGTCCCCGACGACATCAAGGTCACTTACGAACTCGATCAGTCCGGCAACGTGTCCGGCTCGCTCCAGTCAGTGCTCCGCGAAGCCATTCTTGGCGCACTGCTGACCGGGGTGATGGTGTTGCTGTTCCTTCGCGAATGGCGAAGCTCGTTGATCGTGATCCTCACGATTCCGTTCGCGCTGCTGACGGCGGTGGTCGCGCTCTGGGCGTCCGGCCAGACGATCAACATCATGACACTCGGCGGGCTGGCGCTGGCCGTCGGCATCCTCGTGGACGAGGGGACCGTCGCGATCGAGAACATCCACACGCACCTCGCACGGCGAACACCGGTGGCGAGGAGCGTCCTGGCGGCGAGCGGCGAAGTCGTCATCCCGCGCCTGCTCGCGATGTTCGCGGTCGTGGCGGTGTTCGTCCCCTCCTTCTTCATGACGGGCGTGTCGCGGTCGCTGTTCGTTCCGCTCTCGCTTGCGGTCGGCTTCTCGATGATCGCGTCGTTCCTGCTCGCGAGCTCGCTCGTGCCGGTGCTGTCGGTGTGGCTGCTCTCGGGCCACAGCCAGGCGTCGGATCGCGGCGCGCACGAGGACTGGGTCGATCGACTGCGACACCGTCTCTCGAGCGCGCTCCA
>JBPYFA010000233.1:0-10494 GCA_051986585.1 Vicinamibacterales bacterium | reverse complement strand
ACCGGAAAGAATGAGTGTGCCGAGGTATTCCGCGTTAGCCATCTTCCCGACCGAACCAATGAGCGCCTGAACGACCATGCGTTTGGCTTCTCGATCTTCCGCGCTGCCTTTCGGCTGAAGCAGACCGATATCGGAATGGAAGTTGAGGACCAGGCCAGTGTCTTCCACCAGGTCCCAGAGCGGCTCCCAGATGTCGTGCCAGAACGGCTTGACGGCGATACGCGGTTTCAGTTCGACGCCCTTGATACCGAGCTTCGCTGCTCGGCGCGCTTGTGCGACTGCTTCATCGGGAGTACCCGGTAGTGGCACGATAGCCGCGAATCGGTCAGGCGCCTTGTTGAGAAAATTCGAGACCCAGTCCTGGTAGACGGTGTAGACGAAATTGAGCGTCTCCGGATCGTCTTTGAGCGAGCCGTCGACCGCAAGAATGCCGTACAGCACCTCACCACTCAGGCCGTCGATCTCCTGGTCGCGCAGCCGCAGCTCGACGTCCGTTGGGTGAAATCGACGTCCCTCCACGTCATAGAAGCCGCCGGCGATCATCCGGTCGAAGTTCTTGCCTTTGCCGCTGGGTTTGCCCTGCGCCCCACCCATCCACGGCCTGCCTGGATAGGTCCACTGTTTACCGTCCGGCGTATCGATCAACGTGGGCACTCGGTCACGCAGTGCCGCTGGCGCGGCTTGCTTGAAGATGTCGTCGGGGATCCAGGGCAGATCGACGTGGCTATCGGCGGAGATCGCCTGCTGTTTTTGCATGTGCGACCGATACTATTGCTGCGCGGGCTCTAGTCGATAGACTCCAGTTTTATACGTGACCTGTACGTCCGGCGTACAGATCGCCGTGTCGCCACGAGGCGGCCTCAGCTTCTATCAGCGAGACGATGTGGTCCACCAGCGGCGCTCGTCTCGAACCAGGAAATACGCCGAAGTACCAGGAGGTTTGTATGTCCAGGTCAAGCCAGCTCAGCTCAGTCAGGCGGTTCTCGGCGATTTCACGTGTCACCGTCGACCTGGAGAACAACCCTGCGCCAATCCCAGCTTCCACCAGGTGCTTGGCGGCTTCGAGGTTGCGGATGTCCAGGCGTCGTCCGAACGTCACGTGACGACGCCGCAAATGATCGTCAACCTGCCGTTCTGGCTCGCGGGCGAGCGGTGCAACCAGCGTGGTCAGGTGCATCGGGCTCTGGCGCGCCGCCTGGACGAGTGCATCAGATGGGTGCACGTACAGTGCATCTTGATCATCAAAAAGCCAGTCGGCGTAAGCCGGCATATCGTGCGTGCGCGGGGCGAGCGCCACATCATAGCGTTCATCGAGGAACCGCCGCCACACTTCATCCGGAGTGGCGACCTCCAGGCTGATGTTTGCGCGATTGAAGGTGACCACGAATCGGCGTAGGACACCCGGCAACAAATACGCGCATCCAGTGCGTGTCGCGATAACGCGCACACTACCTGCTTCCCCATCGCGCAGATCCTGGACCATCCGCTCGAGGTCGTCATAGCGGGTCAGCACGTCGCGGGCCCGGGCGGCGAGCTCCACCCCGGCGCTGGTCAGGCGTAGCCTGCGGCCGACCTGCTCTGTCAGCGCAACACCGGCCTTTTGCTCGGCCCCGTGCAACGCGCGGCTGACACTGGGATGCTTTAGGAACAACTCATCGCCGATCTGCGTGAGTGTCTTACGATCGTCGAGCGCGACCAGAATCTGCAGTTCCAGGAAGGACAATCGCACCATCGTGGCTCTATTTGTAGCGCCCGCGATCGGCAGGCCTTTCAATGACGAACGGCGTAGCGAATGTGTGTTGCCTCGGGCGTGTCAATCACACGAACAATCTCCAGCTCGACCCGCGACGGCAACACATCAAATAAGCGACGGCCACCACCGAACAACACCGGGACCTGACTGATCTGCAACTCATCCAGCACGCCGGCCTCGAGCGCTCGTTGTGCCGTATACCCACCATGCACAAGGACATTGCGGTCCCCCGCGGCAGCCTTCGCCTGACGCATCGCACTTTCGACGCCGTCGAGCACATACGTCACCAACGGGTAATTCGCGACCGACGGCCCAGGCGGCCGATGGCTGGGTACGAAAATAGGACGTCCCTGGTGCTCACCACCCCAGTGATCGACCTGCTCCACCGTACGCCGACCAGCCAACACCGCACCGTACGCGTGCGTTATTTCGTCGTACAACTCGCCGGCTGGGCCGGATGGTCGGAAGAACTCCCCGTCTGGCCCAACGAACCACTCATGCAGCCGCATGAAGCCATCGCCGCCGGGGTTGTCCGGATTATCGTTCGGACCTGCGATGTACCCGTCGAGAGACATCGCCATGTACAGCAATGAAACAGACACCGTGAACTCCTTTAGTCGGGGCGACGGAAGCTCTTGCGGCCATCGTAGCCCTACCCATGACGAACTGCAAAGCGAGCGTCAGGTCAGGTTCCGGTTGGGCCCGCGGCGGTCGTTCAGCATCAGCGCTAAAGCGCAGCATCCACCGCGCGCACGCTGGCGAGCAGCGCGCGCGTACCGGTGACCATCTCCTCCGGCGCGGTCCACTCCTCCGGGCAATGGCTGCGGCCGCCGCGGCACGGTACAAACAACATGCCCACGGGTGCGATCTTCGCCAGTTGGTTCGTGTCGTGGCCGGCGTAGCTGGGAAGGCGCAGGTACTGCAGTTGGAGGTCCTCCAACGTAGTGGCCAACACGTGCTGGATCTCCGTATGCATCGCAACTGGCTCCTCATGCGAGAGGAGCTCGACATCGATCCCCAGCCCGCGGCCATCGGCAATTTTGCGCACAATGTTCGGAAAAGCATCCCGCATCTGCTCGAGACGCGAGGTATCGACGCTGCGCATCTCGACCCAGAGCGTGACCTCACCGGGCACGACGTTCGTGGCATTCGGCGCGACATTCAGGCGACCGACTGTCGCAACTCCCTGGCCGGGCGCCCAGAAACGCTCCACCGCGAGAATCACGTCAGCCGCTCCCGCGAGCGCGTCCCGACGTGAGCCCATCGGTGTGCCACCCGCGTGATCCGGGCGGCCGTGGACCTGCACCACGTATCGAGTGATTCCCGTAATCGCGGTAACAATGCCAAGCGGGACGTGTTCGGCCTCGAGGCGAGGGCCCTGCTCAATGTGCAACTCGAGTGCGGCGGCGATCGAGCCATTCGGTCGTGCAAGAGTGGCGATGGCGTCTGGGTTTCCACCGACGCTGGCGATGGCTTCGCCTAGCGACTGGCCGCGACCGTCAGTGCGATTCAGATGTTCGGTCCACAGGCTGCCGCTGAGTGCACGGCTGCCAACTGTCGAGATGCCGACGTCGGTTGGCTCTTCAGCCAGGTAGTCGATGACCTCGAGCGGGTGATCGAGCGACACACCAGACTCGTGCAGGCTGTGCGCGACTTCGATGGCCGCCAACACACCAACCATGCCATCGAAACGGCCACCTCCGGCGACCGTGTCGGAATGCGACCCAATCAGCAATGGCCGCGCGGCGGCGGAGGGTCCCGGGCTGCGTCCGACGAGATTTCCCGCCGCGTCAACCTCAGCGGCGAGACCCGCCGCGGTCATCGCCTCCGCGAGCCAGGCGCGAGCCTGCTCATACCACGGAGTAAACGGACGACGCGTCCAGCCAGGCTGCTCGGGATCGCAATACGTGCTCAACTGGGCCCAATTACGAAGCAGACGATCGGCGTTGATCGCCATCTGAGTCTGTGCCAGGCTCACTTGACCAGCACGCGCGCTGAGACCGGCCTGATGAACTCTCCATAGCCTGGACTTCCCACCACCTCAGAGCCGTCGTACACGACGTGACCACGCACGAGCGTTCTGGAAACGCGGCCCTTGAGCGTGCGACCGTCGTACGGTGACCAACCCGCGTTGGAGTAAAGCGTCTCGGGCGTTACGCACCAGGACGCGTGTGGATCGACGACGACGATGTCGGCATCCGCCCCTGGCACCAGAGCGCCTTTGTGCGGATAGAGTCCAAAGGCGCGCGCGGGTCCTTCGGCGATAAGGCGCTGAAACTGGTCCACGTCAATTTGACCCGCTGCGACGCCCTCACTGAAAAGGGTGGGCAGCAACGTCTGGACGCCTGGGGCACCCGAAGCATTCGCGAAGATGTCGGCGTTGCTCTTCTTGTCCAGGTGCCAGGGTGCGTGATCCGACGTCACCATGTCGACGCGACCCTCTGCCAGGACATTCCACAGTCCCAGACGATCGGCATGGCTGCGCAGTGGCGGGTTAATTTTGCCCCGCGGCCCGAGCGCATCCATGTCGGACTCATCCAGGAGCAGATAATGCGGGCACGTCTCCGCTGTGACGGCAAGGCCCTGCGCGCGATAGCTCCCCACAAGCTCGAATGTGCGCGGCAGGCTGGCGTGGTAGATGTGGAGGTCGACACCTGCAGCCATGCCGAGCTCCAACGCGAGCGCAACTGACGCGGTCTCGGAGATTGGTGGACGCGTTTCGCAATGCGCGCGCGAATACGTCTTGCCCGCCGCGCGGTACGCTGTCACCAACCGGTTGATAATTTCGCCGTCCTCAGCATGCAAGCCCACTCTGAGGCCAGCCTCGCGGATGAGCCCGAACGCCTCCAGCAGCTCGGCGTCGTCGATGCGTGGAAACCGCACCGGATCCGTCTCGAAGAGCGACATCTTGAAGCCGCAGACGCCGGCTTCCGCCAGTCGTGGAATTTCATCCAACCCGCCCGTCTTGCGGATCGTCCCGAGTAGCGCCACATCGACGACTGCTTCCGCGCTGAGGAGGTCAATCTTGCGCGCGAGCACGTCGGCCGAATTCACCGGTTTCCCGTCGTCGTAGGGCATTTCGATGATCGTGGTGATGCCGCCGGCGGCTGCCGAACGTGTGGCGGCGATGAAACCCTCGCGTCCTTCGCTGAAGCAATGCACATGCGCATCAATACCGCCAGGCAAGACCAGGGATCCTGAGAAGTTCCATGTGTCGCGACCTGACGCATTGGAGTCCGCGCCAGCTGGCAAAACATCGGCGATCTTGCCGTGACGAATGCCAACGCGACCGCCCGGCAGGACTCCAGATGGCGTTACCACATCGCCAATGATCACCAGGTCGTACATCGTGGCCTCCTAATTTGCAGATAACTGAGTTGGCGCGAGCTCTTCGTGCGGAAAATGACACGCCGCGAACTGGCCCTGGGGCATCGGTCGCAGCGGCGGCTCCACTTCGGCGCACACCTCACGGGCTCGCGGACATCGCGTGCGGAACCTGCAGCCCGATGGTGGATTGGCATGAGACGGGATCTCCGTCCCAACCGACGTGGGCCGAAGCTTCACATTTGCGTCGGGGATTGGGACAGCTTCGAGCAGTTTTCGCGTGTACGGATGCGCTGGTCGACTGAAGATGTGATCGGCCTCGCCGATCTCCACGATCTTGCCCATATACATGACCGCGACCCTGTCGCTGATATGGCGCACGACGGCAAGGTCGTGCGAAATGAAAAGCAGCGCCAGTTTCTTGCTCTCGCGGATGTCGTGGAGCAGATTGATCACCTGCGCTTGAACTGAGACGTCCAGCGAAGCGACCGGTTCGTCGCACACGATGAGGTCGGGCTCGAGCGCGAGCACTCGCGCGATCGCCACTCGCTGCGACTGACCACCGGAAAGCTGGTGGGGTCGGCGGCCTCCCACCACCGTTGCGGACATACCAACGTCCGCCAATGCCGACTCGACGCGTTTGTCGATCTCTTTGCGCTCGACCCCGTGGATCATAAGGCCCTCGGCGACGATGTCCGATACCTTGCGGCGTGGATTGAATGACGACAGGGGGTCCTGGAAGATCATCTGCAGATGGCGGCGCGCGCGCCGCATTTGTTCAGTCGGCATCACCTGCAGATCCTGGCCGCTGAAGGTGACCGTGCCCGCCATGGACGAATTCGCACTGGGCAGAAGCCGAAGGATGGCTCGGCCGGTGGTCGTCTTGCCGCTGCCTGACTCACCGACAAGCCCGACCGTTTCGCCGCGCCGGATGTCGAATGACACACCGGCGACGGCTTCGAGTGTCCGCTGACCGCGACGGAACACAACCCGCAGGTCGCGCACGCTCAGCAGCGCATCCTCGCGCAGCATCAATTGACACCAACCAGCGGCACCGACTCGGTTGCCACAGGAACGTAGCATGCAAAGTCGCGGTCTTCGGCTGGTTCGAAAGTGGCCGGCGGCATTGACTCCGCGCAGCGCTCTTCCGCGGCGGGGCAGCGTGGGGCAAATGGACAACCGGGAATGGGCTTCAGGAGATCGGGTGGCTGCCCGGGGATCGTGCGGAGCATCGTATGCGCGACGTGATCGGCGCGCGGCATAGCCGCCAGCAGCGCCTCCGTGTAGCGATGCCGCGGACTCCGAAACAGCGCGTCAGTTCGGCTTCTCTCGACGATTCGACCGCCGTACATGACCGCCACCTCGTCTGTTCGACCCGCAACGATCCCGAGGTTATGAGTCACGAGGATCATCGACATTCGACGCTCCTCCTGGATCATCTGTAACAGGTCCAGGATGTCTTTCTGGACCGTCACGTCAAGTGCAGTGGTCGCTTCATCGGCAATGAGGAGATCCGGCTCGCATGCGAGCGCCGCTGCGATCGTGATGCGCTGCTTCATACCACCGGAGAACTGGTGCGGAAAGTGGCTATAGCATTCACGCGGATCGGGCAGTCCAACCCGCGCGATTAGATCGATCGCCAGTTCTCTGGCTTGTGATTTGCTCAGCTTCAAGTGGTAGCGTGCGGACTCCTCGATCTGCCTGCCGACATGAACAAGTGGGTTGAGCGATGTCATCGGGTTCTGCAACACGACGCCGACTCTGCGTCCGAGGAATCGCCGACGCTCCGATTCCCGCAAGCTTGCAAGCTCGACGTTATCGAAGACGATTCGACCGGTTACACGCGCGGCGCGTGGTGCGATGCCGAGAATCGATTTCATCAGCATCGACTTGCCGGAACCGGACTCGCCAACCAGTCCCAGAGTTCTGCCCCGTCCTAAACGGAGGGTTACATTTCGGAGAACTCGCGCAACTCCGGCTGGCGACTCGATGGCACATGACAGGTCCTCCACCTCGAGGACGCTCCCACCGGCCTCGGTCACAACTGACCTTCGCGCAGGCTGATTCGACGCGCGAGGCGATCACCAACAGTATTCAACGAGAACACCGTGAGCACAATCGCCAGGATCGGGCCGAAGATCAGCAACGGGAATCGGTTGAGGAGGTCCGTTGAGCCCGCGATCATGCCACCCCAGCTGGGAGTCGGCGGCGGAATGCCGTAACCGAGAAAGCTGAGCGCTCCTTCGGTCACGATCAGGCCTGCCATCAACGGCGGAACAACCGATGTCAACATCGGCAACAGGTTAGGTAGCAGCTCGAGCGTCAGGATTCGACCGTCTCTGGCGCCGAGCGCGCGCGCGGCGAGCACATACTCGCGCTGCGACTGCGCAATCACACCGCCTTTGGTGATCCGAGCGTAGGTGCCAATACCCAGAATGCCGAGCGACGCGGTGATCGTAAAAATAGATGGGCCCGTCGCGGCCATCAGGCCGAGAATCAAGAGGATCGGCGGCAGCGACGCGACAGTATTCGCGTACAGATCAACCACTCGCTCGACAGGGCCTCGGTAGAAACCGGCCAGCATTCCTAGCGCCAGGCCGAACGTCAGGGAAATCACCGTAGCAATACCGGCAACCGTCAGCGACGCACGGGCGCCCCAGATGACTCGCGAGAAGATGCTGCGTCCCAGCGCATCGGTGCCGAGAAGGCCATTCACGGTAAGCGTTGGCGCGTGCGAGAAGTCTCCGACCGGCGCATTTGGCGCCGCGAGTCCGGGTATGTACTCCGCGGTAATGGCTGCGATCACGACCAGCACCAGGAAGGTGATGGCAACCCAGTCGAGCAGCGCCGCGGTCCCGAGTCGCCAGCCCTCAGGTCTTTCTCCGGCGAGCGTTTCAGTCGGAGGGGCCGAGAGGGCCCCCGGTGCAGCTGCGCTTCGTGTCTCGGCAATCACCGGTTCAGTCTCAGGCGATCTCGATCCGCGGATCGATCAGGGAATAGCTGATATCGATAACGATGAACACGAGTACGTACACGATCACCACAACGGACAGGATTCCCTGCACCGTCGGCAGGTCGTGGACCTTTACGGCGCTGAGCAGCGTCCAGCCGATTCCGGGAACGGCGAAATAGCTCTCGACAATAAACGATCCGCCCAAGAGATGCGTCATTGACAGACCGAATACCGCGAGAACTGGCGTCAGCGATGGTCGCAACACGTGTCTGAGCAGAATGTAGGCGGTTGGAAGGCCCCTGGATCTAGCCAGAAGGACGAAATCTTCCTGGAGCGTCCCTACGATCTCGCTGCGGGCGACCCGGTAGAAGTAGGCGGCCTGGCTGACCCCTATGCACATAACCGGCAGCGCTACCTGTCGCAGGTTGCCGAGCGGATCACTCGTAAGCGAAATCCAGCCGGTCGCGGGCAGCCACCGAAGCACCAGGGCGAATATGAACCCCAACACCACCACCGTGACAAAGACCGGCACTGACAGCATCACCGACGACACTCCACGTAGGAGCTGATCCAGTGGACCCGCGGGAGACAACGCGCTCAGCATCGCCAATGGGATAGCGATCGCTAGCGCAGACAGCATTGCCAGGACAGCAATCTCGAACGTGATGCCTGCGCGTTCCACCAGCAGCGCGAATACTGATTGCTGGCTGTACATTGTTTGGCCCAGATCGCCGTGAAGGAGTCTCGTGAGCCAGCCCACATACCGAAGCACCACCGGTTGGTCGTACCCGTACTGTGCGTTCAGTGCGGCAATCTGTTGCGGAGTCGCGCTATCGCCGAGGATCGCCTGCGCGGCCGACCCGGGCATCAGATCCGCGAGTGCGGTCGCGGCAAAGGTCACCAGCAAGAACACGGGGATACCCGCCAGCAGTCGCATACCGATGGCCCGCAGGTAAAGAGCTCTGCCGCTCCGCATTTGACTCCTCGCCGTTCCGCTACGCCAGCGTTCGCCACACGCGCTCGGCCGCGAGCCAGCCTCGATCACGCTGCTGTACTTCTTGCTGCTCCTCGGGCGAGAGCCCACCCATCGTGTGGCAGTCGGCGTACACCGTGCTTCGGTCGCTTGCGGTGCGCCTGGCGTAATCCAGCATGCCGTACAGCGAGCCTTTTTCGAGGATGTGCATCGTTACCAGGTTGAATCCCAGGGCCTCGATGTCTTCGAGTTTCACAAACGGCACGCCGTCAACTGTGGCGATGTCGCCAAACATCTTCCACCCCGGCAATACCTCTGCAACTTTCCGGCATTCGTCCAGCGTTCGGAGCGCGTGAACGTAGGTCATCTCAGCGCCCAGGTCAGCGGCTCTGACGCAGCGCTCGATTGCGTCATCAAGCCCCAACTCCAGCTTTGACTCCGTTCGGGCGATGACCACGCAGTCGGTACCCGCACACGCGTCCAGGCTCGCTTTGATCTTGCTCAACCACAGCTCTTGCGAGACAACCGGATGTGGAACGTTGCCATCGACGCGGCCGGCACGCGTCGCCGCATACATTGCCGGACCGAATCGTGCTGCTCCTCGTTCGTTGGGCGTATCTTCGATGAGAATCGCCGCGGCACCAGCCTTTGCAAGGCGGGTACACGTGCGATAGGCGTTGACGGCGTCGCCAAAGCCGTCATCGGCGTCGATCGCGAGAGGCAATGGGGAATAGTCGGCTATGCGGTCTGTCGCCCACACCAGTTCCTCCTGGTTGTGCAGTCCAAGATCCGGCACGCCCGACATACTGAAGCCAAGCGAGGCACCGCTGAGAAGAATCGCATCGAACCCGGCGAGCTCCGCCACCTTCGCGGAGTAGCAATCCCACACGCACGGGGTCAACACTTGTTGGCGGGCGACAAGTTCTCTGAATGTAATTCTGTCTTTCAGCTTCATTCGGTCTTTCTACTTACAAGAGGGTCATTAATTTGGCCGCCGCAGGCGGAACGCGAAGTGCACTCCCGGTGCGAAGGGTTGCCGCACCGAAGCCGCTGGCGCGGCTTTATCCAGCTGCGCGGAGCAAGGAATTTCACGAACCTCAGTAATTTGGCCGTTACTTCACACACGCTTGCGGGCAGACGAAGAGGAATTGCTTCTGCAAGATTCCGCCATCCGACGGCACGACCCCGCCCGTATTGTCGCGAACGAGCAAGTACCTGGTCTGACGGCCGAAGACATAGAGCGGCAAATCCTGAATCATCAGTTGCTGCACTTTCTGGTATGCCGCTTTGCCTTTTGCAGCATCTACTGTCGCACTCGCCGCGGCGAGAGCCTCGTCCATAGCTGGGCTGTTGTACTGCCCGAAGTTGTTCACACCCGTCGACCGCAGAAGGTCAGACGTAACTGGCTGCGCGCCGTTCGCGACGGTCACCCCGCCTTCGATGCAAAGGTCGAATGCGTGCTGCTGGCCACAAACTTGTGGAACCTGACCG
>JBPYFA010000232.1:0-6944 GCA_051986585.1 Vicinamibacterales bacterium | reverse complement strand
GCCGAAGGGATCCCAAACGAAGCCGACACGTGGCGAGACGTGCCCCAGGCGCGTCGGAATGACGCCGCGCTCGATGCCCGGATCACCGTAGAACAGCTGTCCAGCGGGCGCAGTCGGCTTCACCGTGGATTGCTTCCCCGGCACGTACGTCGTGAACCGGTTTTGCGGATCGGTACCGGGTGTCTGGACGTCCCAGCGCAACCCGAGATTCAACGTCATGCGCGAATTGAGGCGGTAGTCGTCCTGCAGAAATGCGGCGCCGTACCAGCTGTTCCAGAGCGCGGTCACCGGCGCGTCCTGCGTCATCGCGCTGGGAATGCCGATCAGGAAATCGGCGAGCGCGTTGCGCGTGACGCTGTTGTTGAACGTGAGCACGCCATAGTTGTTCAGGAGCGTGTCCTGGACCGTTTTGTTGTATGACAGCTCTCCGCCCATCTTGACGGCATGCGCACCGGTCGTCCAGCTGTAGACGTCGCGGACCGAATAGAAGTCTCCGCCCGCCTTCGGCCCACCTATCGCATTCGTGAGCGTGAAGAATCCGCTCACCGTGATCTGCGGCAGCGACGGCGCGCCCTGAATCACGGCGGCCGATCCGAGATCGGTCAGAGAGACCGCCGGCAGGTTGAGGCGCCCGCCGAAGTTTCGGTTGAACGAGAACCACGCCTGGTTGATGCGGTTGGAGCTGATGACCCACGTGTCGCTGAGATTGAGATTGTGCTGGCGCCAGTTGAAATTCTGGCTCGCCCAGGGCAGGTTTCCCGAGCCGGCGCGCACCGTGTTCGTACCCGTGGTCAGAAAGTAATTGCCGCTGAACCGGTGCGCGTCATTGAACTGATGGTCAATCTTGATCAGTCCTTCATCCGAGTCGTACGGACTCGGCACGTAGCCCTGCCAGATATTGCCCGGTACGTTGGACAGCGGGATGTAGTCGTTGATGATCTTCATCGCCACCGGGTCCAGCCGGTTCGGGCAGATCACGCCGACCACGCCGTTGCACACAAACGTCTGCCCGGTCGCGGGATCGGTCGGCAACGTGCGCGACTGGCTGAAGTCGCCGGTCCGCTCCAGCGGCGTCGGAACGATCGCCGTGTTGAGGAACGTGCTCGTCGACTGCCGCAGTCCAGAGTACGTGCCGAAGAAAAACGTCTTGTCGCGCCGCAGCGGACCGCCGAACGTGGCGCCGAACTGGTTGCGCTTCAGCGGCGGCGTCGCCAGCACCGCTCCCCAATCCTTCGCGTTCATCTTCCCGTCGCGGTAGTACTCGAACACCGAGCCTTTGAAGGCGTTCGTGCCCGCCTTGGTGATGACGTTGATGACGCCGCTGGAGAAACGGCCATATTCAGCGTTGTAGCTGTTCGTCTGGACCTTGAACTCCTGGATCGCGTCAGGATTCGGCAGGATGTTGCCCGTATTGCGCAGCGCCGTCATGTTGATGCCGCCGTCGAGGTAATAGTTCACCGATCCGGTCCCGCCGTCGGCGCCGCCGTTGATCAGGGTGCGCTGCTCCGGAAATCCAAGTACGAGCGAACTGGTTCCCGACGACGCAGAGGCGACGCCGTTGTTGTTGGATTGCACGCCAGGTGTGAGATCCAGCAGCGAGTAGACGTTGCGATCGACGAGTGGCAGGCTCTGGATCGCCGCCGCGTCGACGGTCTTGGAGAGATCAGCGGTCGCCGTATTGACGTCGGGGCTGCGCCCTTCGACAGTGACCGCTTCGGTAACGCCGCCCACCGCAAGCGACGCGTCGATACGCGCGGTGTCGTTGACGTTCAGAACGACATTGCTCCGGCGGTCGGTCTTGAATCCCGAAAGGGTGATCTCGACGACATAGGTACCGGTCGGCAGGAAGTCGAGCCGGTAGGCGCCGGATTCGTTGGTCGGCACCGCGCGCACGAAGCCGGTCTCCACGTTGCGCGCCGTGACCGTGGCCCCCGGCAACGCCGCGCCGCTGGTATCGGTGACGGTACCGACGATGGCGGCGCTGGTGACTTGCGCGTCAGCTGCGAGAACGGAGAGCCAGACCAGAACCATGGCGGCGAGAGCCGCCACAAGGAATTTTCGTCGCACAGAACCTCCCTGCGTTATCGGACGCTGCGCCGACACTATACGCAGAAGATCTGGGTTCTGCTAGGTTCTGCGGGGTTCTACGGGGTTCTGCGGGGTTCGGTTCGGTTCGGTTCGGTTCTGGGGTTCGGTTCTGCGGGGTTCGGTTCCGGTTCTGCGGGGTTCGGGTCTGCTCGATTCTTGGAAGCTCTCTCGTGAACTGTGAACCCGGCAGAACCTGAGAACCCGAACCTCGTAGAACGCAGAACCTGGCAAAACCCTGCAGAACCCAGCTCTTACCGCAACCCAGGCGGCGGCGTCCTCTTCTTGGTTGCCTGCTCGAATGCGTACGCGACGCGCAGGAGCGTCGGCTCGCTGCAGGCGGACCCGGTGAAGCCGACGCCGTACGGCTGCGGCTTCGCTTCGAATCCCGCCGGGAACGGGGCTGGCGGCACCGACGGCGTGGTCGCAGGCGGTGTCGGAGTAACGCCGGCCGTCGTCGTCCCAGCCGGTGTTGCGGTCGGAGGCGTTGTCGATGCGGACGTTGCGTCACCACCGCGCCCACCCGCCTCACCGCCGCGGCCGCCACGGCCGCCGCCGCCGAAGCCGAGCGGGCCCGGCGTGTTCGGGATCATCCCGAACGGCACGAGCACCGTCGGATACCCCGGCTTGGACGCGATTCCGGCGCTGCTCGGGCCGGGAAACAAGAGCGCATCGAGCTTGTTCGCCTGGATGGCAGCATCGATGCCTGTCGTCCCGCCCAATCGGATGTCACGCGCGCGGTCCTCTTCGTACTTTGCCTTGTCCTTCTCCAGATCGATCTTGTCCGAGTTGTCGAGCTGCGACTGACCGTACTTGATGGCCCCCATCTTCTCGTGCGCCGTGTTCCACTCACGGAGCTCGGTGAGCGACTTCACCGGCGCGGCTTCACCGAGCGACTGAAGCCACTTGTTGAAGTCTCGCTTCATCCCGTAGTTCAGGACGATGGACTGCCCGGACAGCAGGAGGTTATCGTTTGCGTCCTTGGCGACGACGCTGGGAATCTCGACGTCGATCACCGCAGCGCCCTGCGCTTTCAGGACGGCGATCGCGTCGTCCATCACCTTGCGCTGGGCATCGTTCAGTCCGCCGCGCGGCCGCTCGGAGCCAGGCAGCGTGACTGGATCGTAGAAGTTCGCGCGTGGAATGCCGATGCGCGCCCCCTTCAATCCGTTGACGCTGAGCCCCTTCGTGTAGTCGCGGCCCGCTGGCGGCGTGCACTTGCTGGTTGCAGGATCGTTCGGATCAGGCGACGCGCTTTCGAGAATACCGAACATGATGGCGATGTCCATCACGTGCTTCGCCATTGGTCCCGGTGTGTCCTGGTCCGCGGTGATCGGGATGACGCCGTAACGACTGATCCGGCCGACGGTGGGCTTGATCGCGGCCAGCATGTTCTGATTCGAAGGGCTCAGGATCGATCCGGACGTTTCGGTCCCGACGTTGCCGGCCCAGAAGTTCGCCGCGGTGCCGATGCCCGAGCTCGATCCTCCCGTCTGCATGACCGGACGGCCGTCTGCGGTCGTCCGCGGATCGCGACGCGGATCGTATGGGTTGAAGCCGTACCCCTGGATCGCGTTGTAGTTGGTCGGCATGTTCCCGGCAACGTAGTTCGCCAACTCCGTCATTCCCGTCTTCGCGATGATAATCGCGCCGGCCGCGCGGAGGTTCTTCGTCAGCGTCGCTTCGTACGGTGGCACCATGCCGACGAA
Organism: Vicinamibacterales bacterium; assembly: GCA_051986585.1. GTDB lineage: Bacteria > Acidobacteriota > Vicinamibacteria > Vicinamibacterales > 2-12-FULL-66-21 > JALZOC01. Next base: position 3,150 of record JBPYFA010000232.1, on the reverse strand, counting down.
CGCAAGCGCGCCGCCGGTCGTCGGCATGTTGGTCGTGTGAATGTTGTCCTTGAGCGCGATCGGGATACCGTGCAGCGGACCGCGCACGTGCCCCTGTGCGCGCTCGCGATCCAGCGCATCTGCTTCCTCGAGCGCTTTCGGGTTCACGGTGATCGCTGCGTGCAGCAGGTCTTCATAGGTGGCGATGCGCGTCAGGTACTGCTGGACGATCTCGTGGGACGTCGTCCTGCCGGACTTCATGGCCGCCTGCATGTCGCCGATGCCGGCCTCGAACACGTTGAACGTGGGCGCGTTCGCCACCGGACGGGCAACCGGTTTGGCGACCTGGCTGCCGGCGACGAGGAGCAGGGCGAACAGACTGACGCTGTATTTCATGCGCCAGAGCATAACGCGGACCAGCTTCGTTTGTGCACGAACCGGTCGCGGTATCATCCCGGGCCGCTGAGCGGCGCTCAGTAGCGCGCACTTCGCAGGGCTCGCGAACCTGATGAACCTTGCAGAACCTAGAACCTAGCGAACCTAGAACCTGAACCTAGCAGAACCTAAAGAGCCGAACCCGGTTGAACCCTGCAGAACCTCGTAGAACCTTGCAGAACCTAGCTTTCCGTGCCGTAGTTAATCTGCATGCGTCGAACGGCCAGACTCGCGATCCACAGGACGAACGCGGTGAGCAAGAACAGCCCGAGAATCGCGCCGGGACGCGAGGCGGGAGCGGCAGGCGCCGCCAGCAGTTGGATCAGCGCCGGCGCGTTAGTGTCAATCGGCGCAGGGACAGGACACAGGGATTGCAGATAGTACAGGATGCTTACCTTCTGCAGCGCGTGCGGAAAGATACCGTTCGCTCCCTCCCACGCAAGCAGCACGGCGGCGGGAATAATCGGATTGCGAACGTACAGTCCGACGGCCAGAAACACGCTGCCGTAGCCGACGCAGCCAAGCGCAGCAGTTGCTGCATACCAGAACACGTGTCCCATGCCGCCCGCATTCCAATAGGATTGGATTTCGACCGCATCGTGCGGCCACATCATGGCCGCAAGTGTGAGCAGCGCACCGCCTCCGAAGATCGCGGCAGAAGCCATCAGCCCGGCCACATACTTGCCGACGAGCAGCACCTCGCGCCGCGCCGGTGCAAGAAACCAGAAGTGCAGCGTCCGGTTGCTCATCTCCCCGCGGAAGAGGTACATGAAGATGCCCAGACAGCCGAAGAAGATCGCGAGCCGCAGATAGAAGTACTGGAAGATTCCCGCAAAGACCGTTCGGTCCTCCTGGAAGTCGAGCACAGGATGGATATCCCGGCGCTGCAGCTTGCCGTCGACGAAAAGCAGACGGGCGGCCCGTCGCCCGTCGAAGTAGGTGATGTCGCGATACTCCGTTCGCTCCTCGACCAATCCGGCGCCCGACGACGAAGCGACGGTCGTGAACGTCTTGCCGTCGTTACTCACTTGGATGTTGAAGTCTCGGGTGTCTGACTCCTCGCTCTCCCCTCCTGCACTGGCGTGCTTCACAACGAACCGCGACACGCGAAGGACCGTTCCCAGATCCACTTGCAGGAACAACGGATAGTCTCGGCCGCACCACCTGTCGGACGGACCTCCCCCGACGCTGCCGTTCACAGCCTTCTCCGGCCCTTGATCCTGACTGCATGGCAGGCTTCCAGTGGCAGCACGATGAAGCGCGAGGTTCACCTTGCCGTCCGGTCCGTAGACCTCGAATTCGTAAATCTTCGCGACCGGCTCGCCGCTGTACGACGGACGAAAGATATTCAGGCGGACGATGCGCGCGTCGACCGCCGGCTCGATCACGTGCGTTGTCGTCCCGGCATTGCCGGTGTGCTGGCGAACGCGACGGCTTCGCGTTGACCAACGTTCCTCGGCCGGCTTTCCCAGACGCTTCTTGACGTCGTCGACTGATTCGCCATCCTGGACGCTGTCGATCAGCGCCGGCGTAATCACGCCGCGCCGGGCAAGCCGATCGCTTCGGAGCTTTGCGTCGAGCCCATGGCCGAAAAAGATCAACGAAGGGAGCACGGCCAGTCCGTACACCCACAAGGAGCGCTTTGCGAAAAAGGCGCGCCGGAGCTCGATCTTTGCAATCGTCCACGCCTGACGAGCCCTTCGACTCGCCTGACTGGGAGTTCGGTCAGGGCGAGCCTGAGCATCCAGCGGACGCGAAATCATGACTCACCGCCGATCAAGTACTCATACAGGGCGTCGACGTTCTCGTCGGCCGGTACGACACTCTCGATTCTGTGACCGTCGAGCGCGATCCGTCCGAGCGCCCGCGCGAACTGCTCGCGGTCGCGAGTCATCACCAGCATGCCCAGCCGGTCATCGTTCACCTTGATTTCTGTGATGTGTTGCTCGGCGAACAGCAGCGCCGCCACGCCGGACGCGTCGCGATCGCGGCAGCGGACGATGAATTGGCTGGGATGTTCCTGGATCTCGTCACGCACTTTGCGGATCTTTCCCTCGGCTACGATCATCCCGTTGGCGATCAGCACGACCTGGTCGCTGATCACGTCCACTTCCTGGAGAACGTGACTCGAGATGATCACGTGCTTCCCCTCTGCAGCCCAGGAGCGGAACAGGTCGATTGTCTCCGCGCGAACCAGCGGATCGAGACCGTTCAGCGGCTCGTCGAGCACCAGCACGTCGGGATCGTGCGCAATGGCCTGTGCCAGCCGCACCCGTTGCCGCATGCCCTTCGAATATCCCGCCACCTTGCGGTTCGCCGCATCGGTCAGGCTCAGACGTTCGAGTGCCTTCCACGCCTTCTCTTCCGCTTCTGTCCGTCCGTATCCGAAAAGCAGGAGGCCGGTGGTGATAAAGGTAAAGCCAGTGGCCCAGCGCGGCGCGGTGTCGTACTGCGTCGCGTATCCGGTTTTCCGCATCAGCGTTTCGGGATCTCGTGGAGAGATTCCGCGCATCATGATGGTGCCGTGGTCGGGGAAAATCAGGCCGGTCATCAGGTTCATCAGCGTCGTCTTGCCGGCGCCGTTCGGGCCGACCAGGCTGGTGATCCCGGGCGGGATGTTCAGCGTGACGCGGTTCACGCCGAGCACTTCCCCGTAAAACTTAGATACCTCGTCGAAGATCACCGAGGGGCTTTGCCCCTCCGCCTTCGCGCGGTTGCCGCTGGAACCGCGCTCCG
>JBPYFA010000231.1:0-41242 GCA_051986585.1 Vicinamibacterales bacterium | reverse complement strand
ATGATGGTCGACAGCCTGGATCTGGACGATACCGGGCGTGCGCAAATCGTGCAGCATGCGCGGCGGACCGAAGAGGCGGCGATTGTGATCACGCACGGAACCGACACGATTGTGCACACCGCGCGCGCACTCGCCGAAGCGTCACTCGCCGACAAGACCATCGTCCTCACGGGCGCGATGGTGCCGTATGCGTTCGGCAGTTCAGACGGACTGTTCAACCTCGGCTCGGCGCTGTCGTTCGTGCAGGTGCTTCCGCCCGGCGTGTACATTGCGATGAATGGCCGGCATTTTTCCTGGGACGCGGTCCGAAAGAACACCGCAACCGGCAGCTTTGAAGAGGTAGCGAACACACCATGAGCGTCGACGTGAGACTGCGTTCGAAACTACCGTCGGTCGGGACGACGATCTTCACGGTGATGTCGCGCCTGGCCTCCGACCTCGGTGCGATCAACTTGTCGCAGGGATTTCCTGACTTCGATTGCGACCCGGAGCTGGTCGAGGCGGTTGCGCTACACATGCGGGCCGGCCGAAACCAGTACGCACCGATGCAGGGAGTGCCGGCGCTGCGGGAGGCGATTGCGGCGAAGTACGAAGAGTTTCACGGCCATCGCTACAACCCGGAGAGCGAAGTCACCGTCACGTCGGGTGGAACGGAAGCCATTTTTGATGCGGTCGCCGCCGTGCTTCACCCGGGTGAGGAGGCGATCGTCCTCGAACCGTGCTACGACTCGTATATCCCTGCGATCGAGTTGAGCGGCGGTACGGCCGTCGTCGTGCCGCTCCGGTATCCTGACTACAGCGTCGATTGGCCCGCCGTCCGGGCGGCAATTACCCCGAAGACCCGGCTCCTCATTATCAACACCCCGCACAACCCTGCTGGCGCCGTACTGACAGCGACCGATATTCAGGAATTGATCGCAACGGTGAAGGGCACTGAGCTACTGATCGTGAGCGACGAGGTGTACGAGCACATCATCTTCGACGGCGTGCAGCACGAGAGCATGGCGCGCCATCCGGAACTCGCCGCACGCAGCTTTGTCGTCGGATCGTTTGGCAAGACGTACCATACGACCGGATGGAAAATTGGATACGCGGTCGCGCCGGTTGAATTGACCGCCGAATTCCGGAAGGTGCATCAGTTCGTCACCTTTTCCACCATCACCCCGGTGCAGTACGGGCTTGCCGACATCCTCACCTCCCGGCGAGGTTTGAAGGAGCTATCGCCGTTCTTTCAGCGCAAACGGGATCTGTTCCTCCAGCTGATGGACGGATCGCGCTTTCGTCCGCTGAAGAGCCGCGGCAGCTACTTCCAATTGATGGATTACTCGGCCATCACCGACGAGCACGACGCCGACTTTGCGGTACGCCTGACGAAGGAGCGCGGCGTGGCTTCGATCCCGACCTCTCCCTTCCTGTATCGATCGCCAGCCCCGCCCGTGCTGAGATTTTGCTTCGCCAAGAAGGACGAGACCCTCGAGCGGGCCGCTGAACGGCTGCGGAAGGTATAATCCGGCACCCCGAGTCTGTCGGATGCCCGGAGCACAAGATGATGCGGATCCATAGAGTATGGCGCAGCCTGTTCGTTCTGCTGGTTGGCAGCGCCGCCGCGGCGTTTCAAGGTCAGGCAAACCGGCTGACCGCCGACACCTTCAAGGACTTCTCTTTCCGTTCAATCGGTCCGGGGCTGACGTCGGGGCGGATTTCAGACGTCGCCGTCGATCCGAAAAACCCGAGCGTCTGGTACGTCGCGGCTGCGATCGGGGGGCTCTGGAAAACCGAGAATCGCGGCAATACGTTCACGCCAATCTTCGACACCTATGGCTCGTATTCGCTTGGCGCGGTGAAGGTCGATCCGCGCGACTCGAACGTCATCTGGCTCGGCACTGGAGAGAACAACAACCAGCGGAGCGTCAGCTTCGGTGATGGCGTCTACAAGTCGACCGATGCGGGCGCGACCTGGAAACGCATGGGACTCGAGAATTCCGAGCACATTCAGAACATCGTCGTCGATCCTCGTAACTCGAGCGTCGTCTACGTGACGGCGATCGGGCCGCTTTGGTCCTCTGGCGGCGACCGCGGTCTCTATAAAACCACCGACGGAGGCCAGACCTGGAAGGCCGTACTCACCATCAGCCCTGATACGGGCGTCACCGATATGGTGATGGATCCGAAAAAGCCAGACACGATTTACGCTGCCGCGCTGCAGCGTCGTCGAGCGGTTGGGCAGCTGATCGGCGGCGGACCGGAGAGCGGCCTGTACAAAACCACAAACGGCGGCACCACATGGACGAAGCTGACCAATGGATTGCCGACGGTGGAGATGGGGCGCATTGGCCTCGGCATCAACTGGCGCGATCCACGCATTCTCTACGCCCTCGTCACGGCACAGAAAGGCGAGGGAGGATTCTTTCGATCCGATGATGCCGGCGCGAGCTGGAAGCGGATCGGCAAGGAGGTCCAGACCGGACGTGGGCGACAAGACGGTCGCGGCGACGCGCCCGAGGGGCGCGGGTCATCCGATGATTGGTATCGTGGCGGAGATCCTGGGTACTACAACGAAATCTTCGTCGACGCTCACGATCCGGAGACGATCTGGTCGGCGCAGACGAACATCGATCGCAGCACCGACGGCGGCAAGACCTGGGTACAGGTGCCGCTGCCAGGCGTGCACGTCGACCACCACGACATCGTTTTCGATCCAGCCGATCCGAAGCACTACCTGATTGCCAACGATGGCGGTCTCTACGAGTCGTGGGACGGCTTGAAGACGTTTCGGCACTTCACGAACCTGCCGCTGTCGCAGTTCTATCGTGTCGCCACCGACAACGCGAGACCCTTCTATCACGTCTGCGGCGGAGCTCAGGACAACGGTTCGATCTGCGGCCCGTCGCGCACGCTCAATCGAGTCGGCATTCGAACCAGCGATTGGATCCGGGTCGGTGGCGGCGATGGTTTTCAACCCCGGGTAGACCCTGAAGATCCTGACATCGTCTACGCGCAGTCGCAGGAAGGAGCGCTGCAACGGGTCGACTTGAGAACGGGCCAGTTCACGCCGATCCGGCCCAACGCACGAAACACGGTCGGCGGCCCCGTCGCCGCTGCGCCTGACGCGACCGCCCCAGGCGAGCAAGGCGGTCGCGGCGCCGGAGGAGGACAAGGGGGCGGACGCGGTGGTGGCCGGTTTGGACGTTGGCAATGGGATTCGCCGCTAATCGTCAGTCCACACTCGGCGCGGCGGCTGTACTTCGCCGGCGAACGTGTCTACCGAAGCGACGATCGAGGCGACTCGTGGACTGCGATCAGTGGCGATCTGACCCGTCAGCTCGATGCGACGAAGATCCCAATCATGGGAAAAGTCTGGCCAGCCGATTCGGTCGCGTTCAATCAAGCGACGACGATGCTGAGCACGATTACGGCGCTCGACGAATCGCCGTTGCTCGACGGGCTGATCCTGGCAGGCACCGATGACGGCCTGGTCCAGATCACCGAGGACGGTGGGAAGGAATGGCGGAAGATCGAGGCATTTCCCGGAGTCCCTGAGCACACCTATGTGACCGACGTCTACGCGTCGCCGCGAGATTCGAACATGGTGTTTGTCACCCTGAACAATTACTTGCGCGGCGACTTCAAGCCGTACCTGATGAAGAGCACCGATCGTGGCCGCACCTGGGCCTCGATCTCGGGCGATTTACCCGAGCGATCCGGCGCATGGTCGACCGTGCAGGACGACGTGAACGGAAACCTGCTGTTCGCGGGTCTCGAGTTCGGAGTGTATTTCACGGTGGATGGCGGCTCACACTGGACCCAACTTGCCGGCGGCATCCCGACCGCCCAGGCGCGCGACCTCACGATTCAACGTCGGGACAACGACCTCGTTGTCGGAACGTTCGGCCGCGGCGCGTTCATTCTCGACGACTACACTGCCCTCCGCGATGTCACCGCTGCGTCGGTCGCGGAAGAGGCGCGGCTGTATCCGCTTCGTGATGCCTATCAGTTCGACACGCTGGGACAAGTCGAGGCGTCGTGGGGGGATCCGACAACGCCGAACCCGCCCTATGGAGCGTTGTTCACCTACAGCGTGGGTCAGCCCCTTGCAAATGAGACACGCCTGTTGCTGACGATTTCCGACGACGCGGGCAAGCAGGTGCGGCGCATCGATCTGGCGAAGGATCCCGGCGTGCACCGCATCGCCTGGGATCTCCGAGGAGAAGCTCCCCCATCCCAAGGTGCGCGCGGCGGTCGCGGTGCCGGAGAAAATCCACCGGAGGGAGGCGGCTTCGGCCGGGGTCGTCAGAACGGCCCGCCCGCAGCGCCGGGACGGTACAAGGCGACGATCGGAAAGCTCAGCGGCGACACCGTCACGCCGATCGGACAGCCGCAATCATTCCTGGTCGTGCCGCTGCCGAAATAATCGCAATTCGCAATTCGCGGGTCGCAATTCGCCGGTCGCAATTCGCGGCTCGCGATTCAGGGATTCAGGGATTCAAGGATTCGGGGATTCAAGGATTCGGGATTAGCGATTAGCGATGAGGGATTCGCTATCCCGTCACTCTGAAAGAGATCCGCTGCTTGACCGCTCCGTGATCGTTGGTCGCCTGTAACTCGATCAGATATTCGCCCGGAACTAGCCACGCCAGCGGCAGCGCAAACTGTGACATCCCGTCGCGCGACGACGAGGTGAGCGGATCGATATCGCGCATCGGCTGTCCCCATCCACTTAAAATCTTTGCCGTCACTTGAACCGCCGTGCCGCTCGGATCGAAGGCGGGTACTCGAATCAGCAATCGATCGGCGCGGGCGAACGTTCGAACCGACGAGGGGGCCGCGTCGGGATTCGAAACTGCGCTCTGAAAATCGCGCAGCGTCCGCGCGCGAACGACCTCGGGCGGGAGCAGAACCGGACCGACCTTCTGCGCGCGCCAATCCGGGACGTCGAAATCGCGCGTGTCACTGTCGATGTTCTTGCCACCGGCATCGAAGATGGTCATGTCGATCTCGATGCGACCGGCGGCGACCTGAAAGCGAGCATTGTCAGGCGGCATGGTCCCCGATCCAACTTGCCCCAGGCGGCCCTCGAACAGCGTCGTGCCGCTCGTCGTCTGCGCCTTCAACGCCACGACTTGCGGCGCCGAAAGACCATGTACCTTGGGCTCCCAGGAAATGACCATTTCCGCGTGGCCGTCCGGGTTGCGAACGATACCCACCCACGCATCGATGAGCGGGCTGCGCCGGAGCGCGCGCCGGGAAATCGCAAGTGGCGGAGGCGAGGAGACGACCGATCGCCATGTCGTCGCCGGCACCGACCAATAACCCGGCGCCGCATGGACCACGGCATCGCGCCGTTTGGCTTTGATCTCGATCGCATGGAAGCGGCCGTCGACCTGCGTCGGGCGATAGGACAGCAAATAGTAGGTCTCGAAGTCGTGTTTGAGCCTGGCCATACCGGCGACGAGGGTGGCAGCGTCGACCGTCCGACCGCCGGTCTGAGCAGCGAACCATTGCAGCGTGGCCGTCGATCGATCACGCTCGTCGGCGGGCCCAGCGTCTTCGGTCGCGAGCGAGGGGTTCACGGTATAGATCGGGACGTGATAGCGGCTGGCCGCACGAACCACGCCATCAAGATCCTGAAGACGCATGGAGCGGCTCGCCGGCGGCGACTCGCGCGGAAAGCCTTCGCTGACCAGCACAATCACGCCCCGGTCGGCCTGCAACTCTCCGAGGCGCATTGTCAGTTCACGAAGATCGGCGCCGATGATCTGCCGCCGAGCTGACACGATCGCGGCGGGCGAGCGACCGATATACAGCTCCTCGAAGTGCGTGTGCGGCGTCAAGTCGCCCTTGCGTCCGGTAAACGAGTCCACGGCACCGTGGAGAAGCGCGCGATCTCGGGTGAAGCGAATCGCCGTCACGCTATCGAGCGGCTTGACCACGACCGCGAGATCGTCTGGCCTCAGGTTCTGATCGATGAACTCGTTGATGGTCGAACGGACGCGATCGGCCGGAGCACCGGGAGTCACGTGAAACTCGTCGAGCACGAACGCGAAGACACGGGCCCCGGGTTTTCTCGCTGCCTGTTCCTCGTCTGACTCGGTCTGAATCGGGGGCGCGGCATCGCCGGGCTTCGGCAGGGTCCGAAGCTCCACCGCATCAAGCGGCCGAGCTACGCCGTCTTCCCGCAGTTCGAAGTCGGCTGGGCGGAGGTCCACAATCGGTCGTCCGTTGGCGTCGGTCACGACCGCATCGATCCGGATTGCGGCTTGATCGGAATCCGTCTGGGCGGCTGGCTGCTGCTGGGCCACGCCGGAAGCGGAGGCGATCGACACAATCGCTATCACTCCGCCAAATACCCGCCACGGCAGGATCCCAAGCATAAGTCCAGTCTATCGCCTTTTGGTGCAAGACCTGGGAACTTGGTGAATTGGTGATTTTGTGAGTTGGTGAATTGTGCGTTCTGAAGCGACGGCTCGCAGCGCGGCGCGCATCACCAATTCACGAATTCACCAATCCACCAAATTGACCAAGTCACTGATTTGTGGAGTCTCGCTCATCATTGATAGGATTTCCATGAGTAATGCTCATATAGAAATCGGAGGATCCGCGTGGATTTGGAGATTCGCCACTTACGGCTGATTGCGGGAATCGCGGCGGCTGGAAGCGTGACAAAGGCGGCCGAGGGCCTCCACCTCACGCAGTCCGCGCTCAGCCACCAGCTCCGCGAAATTGAATCGCGTTTCGAGACGCCGTTCTTTCTCCGCGTCGGCAAACGCATGGTCCTGACGGCCGCCGGCCGCCGCGTACTCGACAGCGCCGGCCGTATTCTGGACGAGCTCGCCCGAACGGAGGAGGACGTCCGCCGGATTGCCGAGCAGCGCGACGGCGTCATCAGAGTGGCGACGCAGTGCAACACCGGGTATCACTGGCTGCCGCCGCTGCTGTCCGCGTTCAATCGCAAGCACCCTCGCGTCACGATCAATATCCTGCCGAATGTCACCGATCGGCCGATTGACGCCCTGATCGAGGGACGGCTCGATCTCGCGATCTTGACAAGCGAGACATCCGACCCGCGCCTCCGGCTGCGTCGCCTGTTCGCCGACGAGATGGTCGCGCTGGTTTCACTTGATCACCCGATGGCGTCGCGGCGATGGCTCCCGGTCGGCGCACTGGCGAGCGAACATCTGCTGCTCTATTCCAGCTCGCCGGAGGAGAGCTTCGTGCTGCAGCGGGTTCTCAAGCCGGCCGGCCACGCGCCGGCACGGCTGTCGTTCATCATGCTGACCGAAGCGATGATTGAGATGGCACGGGCCGGGCTGGGCGTCGCGGTGCTGCCACGATGGTCCGCTCAGCCGTCGATCGCGGCACGGTCGCTGGTGCCGCTGTCGATCACCCGCCGCGGCGTTCGCCGATACTGGACGGCGGCGACGCTGAAGGCGCAGCAGATGACTCCATGGCTCGAGGATTTCATCGAGCTGATCGCCGATCGGGCGATGCCGGCCACAGTGCTCGACAGCCGATCCAGAACAGCATGAGCTGCATTCATTGATTTTGTGAAAACAATGAGCTGGTAGCGGTGATGCCAGGCCATTACTCTGGCTTTCGGCGGGGAACTCGCTTCTCTCCCGTCAAAGGCAGGTCAGTGTGGCACGCGACGAACTCCGTCAGGCCTTTCGCGCCGTGCGGGCGCATCTTCCCTTCGCGGCGATTGCTGTCGTGATCACGGCGCTGGCGGTCGGTGCCAACACCGCCGTCTTCAGCGTGATCAATGCGGTCCTGGTCAGCCCGCTTCCATATCCCGATCCGTCGCGGCTGGTCGAAGTCAACGGCCGACGAATGGACGTCGACCGCGACCCGCTTTCGCTGCCGGACTATCTCGACCTGCGTGACGGGAATCGCACGTTCGCGGATCTCGCCGCCACTTTTCAATGGAGCGCGAACGTGACCGGTGGCGAGGCCGAGCGTCTTCAGGGTATGCGCGCCACCTCCAATCTGTTCACCATGCTGGGGGCATCGCCGATCCTCGGCAGACCGTTGGTTCCTGACGACGAGCAGGGTTCGGGAAAGCGGGTCGTTGTTTTGAGTCACGGACTCTGGATGCGGCGGTTTGGCGGCGACCCCGGCGTGCTGGGCGAACCGATCGTCCTCAATGGCGACGCCTACACCATCGTTGGCGTTCTGCCACGGGCCTTTGTCAGTCCCGTTCGCGACGCGGAGCTGATCGCGCCGTTTCCAACCGCGGTCGATCCGCGACGTTCGTCGCGCGATTTGGGGTTTCTTCGAGTGATCGGCCGTCTGAGGCCGGGCGTCGCGATCATTCAGGCCAGGAACGACCTCGATGGAATCGTCGCCCGTCTGCGGGCGGTGTATCCGACCACCAACGCGACGCATGCCGGCACCACTATCGTGGAATGGCATAGCGCGCTCGTGGCTCGCGTCAAACCGATGCTGATGCTGCTCCAGGCTGCGGTCGCCCTGGTGCTCGCGGTGGCATGCGCGAATCTGGCCAACCTGTTCCTCGTGTCGGCGCTCGGCCGCGAGCGCGAGCTCGCCGTGCGAAGCGCACTGGGCGCCTCCCGGGCACAGCTGGTTCGCGAGATTCTGATCGAGAGCGGCGCGATCGCGTTCACCGGGTGTGCCGGGGGCCTCTTGCTGGGGTCGATCGCGCGCCGCGCTCTGCTGGTTCTTGCTCCCGGCGACCTCCTGGCCATTTCCAACGACGCCGCGATCGATATACGTGTGGTTCTATTCGCTGTCGCCGCTGCCACGATGGCCACGCTCGCGTTCGCCGGCTTTCCCGCCTGGCGGCTGGCGACCGGTACCCTTGGTGCGCAGCTTCGCGAAGGCGCTCGCTCGACTGGAACCGCCGGCCGGACACCCCGTCGCTGGCTCGTCGGCGTCGAGATCGCGCTGGCCTCTGCACTCGTCACGCTAACCGTTCTGCTCTCACAAAGTTTCGCGCAACTCCAGGCGGTCGAGCCCGGCTTTCGTTCCGATCACTTGCTGACGGTGCGCCTGTCGCTCCCTCGCGGCCGCTATCGCACGCGCGCCGACGTGGTCAACTTCATCGAGGCCGTCCGCTCAAATCTGTTAAGAATTCCCGGCGTGTTGCAAGCCTCGCCGGTTAACGTGGTGCCGTTGAACGGCTATCGCGCCACCGTCGACATCTGGCCCGGCGATCGACCGGAGCCGGTCGCCGCGGAACGGCCGGAAGCACACTATCGAATGGTTGGCCCATCGTACCTGTCGGCGTTCGGGGTTCCGCTGTTACAGGGGCGCGCGCTCGACGAGCAGGATCGCTCCGACAGCGAGCCAGTCGTGCTGATCAATCAGACCATTGCGAATCGGTACTGGAAAGGACGCTCCCCCATCGGCCAATATCTGCTCGTCCGGGATTCTGGCAACGACAACGTGCGGCGACCGCAAATCGTCGGCGTCGTCGGCGACGTCAAGCACTTTGGCCTGGATACCGAATCGACGGCAGATATCTACGTGGCGATTCCGCAGGTGCCAGAGCCCTCGATTCAATGGCTCGCGAACAATCTGTACTGGGGGGTGAGAACAGCGGGCGATCCGCTGGCGGTTCGCGAGGCAGTCAAGCGGGAGATTCGCGCCGTCGACGCCGACGTGCCGACGGCGATGCGCACGATGGATGACATCATGGAAGTGGCAGTGGCACCTCGCCGATTGAACCTGTGGCTCGTGCGGGTATTCAGTGTCGCCGCATTGACTCTCGCAGCCGCCGGCATCTACGCGGTGACGGCGTTCACCGTGTCGATTCGCACCCGCGAGATCGGCATCCGCGCTGCGCTCGGGGCGAGCCCATCGCAGAACTTTGCGGTTGTCATCACGGACATCGTCAAGCCGCTTTTTGCTGGCTTGGCTGGTGGCGCCCTGCTCTCGCTCGCCGGTGCGCCGGCACTCGCGACGCTGCTCTTTGCTGTCGATCCGATCGCGCCGGTGACGATGAGCATGGTCACGATGCTTCTGCTCGTCGTCGGAATGAGCGCGGCCGCGGTCGGCGCGTGGCGACTGAAGACGATCGACCCGCTCATTGCGTTGCGCGCGGAGTAATCGGTCGTCAATCGCCGATCGGCCACCGTCAACCGGCAAGGATCCAAACGCGATGAACGACGACATTCGCCCGCTGCTGTCGAGAACTCCCGCCATCATTCGTGCCCTGTTCGAAGGCGCGCCAGAGGCCGCGCTCGATTTTCAGGAGCAGGCAGGAGCCTGGAGTCCAAGACAGGTGCTCTGCCATCTGGCTGAAGCAGAGATCACGGATTGGATGCCGAGAATCGAGATCATCCTCGGATCCGATCGGGACCGGCGCTTCACACCATTCGATCGCGAAGCCGGATTCGTTCGATATGCAGGGGCGAACGTCGGCGAGGTCCTGAGCGAGTTCGAGCGGCTCCGTCACGACAATGTGACGAAACTGCAACGGCTGGCATTAACCGACCGCGATCTCGACAGGACTGGCATCCATCCTGAATTCGGAAACGTCACCCTTGGCCAGCTTCTCGCCTGCTGGGCGACGCACGATCTTGCGCACATCAATCAAATCACGCGCAGCCTGGTTCGCCACCGCGGGCCGACGATTGGACCTTGGACCAAGTACTACCGGTTGTTGGCGGAGTACTGAACCGATCTTGGGCGCCGGCACCCGGGGTGCGGGATCCGGGATCCGCGTCGTCCGAAGTACTGCCCCCATTCATCGACACTTCTTCAGCAGTTGAGGACAACTCTCCAACGGGTAACGCGTGCCCAACGAGGCGATCCAACTAAATCCACGGATTGCTGTCTAAATGAGTACGAACCTGGCGGATGCAGCGTTTGATCGTGCAGGAGTAGTTCTTGCAGCCGAGGCGCGGCGTTACGGCACTGATGAACGCGTCCATGGACCAAGAAGCGAATACGACCGCATGGATCGCGCTGCTCGACAAGCGCGATCATCTGGTGGCGCGCTTTCGTCATGAGCTTCCCTGCGCGTGGCCGACGCTGGTCGCGACTTTCGTCCGCGACGTGCAGGCGTTGTCGGCAACGCTGCCGCATGGTGTCGTGCTCCTTCTCCTGACCGACGTCGCCCGCGAACTGGATCGGCTCTCGCCTCGTCCCACGATCGATCACCAACCCTCTTTGCTTGCGTCAATCGAGCGCCATCGCGTCGCCGCAGTCCCCGCGCACGTGTTGTGTGATCGGTTCGGCGCAGCCGTGTGTGACTGGTGCTCGCAGCTGCAACCCGGATCACTGCTTCCGGAGGTCCAGGCTCATCGTGTCGCTGAGTACATCGATCGACACTTCGCCGAGCCGATTACACTCAGCCAATTGGCGACGCTCAGCGGCTGGTGCACGCGCGAATTATCGCGCGCGTTCCGAGCGAGCATGCGCATGTCGATTCGACAGTATTTGCAGGCGACCCGAATCGAGCAGGCCGCCGCTCGACTCCGCGAAGGAGACAAGGTCGAGTCGGTCGTCGCCGCGGTGGGTTGGCGTGGGCGGAAGAACTTCTTTCGACACTTCAAAGCCCGAGTGGGAACGACGCCGGCGCAGTACCGCGACGGCTGGGTCGCGCAGTCGGCCGGATCCGAACGAACGATTCGACTGTCGGGCCCCGCCCGAACCCCGATCGTCGGTCCCGATTCTCGGCGCGGCTCGGCAACCTCCCGAACACCGCGCTCACCGCAATCCCACAGCACCGCGTCTCCTTCGAGCTGCGGCACCGTGTGACGCGGCGAGCGCGGCTCGCTGCATCAGGCACCCACGCGAAACGGCGCCAGGACCACGCGCGCTTCGGTTGGAGCGGCCGAAGGGGCAGGTTCACATTGATTCTCCCCCGAGTCGTTGGCATCCCAGTAGCAGCTGCCGTCACCGCCGAGCTTCCATCGACCCTGGGTCTGCGAACACTGATCGGGGCCGGAGTCGTCCGGATCCCAATAGCAGGATCCGTCTCCCCCGAGTTTCCATCGCCCGTCCGCCGCGGCCGCAGCTGGCGCGACGGGTGCGAGCGTCGCTGCGGAGCCAGTCGCCGTGGCGATGGCGTGGGACTGATGAGTCGGCGATTGGTGAGTCGCGGCAATCGGAACGATGAGGGCGATCACCGCCGCCAGGGCGATCGCACAGACACTGTGTTCGACGAGTCTTCGCATGTTGACCTTCCTTGCTGCGCCGGCATCTGCAGCGTAGATACGATCAGCATGCGAACAGCGGAACCGATCGGCAACAACAACACGGTTCCCTTTGCGACGACTCAGTGTCGGTTGTGCACCAACTCAGCCTTGTGCAATTGGTGAGTTGGTGAGTTGGTGGATCGATGAGTCGTGGTCGTGCATTGGCGAATTGAGACAAATTGGTGAATCGTTCTCGGGATCAATTCACCAATACACGTTTCACCAATTCACCGATTGAACGCCCTATCTCCTCCCAGCGGCGGTTGGCTGCGGGGCGCCTCCCCGACCCCGCCCCGCGGGCACGACGACGTTCAGCACGCCGTTCATCGTCCGCCAGTGCGCCGGAAAGGTACACACGTACGGGTACTGACCGACCTCCGTTGGCGCACGGAACTGGAAGGTCATCGTCTGTCCCGGGTCGAGGAGCTTCGTCGAAAAGAGTACCTGCGCTGTATCGGGGACGTATCCCTGCGCGAGACCGTTGGGTGAGGTCGCGAGCTTGTCTCCCGCTTCACCAATCGCGTTCAACGAACCAGGCGCGCCAAGCACGAAGTTGTGCTGCATCACATCCGGATTCGTATACACAACTTCGACGAGCTGACCTGGAGCGACATTCAGTTCTGACTTGTCGAACTTCAGCTGGCCCGGAACGACACTGAGACGAACCGCGACATCTGGTGCCTGCGGTGCAATTGCGGGCAGCGCGGCACCAACCGACCCACGGGGACCTCCTTCAGTGGTAAATGCCACATGGGCAGCCAGCTGCCCGGGTTTCGTGTAGAGTGCGCCGGCATTCGTCTGGCGCTCGACACGGTATTTCCAGGTTCCCGCCAGCGGCACGCGAGTGCTGCCGCCTTCGACGAACATGATCTCCGGCGTTCCGAGGAATCCGCCTTCGTTCCGTTGGTTCTGAATGCGGACCGTGATCGTGTTCTTGCCGCTCCGGACCACACCCTCGGGAATCACGTAAGTGGGAATCACGTTGCCGCGGCCTCCGCCTGCAGGGGCAGGTGCCGCCGCACCGCGCGCCGGCGCCACCGGTGCAGCGGCCGGAACCAGCGGCGCTGGTGTCACTGATTGGCCGTTGATCCAGACTTCACCGATATTGCGCAGCGGACCGAGTGAGAGCGTCGTCGGTGCTGCGGTGTTCCAATCAAATGAACGTGTGAACCAGACGATGCCGTCGAAATCGGGAAGACCACGTGACTCCCAGTTGCCCGGCACCTCCATGTCGGCCCAGTCGGTCGACACGTCCTGCGCCGAAGGCATCCGCCAGTCGGGTTTCGTATCGCCTAGCCGGACCGCGGCAGGGAGCGCCGTGTAGGGCAACGCGTTGCGATCAGCGTGATAGGCCGCCGTGAAACTCTGCTGATGTTTCATCGCTGCGATGTACAAGGCCCGGCTCAGCCACTTGTCTGAATAGTTTTCCGTCTTCTGGCTCTCTGAATAGAGCGCCTGCCCCAGGTCCGGGGAAGTCGGCATGTCCGCAATCACGAGGGTGGCGGCAAGACGCGTCTGCAGATCGGGATCGTGGAGCAACCCGGCCGAAACAATGGCACGGCTTGCCTCCGCGGTGTGTGGCAGGACCATTGCCGCGGCTTTGCGAACGCCTGCGGCGGGGTGCTTCAACGCTTCGACGGCGGCCCGGTAGGCGTCGGTGCTCGTCGCCTTGAGCTCACCCAATCCCTGTAAGGTCCAGAGCGCATGGAATGCGCCGCCGTTGGTCCCGATCTCGTCGACCGATTGATTGCGCACCAGCGTGACGAGCTGCGGCACGACGTCCTTCTGTCCGCGTTCGACCAGCAACCGCTGCGCCTGCAGGCGCCAGAACATGTTATCAGCGGCAAGCGCACTCAAGAGTCCTGCCGGATCACTCTTGGAAAGCGAGCGCTTTTTGGACGCGGGTGCCCCTCGATAGACGATGCGGTAGATGCGGCCGCGCAGGTGATCGCGCATCGATGTTTCGTAGGCCGCGCCCTTGCCGACACTGAAACCCGGAGGAGTCGGATTGTGCTGCGCGATGAAGTTGTACCAATCGGCGAACCACACCGCGCCATCAGGACCGACCATGGCGGCTACTGGTGCAAACCATTCTTCGGCGCTCGAAATCAGGTTCCACCCATCGCGCGCGACGAACCCTGCTCCCTGTTTTTCGAGAACCGCCTGACCAATGATGTGGGCCGTCGGCTCGTTGATGAAGGCGATGCGATCCCAATACTCCTTGGGGAACGCGCGAGCCGTGTAGAGATAGTGGCCGGCTGCGGCGGTATAGCCGCCCCACACGTCGACCTGCCGGATGTACGGCGTCGTTGGATGCACCGAATAGAAGGCCGCCAGACTCTGGTATCCGGCTCCGGACACCACGCCACGGCCGCTCGGAATCGAAAGGCCCTGAACGTCCGCGAAATAGCGATTGGGAATCGCCATATACCAGCTCTGATCGTTGTTTGCCGTCGAGCCAAACACGTCAAAAGTCTCTGAAAACCCAAGGCCCCACGTGTTGTTCGTCGACTGCGTCATGTATTCGAATTCGCTGCCGTCCGGTTTGAACCGGTAAGCACCCTGGGTGAACCGCATCGGGTTGCCGTTCATCTGGCCGTCGAATCCGGAATATCCGACCGCGCCCCAGATGTGATTGTCAGGCGCGTATTGGAGGTTCGACGGACCTGCGTGCGTATCACGGATCCCCCAGCCGGTGTTCAACACCTGGCGCACATCCGCCTTGTCGTCTCCGTTGGTGTCCTTCAGGAATAGAAAATGTGGAGCGGCGGCCACGATGACACCACCGTTGGCGAAGGTCAGACTCGTCGGCAGATTCAGGTGCTCCGCGAACACGGTGACCTTGTCGGCGCGGCCGTCGCCGTTGGTGTCCTCGAGAATCTTGATGCGATCGTCGCCCGGGTTGCCGTTCAGCACTTCGTTCGGGTAGTCCATCGCTTCGATCACCCACAGCCGGCCGCGCTCGTCGAAGGTGAAGGAAATTGGCTTGATGATCATCGGCTCGCTGGCGAACAGCTCGACGCGGAACTCCGCCGGCGTCTGCATGAACTTCTGCGCTTCGTCTGGCGTGAAGGGCAGCTGAAACTTTGGTGGATCGGGACGGTTCTCGTAGTTAGGAACATTGAAACCATCGAGGTACGTAATCCCCGGCATTTCAAGCTGCTGCCAGCTGCGCCGGCGCGCCTCGTCGACCGACCAGACGATGCCGCGTTCGACGAGGCTGTGGAAGCCGGCCTGGCTCCAGGTGCGCTCGTCGTGCCCGTAGCCGGTATAGAAAACGCGACCCTTCCCCTCCGTTCGAAGCCAGGTCCACGGCTGGCGCGTCTGCCCATCGACGCGCTCCATGATGACGGTTCGCTCTCCCGAAGGTAGCGGCGCGAGCGGTTCTTCCCACGCCGCGAACGGCTGCAGCCCCTGGATCATCGGATTCGCCGGCTGAACGAACTGCGCGGTGAATTCCGCAGCGGCTTGCGAGGCCAGCCTGGCGCCAACGATGGGCAGATCACCGATCGCGTGAAGCGCGATCAGGCCGTGCCCTGCGTCGACGAAGGCGGTCAGCGTCTTCGTCTGCGCGGGCGTCAGCACGATCCGGTCGCCGTACACCATCACCGCGTCGTAGTACTCCAGCTTGGCGGAGTCGAGCGCCTCAGCAACCGTACGACCGTAGGTCAGCTGGATGCCTCGGCGTGCGAGCGGGGCGGCGAGCAGCGGGAACATCTTGGTCGGGTTGTGCGGTGTCTCTTCGTCGCTTCCGATGTACAGGACCTTGATCGGTCGAGCGGTTGTGGCCGCGGCTGGTCGAACAGTTCGCTGTGCGGCTGGGGGACGGGACTGGGCGAGCAGCGATAATCCACCGAGCACCAGCACCGCCACACCGACCATCGACGACCAGGTAAATGTCCGCTGCGAACGAGGCAATGTCATGGGCACACCTTTCAGAGGAACAAGATATTACCCTGTACGGCTGGCAAGTGGGCCGGGGCTGACCGCCGCGCAGCCGAGTTCGTTGACGCTCCGTCCGGAACCGTGTTACAAAGCGCGCCGGTTGGTTCAAGGATCAATTGATGCCGAGTGACAGAAAGATTCGTGTCGGAATAGTCGGTCTTGGCTTCGGCGCCGAGTTCATTCCGATTTACCAGCGCCATCCCAATGCGGAGATGTATGCGATTTGCCGCCGGGATCAGAGGGAGCTCGATGCCTGCGGCGATCGGTTCGGTGTGAAAGCGCGCTACACCGATTTCAACGCGCTCCTTGCCGATCCAAACGTCGATGCCGTGCACATCAACTCGCCAATCGCCGATCACGCGCCACAATCGATTGCCGCGCTGAAGGCCGGCAAGCACGTGGCGAGCACGGTTCCGGCCGCGACGACGGTCGACGAATGCCGACAGATCGTCGAATCGCAGCGGCAGAGCGGCAAGGTCTACATGATGATGGAGACCGTCGTTTACAGCCGCGAATATCTCTTCGTCAAGCAGCTTTACGATTCCGGCGAGCTGGGCCGGATTCAATTCCTCCGCGGAAGCCATCAGCAGGACATGGACGGATGGCCCGACTACTGGGAAGGCTTTCCGCCGATGCACTACGCGACTCACTGCGTCAGCCCGTGTCTCGCGCTAATGGGCAAGCATGCCGAGCACGTCGTCTGCCACGGCTCCGGCCGGATCGACGAGGCCCTGATTCCGAAATACGGCAGCCCGTTCGCAATCGAGACAGCGACATTCAAGTTTCGTGATTCGGATGTGTGCGGAGAAGTGACGCGGAGCCTGTTCGCAACCGCACGGCAGTACCGCGAAAGCTTCGACGCTTACGGATCGAAGAAATCGTTCGAGTGGCAGCAAATCGAGAACGAAGATCCGGTCATCCACACCAAGAGCACCAAAGCGCATCCGCTGTCGGAGGCTCAGATCCCGGAACGGGTGAAGGTTCCTGATTACGCGCACCTGTTGCCGGAGCCGATTCGACGGTTCACGCAACCGGCGGCGATTCAGGATGCGGAGCATCTGTCCTTTCTCCAAGGCGGCGGACACGGAGGATCGCATCCTCATCTCGTGCACCATTTCCTGATGGCCTGTGTCGGCGAGCAGCCGGCCATGCCGGACGCCGAAACGTCGGTCAACTGGACGATGGTCGGGATCTGCGCGCATCAGTCGGCGCTCAAGGGTGGAGAGAAGATCGCGATACCGCGCTTTTAAGGGTCTGGGCTTTAGAGAGGCGGAAAAACACATGAAGCTTCTATCTCGGTTGCTGCTCGCCTCGGCTCTCATGATACTCACGGTGTTTGCAGCCGGCGCTCTGACCGCGCAGAACACCAGCTCGCCTGCGGGCAAAGGACGGACCATCGAAGTCCTCTTCCTCGGCCATAACAGCACGCACCACGATTCGGCACGTTTCGAGCCGATGCTCGCAAAGGCGATCGAGTCCGAAGGTTTCCACTTTACGTACACTCCGGATCCGAACGAGCTGAACGCTGCCAACCTGGCCAAGTACGACGCGCTGATGATCTATGCCAATCACACGACCATCACCCCCGACCAGGAGAAGGCGCTGCTTGATTTCGTCAACTCCGGCAAGGGTTTTCTGCCGATTCATTGCGCCTCGTTCTGCTTCCAGAATTCGCCCGCCTACATTGCGCTCGTCGGAGCGCAATTCCTGAAGCACGGCACGGGAGAATTCACGGCAACCATCGTGCAGCCGAATCATCCCGTCCTCGACGGTATCCAGTCCTTCCAGGTGTGGGATGAAACCTACGTGCACACCAAGATCAATCCAGACAAGACCGTGTTGATGGAGCGGGTCGACGACAGTGGACGTGAGCCGTGGACGTGGGTTCGCGAGCAGGGGAAGGGACGAGTGTTCTATACCGCCTACGGCCACGACGAGCGGGTCTGGGGCCACCCGATGTTCCAGCGTCTCGTGCGCAATGGCATCTTGTGGGCGGTGGGACCAACCGTCCGCACCGAGTGGGCGAACCGACAGAACAAGTAAGCTCCAGCTTCCGGCTCTCAGCTTCCGGCTGTCGACTTCCGCCTAAAGGCGGAAGCCACACCCCTTGCTTGTAACTTCCGCCCCCCCTTGCTTGTAGCTTCCGCTGCCCTTGCTTGTAGCTTCCGCCTTCAGGCGGAAGAAACCATAGCCCTCGCTGGCCCTCGGAAAAGTAAACTATCCCGTTCCCGCTTTCGTCTCAGAACCAATCATGAACCTGAAACTTGCGCTCCGCCGGCTCGTGAAAACGCCCTTCGTGAGTCTCGTCGCTATCGTTTCCCTCGCGCTAGGCATCGGCGCGAATGCGGCGATCTTCTCCCTCTACGACCAAACCCTCTTGCGGCCTGTCCCGGTGCCACGGCCTGCGGAGCTCGTGAATCTCTCGGCCCCCGGGCCCAAACCGGGTTCGACATCCTGCGGCCAAGCCGGCAGCTGCGACGAGGTCTTCAGCTATCCGATGTTCCGTGACATCGAGCGGCTGCAGACAGTGTTCACCGGGGTCGCGGCTCACGTCGCCTTCGACGCCAATCTCGCCTATCGCGGGCAGACCTTGAACGGGCAGGGACTGCTCGTCTCAGGATCGTATTTTCCGGTGCTCGGGCTGCAACCGGCACTGGGACGTTTGTTCACCGTCGACGACGATCGCAATATCGGCAATCACTTCGTCACCATTCTCAGCCACGACTACTGGACCACGACGCTCGGGTCGAATCCTTCCGTGCTCAACGACACGATCACCGTCAACGGCCAGGCGTTGACGATCGTCGGCGTGGCGCCGCGCGGCTTCTCCAGCACGACGCTAGGAAATCAGCCGAAGATTTTCGTTCCCTTGACGATGCGGTCGTTGATGTCGCCGGGCTGGAAGGGATTTGATAACCGCCGGAGCTATTGGGCGTATCTCTTTGGCCGATTGAAGCCGGGAGTCACGATCGAGCAGGCCCGCGTTTCGTTGAATGGTCTGTACAAGCCGATTATCAACGATGTCGAAGCGCCGCTGCAGAAAGGCATGAGCGATCAGACGATGGCGCGCTTCAAGGCGAAGCCGATCGAGGTCGAGAGGGGCGATCGCGGACAGAGCTCGATCCATCGCGAGGCAAAAACGCCGCTCGCGTTTCTCATGACCGTGACCGGCATCGTCCTGCTGATCGCGTGCGCGAACATAGCCAATCTGCTGCTCGCGCGGGGTGCCGGGCGTTCAACCGAGATGGCCATCCGGCTCTCGCTCGGCGCCGGGCGCCGACAATTGCTGGTGCAGCTGCTGACCGAATCATTCGTGCTTGCCGTCCTCGGCGGTCTTGCGGGGCTTGTCGTCGCGCGATGGACGATGGCGCTGGTCGCATCACTGCTGCCGCCGGACGCTGGCCGGATGCTGGCGTTTCAGCTGCAGGGACGCATCGTCCTCTTCGCCGCCGCGGTGTCGATTGCAACCGGCTTCATTTTCGGGCTGTTTCCCGCCTGGCACAGCACCAAGCCGGATCTCGTTTCGGCGATCAAGGCGCAGGCCGGCCAGCCGTCAGGCGCGCGGTCGGCAGCCCGATTCCGGACGTCGCTCGTCACCGCGCAAATCGCGCTGTCGATGGCCCTGCTGATGTGCGCCGGCCTCTTCGTCAAGAGCCTGACCAACGTGAGCCGGGTCGATCTCGGCGTCAAGATCGACAACGTCGTCGTGTTCGGCGTCTCCCCAGGGCTGAACGGTTACGACCCGGCACGTTCGAAGGCATTTTTCGAACGGCTCGAACAAGAGCTCGGAACCATCCCTGGCGCAACCGGCGTCGCCATGGCGCGGGTGCCGCTTCTGAGCGGCAACAACTGGGGCAACGACGTGTCGGTCGAAGGCTTCCAGCGCGGGCCGGACACCGACGCGGGATCGCGGTACAACGAGATCAATCCAGGGTATTTTCGAACCCTCGGCGTTCCGCTGATCGCTGGACGCGAATTCACGCGGGCCGACAGCGAAACCGCACCCAAAGTCGCCATCGTCAATGAAGCGTTCGCGAAGAAGTTCAACCTCGGTCGCAACGCGGTTGGCAAGCACATGGCGCAAGGAGATGGAAAGCTCGACATCGAAATCGTAGGTCTCGTGCAGAACGCGAAATACAGCGACGTGAAGCAGGAGATACCACCGGTGTTCTTCCGGCCCTATCAACAGGCCGAACGGGTCGGCGCGATCAACGTGTATCTGCGAGGTGCTGGCGATCCGGCGCAGATACTGCGCAGCGTCCCGCCGACCGTCGCGCGTCTCGATCCGACGCTTCCGGTTGAAGATCTGAAAACGATGCCGCAACAGGTTCGCGAGAACGTGTTTCTCGATCGGATGATCAGCACGCTCTCGGCGGCGTTCGCGTTCCTGGCAACGGTCCTCGCCGCGGTCGGGTTGTACGGAGTGCTGGCCTATACCGTCTCACAGCGGACGCGTGAAATCGGTTTGCGGATGGCACTCGGCGCTGACGGCGGTCGTGTTCGACGGATGATTCTGACGCAGGTTGGCTGGATGACGCTCATCGGCGCCGTGATCGGTGTCACCGGTGCCTACTATCTCGGGCACGCAGCAGCCAGCCTGCTGTATCAGCTGGAACCCTACGACCCGACGGTGATGAGCGTCTCAATCGTGATGCTTGCGCTGGTGGCCCTGGGCGCGGGCTACA
This sequence comes from Vicinamibacterales bacterium, assembly GCA_051986585.1. Taxonomy (GTDB): domain Bacteria; phylum Acidobacteriota; class Vicinamibacteria; order Vicinamibacterales; family 2-12-FULL-66-21; genus JALZOC01. Next base: position 20,451 of record JBPYFA010000231.1, on the reverse strand, counting down.
TTCCCGCGTACCGCGCGTCGCGCGTGCAGCCGATGCAGGCGCTGCGTTACGAATAGATTTGGGATCCGGGGTGCGGGATCCGGGATCGATTTCGGCATCATGCAGTCAGCGATGCCAAATCCGCGCGGCTGCGCTCAACATCACCGTGCATTCAACGCGGCGTTGAACAAGATGCGGAAACTCCCGAACGGTTGGCCGCGCCACTCGGGGCGGAAGCCTAGTAGAACGATCCGTCCATTACCGAGCGGCAACTCGAGCGCTGCTGGCTTCCCCGCAAGATACTTGTCTCCGATCAGATAGCCAGACAGGAGCGGCGATCCGGCATCGGCATACTTCGCGAGCACTGTGCCGGTGAACCCGGGCTGGGTTTCGAAGACCGGACTGCCATCGACGAACAGCGCTGCTTTTTCGCCCATGCCAGACATGACGGGATGAGTCGCATTGATGGCCGCCTCGACAATCGAGCCGCGAAGAAAGAATTCGTCGGCTCGCAGCCCGCTGACAGCGTTCGTGATGGGCAATTTGAACTGCTGAATCGAGATCGAACACGCAGTGCTGACGCATACGAGCGTGCCGCCGTTTCGGACGAACTGTTCGAACGCCTCGAGATCCTCCGGTGTCGTGTCGTCCGTGTACTCCGGCCGCGTCGCCCGTCCCGCCCGTCCGTCACCGCCGCCGGCACGAAGCCGAGCGCCGTCGGGCATGATCACGACATCAACTTTCCCCGTCAACGGAGTATGAAAGTCCGCCGGCCTCAGAATCGTATAGTCAAATCCATACTGCTCCAGGATCCAGCGGATCCATCCGGCGGACATGTTGCCACCCCAGGGCTCGTAGACTCCGATTCGAGGTTTAGGGATTGGTGTTCCTGACTGGGCGGTGCGTTGTCCTGTGAGCGCCAACGCTCGCACGAGATCGGCGTGCTGGTCAGCGGACAAGCCGTTAAGGATGTACTGCGCCGGGTGCGATTCGTTCGCGGGCGCGAACTGGACCGTCCCACCGAGCTTCCACGTCCGGTTGATCGCTCTGAACGCATTGTTTTCTGCTGGATTGACGAGGAGTGCTGGTCCCGATCCGGTCAACCGTCCGGGCGGCGGAACGATCGCCGACGCGGCGGAATTCGTGTCGAATCCCACGCCGGGCACACTGTCGAACGATGCCGCATCTGCCTGGCCGCTCACGTAGGCTGTCGGCGGCCGCTTGAATCCGGCGGGCGATCCCACGAGCGCCATCTTCGCGCGCGATTCCGCGTTGAGCGGTTCGGACGCGGCGACCACGCGGACACCCATCTGAAGCGGCAGCGTCCAACCAGCCGCATCGTACGGCGGGTCAGGAACCCCGCCGGGGTATTGCCGCAGATCTGGATACTTCTGGACGTCGAGCACCTCGCGAGCCAGAGCCGCGAACTCCTGATCGGTTGGAATGATCCACGTCCCCGTTGGGTAGGTTGTGCCGTCCAGGCTCGCAGGCGCCGTCAGTTGCGAGACGCGCACGCCCGCAAACGCCAATCGCCGCAGCAGTTCCACGGCGGCAACCGGATCGCGTTGGTCCTGCGGAACGATATAGGCGTACGGTGCCGTGTTCAGGCCATGTGCAATCTGGTCGCGTCCGGCACGATACCGATTGAGCAGCAGGGAATCCTTGTACTTGGACGCGAACTCGAGAACTGACCACGATGCCGTTTCCATGTAGCCGACGGCGTCGCGGAGGCGCCACCAGCCTGGCGGCCATGGACTGGAGTACAGGCTGCGTGGACGCAGGTCGCGCATGCTCTGCGGGAAATCCTGAAGCGTGTATTCGTGCGGCGTGGCGTACTGATACAGCGCCGTCTCGGTCCAGAACGCGGCGATGTTCTTGAAGTTGGGAGCGTAATCGATATACCCGGGATACCAGGCATCGAAGGCCGTCCCCATGTGCGTCGCGCCGACCTGCCCGTGCTCCTCGAGTCCCTTGGCGATCGCCATGCCGATCATGTTCACTTCGCGCGACATCAAATACGGCGCGTCGGTGCCGATCGGATCCGAGAATGGCGGCAGCCAGATGCGAGTCGGAAACGGTCCCGATTGATGATGGACGTAGATAATCTGTGGTTCCCACTGCCTCCATGCATGCTCGAGCACGCGCGACTCGATCATGTTCAGCATGTAGGCATCCCGGTTGTTGTCGTGGCCGACATACTCCTGATAGAGGAACGGCGGCTGTGACTGCTCGTACGGCGTCCCGACATTTTTCATGTACCAGTCGGCCACCATCTGCTGACCGTCGGGATTGATGGTCGGCCAGAGCATCAGCACAACCTGATCGAGAATGGCTTTTGTGTCCGGTTCGGTCGCGTGCGACAGCAGATCGTAGGCGAGCAGCGGCGTGTGCTGCGGGCCAGCGACCTCGGTCGCATGCAGACCGCCATCGATGTGGACAAACGCCTTCCCTTCCGCCGCGAGGCGGCGAGCGTCGGCTTCCGACAGACCCGCGGGATGGGCGAGGCGAAGCGCGATGTCGCGGTAGCGGTCGAGATGAGCGAGGTTTTCTGGACTCGAGATCAGCGCAAAGTACATCGGCCGGCCTTGCGTCGTACGGCCGGCATCGACCAGTGTCAGATACTTACTCGCGGCGTCCAGCTTCTTGAAGTACTCGATCGTTTGATCGTAGGTGGCGAGCTTGTAGTCGGCCCCAGGCGCAAACCCAAACGAGGCCTCAGGCGTTGGCAGCGTCGGAGCAGTCGCAGAGAGGCGCGCACCAATGAGGAGCGCCGTAAGCACGGCGACTCGCGCGACGACCTTCATGGGCGGACGGTGAAAATGCCGAGGGTTGAATGCTGAATGTTGAATTAGCGCCGCCTCAGCCGCGCTTTGATTCACGAAAGAACACTCTGATTCAACCTTCAGCATTCAGCCTGTTCACTCTGACCGCACCAGGCCCACCGGGCACGCGACGCCGGTGCCACCAAGGCCGCAGTAGCCACCCGGATTCTTGGCGAGGTACTGCTGGTGATAATCCTCAGCGTAGTAGAACTCTGGCGCTGGAAGAATTTCGGTCGTGATCTTTCCGTAACCCGCTGACGTCAATTCCTGCTGGTAGGCGTCACGCGAACGCTCTGCGATCTCGCGCTGCTCGTCGTTCTCGTAATAGATTCCCGATCGATACTGCGTGCCGATGTCGTTGCCCTGCCGCATACCCTGCGTCGGGTCGTGGCTCTCCCAGAACGTCCTCACGAGCTCGGCGTACGACACCTTCCGAGGATCGAATACCACGAGTACGGCCTCAGCGTGACCGGTCGCGCCGCTGCAGACTTCACGATAGGTCGGGTTCGGCGTATGTCCCGCCGCGTAGCCGACAGCGGTCGTGTAGACGCCGGGCGTCTGCCAGAATTTCTTCTCCGCCCCCCAGAAGCACCCGAGCGCGAACATCGCACGCTCGAGTCCGTCCGGAAAGGGAGGCTCGAGCCGAGCCCCGTTCACGTGATGCTTTGCCGGTACCGGCATCTTTTCGGAGCGACCGGGAAGGGCGTCTTGTTTCGATGGAAGCTTGAGTTTGCTGGAAAGCATTTTTCTTCGATCCTGATTCTTGCCAGTTTTTGGTTTTTGGTTTTCGGTTCTCAGTTTTGGTTCTTCGTTTTTGGTTTTTCGTTTGTTTCTAGTTCGTTAGTTTTAGTTTCTTCTCGCCGCTCTCGAACCACAAAACCAAAAACCGAAACGGATAACCCAAAACCCAAAACCGAGAACTGACACGCTGTTTCTCCCTTAGTTATTCTGACTCACCATCACAAAGATCAAAAACGCGATGATCGCCAGCAGAATCAGGAATGCAATCTTCCATGGGCTCTTCGGATATTGCCCGGCCATGCGGCCGTCGTAACCGTTGACGACGACCTGGAAGGTGCGTGTCCCGTAGAGGTACGACAGCAGCCACACCGGAACCAGAATGTGCTTGAAGGTTCGCGCTGAAAAGGTCGGATGGATTTCGAGATTCCGATACGTATCTCCAGGAATCTCGCCGGCGCACATCTGGCGAAGCTTCTCGGTCATCGCATCCTGCGATGCCTGGGCCGCTTCGAGCAGCACGATCTGGTAGTGCTCGACGATGAATCCGGAGAGGAATGCGGTGTCGTACGGAACGAGCTCCTTCGTTGCGAACGGTTCAATCTGCCGGAGCAGCGCATGAGAGACGCCTTGCGTCCCCGGCACCGGTTCGTCGTCGAAAAAATGCTCGACGACACCCGAAGCCGGCTCCCATCGCACGTGTTGAACCTGCCGGGTCTGCGTTCGCCCCTGGTTATCGCGATACGTCTCGGTCGTGTAGTAATAGTGGCCGGCCTCGGCCTCCCACGGACACACCGCCTGCGCATCAAACGTCCAATATGGAATGTAGACGCCACGCACTTGATCGACAAGCGCGCGCGTCTTCAGCTTGCCTGGAGCCAGCCATTTGCTCGCGTACCAACGTCGAATCTGCTCGCGGACGTTGCTCTCGCTGATCTTGAACGCCAGCAGGCTCTGCGGGCGGATCGGCGCCTTGATTTCCTTGTAGTCCACCAGCGACGGCGAGCCGCAGAACTGGCAGTTCTGGCCAACGCGCTCGGGATCGAAGACGGATACCGCCTTGCAGCTCTGACACTGCACGGTCCGTTTATCGGTCAGCCAGCCTCGGGCCTCATCGGGTAGATTGCGGAGAGCCTGGGCGAGATCGTTTTCGACCAGGGCACCCGACGCTCCGTCGACGGTGAACGGCGTCGCCGTACCGCAGAAGGGACAGACCAGCAGCTGCTTCGACGGGTTCCACTCGGCCTGAGCGCCGCAGGCCGCGCAGGCATGCTTTTCGAGAGCGGCGATATCCGTCATCAGGGAAACCGTCGACGACTACTTCGAAAGGTACTCGTCGAGCGCGCTGCGTTTCACTCGGTAGGACGTGCCGATCTTTTTTGCCGCGAGCTCGCCGGACTCGATGATCGTCATCACATCGGCTTCCGGCACGCCCAGCGCCTGTGCGACATCTGCGGGTGACAGCAAATCGCTGACCGCGGGTCCGGCTGCTGCCGGCGCCGCGGCTGCCGCCGCTCTTGGCGCGGTTGCAGCTCCTGCCGCAGCGGGCATGCCCTGCTGCTGCATGATTTGCTGCGCGATCGACAGACCGACGGCCAGCTCGGTCGCCATTCCGCCGGAGCTGCCGCCCTTCTCCATGCCCTGCGCCATCTGAAACTTCACATAGTCGTTGAGGTTGCCGACTGCAGCCATGCTCGAGCGTTTGTCGATCGCCTGTTCGACTTCTGGCGGCACCGACACGTTCTCGACGATGAAGCTGGTGATCTGCAAGCCGTACTTCGCGGCAACGACCGGATTGATGAGCGGCAGCAGCGCTTCACCGAGCTCGCTATACCGGCTCGCGACATCGAACACCGGGATCTTCGCCGACGCCAGGGCATCGGCAAAAATGCTGACGATGCGCGACCGCATCGTGTCGGCGAACTCGTCGAGGCGGAAGTTCTGATCCGAGCCGGCGACTTCTTTGAGAAACAGCTTCGGCTCGACAATCTTGAAATCGTAGGTGCCGAACGCGCGCGACCGCACGATTCCCAGGTCCTCGTCGCGCATCATGATCGGGTTCGCCGTTCCCCACTTATTGCCGGTGAACAACCTGGTGGTCACGTAATACACGTCAGCCTTGAACGGCGAATTGAAGCCGTACTTCCACGACTTCAGCTTTGTGAGCACCGGAATGTTGTCGGTCGTCAGCGTATGCTTTCCGGGGCCGAAGGTGTCGCCGAACTCCCCGAGGTAGACAAACTGCACTACCTGCGACTCTCGGACGATGAGCTGCGCACCGTTCTTGATGGCTTTGTCGTCGTCCGGAAACCGGTACGAGAGCGTATCGCGTGAGTCATCCGTCCACTCGATGACATCGATCAGTTCGCCCTTGATGAAGTCCATCAGTCCCATCGCACACTCCCGTTGAGGAGCCGGAATTCACGCCGGCAGAGGGAAAGGTCTATTGTATGGGCAATCGAGGTCGAGCAACTCCGACTGGGAGAATCGGTCGGCTCTCCAGAACAAACAGGAGAAAGGAGAAGGGAGAACAACAAATGAATTCTCCTTTCTCTCTTCTCCTGTCGGCTCTTGGCCGCGGCGGTCGCTGATCGATCACTCCCCCGGTTTGAAATTCAGCGCCACGCCGTTGATGCAATAGCGCAGACCGGTTGGCGGTGGTCCGTCTTCGAAAACGTGGCCAAGGTGTCCGCCGCAGCGGCTGCAGTGCACTTCGGTCCGAGTCATGAAGTAGCTGCGATCGGTCGATGTTGCCACAGCGCTTGGAATCGGCTCGAAGAAACTCGGCCAACCCGTCCCACTCTCGAACTTCGGTCCGGACTTGAACAGCGCCTGACCGCAGGCGACACACGTGAACGTGCCCGGCCGCTTCTCGTGCAGCAAGGCGCAGGTTCCAGGCCGCTCGGTGCCGTGTTCTCGCAGCACGTGATACTGCTCGGGCGTGAGCTGCTTCCGCCATTCCTCGTCGGTCTTGGTAACTTCGAATGTCTCGCCGGTTCGCATCATCGTTTCTCCGTCGCCTGTTTCGCAATTTCAAGCACGTCGTCTGCTGGCAATATCACCGGAAGCAAGCCGAGGCCTTCGGGCCCGCTCATGCCGGCAAACGCGCTCGGACGATCGTTGGCGATCTGCCTCACTGTCAGGATACCCACAATCTTGCCGCTTGGGAGAAATGCCGGCGTTCCGGTCCCGGCCGTGTCGCCCGCGAGAACGAAGAACGTCCGCGGTTTCAGCACGATGCCACCGATGTCGCGGAGCGCCGCCGAGGGAGCCCAGCCGCCAACGCGGCCGAGCCGCCCGAACACGACGACCTGATCGAGGAGCGCCGGCTGCGCATAATCGGCCAGGTTGATCGCCACGAAAGGTTTTTCTGGCGGCGTGATCGGACGGATGAATGCCAGGTTCAGATCCTCGTCGCGCAGCGCAATCGTCGACGGAAACTCGTGGCCGTCAGCGAGGCGGATACGCACGTCGGTGGGCTCGCTGACGATCTCCACGTTTTGTCCGGTGTTGCCACCACTGGACATCAGCTTGGTCATCATGGCACCGGGATTGACCGAGCTCAGCGACACAACGGTCAATCCACCCGGATCGATGACCGTGCCGACCGCCTCAATCGTATCGTCGTTCGATTGCAGCTCCCGCCCAGCCATCGACATCCGCAACTTGACGACAACTCGTATGTTGACGATCGCGTCCTGCCATTTCTTGACGAGATCGCGTGCCGCTGCACGGCCGTCTTGTGCGTGCGCAGACGGATTCCCCAGCAGGACGAGAAGCATGACCACCACTGCGCGTCGCACGACCAATCTGCCGCCTCCTTCAATCCCAACTGTCATCCGCCGACTCCGAAGCCAGGAGCTGTTCATTCAGCATTCAGCAATCAGCAATCAGCAATCCGCAATCAGCAATCAGCAATCCGCAATCCGCAATCCGCAATCCGCAATTTCACCATTCATCATTCAGCATTCATCCTTCAGCATTTTCATTGTTGCCCCTTCCACCCCGTCTGCATTTCGACGAAAAACGTTCGAATGCCGCGCCGCACCTTCAGGACGACCGAGCCCGGCTTGTCGCGCGCGACGCGTTCCATTCTCTGCTGGACCGCCGCCACGTCGACGGCGGGGTCGCCGTCGATGGCGACAATCACATCGCCTTCGGCGAGGTGACTCAGTCCCGCCCATCCACCTTCGCGCACAGCTTCGACCAGAACCCCCTGCTGGACGTCGCCAAGTTCCGGCGTCAGCCGATCGCCCGGAGCGAGATCGCGCACTCGAAATTCGAAATCGTGGTCCTCGTACTTCTTCATCTCGCGTGACAACCGTGGAGAGGCCGCCAGCTTGACCGACAGTTTCTGCTGCGTGGTTCCGCGAACGATCGCGAGCTCGACCGTCGATCCGATCCGATACTGCCGGATCATCGTGGCGAACAGATCGGCGTCGGAGGGTTGCGACGCCTGAACCGCCGTTCCATCGATTGCGGTAATGATGTCGCCGACCTTCAAGCCCGATGCGATTCCGTCGGGCAGCAGGCGAGTAACTCGAACGCCCGCCGTATCGGGCACGCCGATTTTCTCGGCGAGCTCGGGCGTGAGAACCTGCACGCTGATCGGCACCCAGGCCTTCCGCGCTTCGAGGCCCGGATCCTGCAAGACGGCTCGTCCAACTTCAACCACGGTCAACAGTCGCTCACCTTTACGCTCGAACGTGACCAGAGCCTTGACGGGTCCCTTCCCGCCCGCCGTTACTCGGTCGACCTGATTGACGAGCGCGCGCACATCCCCGATGGCGTTGCCCTCGAACGACACGATCACATCGTCCTCAACCAGCGCCGGCTTCGCGTCGTCTGCCGGACCGCCTGGTCGGACGCCGGTGACCCTGACGCCCGTGCGATCCGCTCTCCGAAGCTCCTTGGCCGACAAGGTCGTGAGATCGGAGGCGGTGATTCCCAGGCCGACAAGTTCCTGCACTTGTGCTTCTACGTTTTCCCGCTCCTCGGGCACGACCGTGAGTGTTCGCTCCGTACCGGCGCGAAGAATCGTCGCCTTGACCGGCCGGCCGAGCGGCAGCCGCATGACCATTTGATTGAATGGCGGCAGTTCCTCGGCAAACCGAACGTTCACGTCGCGGCCGTCCAGCTTCAGGAGCACGTCGCCCGCGACGAACCCAGCGGCTGCGGCCGGCGAGCCCTCGACTGCCCCGCCGATGAGAGCGCCGCTCTGGACGGCCGACGATTTCAGCAGTGGCTGCACGTCGAGGCCGATCCAGCTCCTGTGCACTTTGCCGTCTCGCATCAGCGCGGTCGCGACTTCCTGCGCAAGATCGCTTGGAATCGCGCCGGCCAATCCCATGCTGATTTCATTGACGCCGACGATTTCTCCCGACATGTTCACCAGCGGTCCGCCGGAGTTGCCGCCGTAGATGGCCGCGTCGTGGCCGATCCATCTGACAATCGAACCGACGTCTTCGCCTTCGAGCGTCATGCGATTGAACGGCCAGAACAGGCCGGGCATGATCATCTCCGTGTTGCTGACGATTCCCATCGTCACCGATTGCGACAGTGCGAGCGGGCTGCCAAGCGCCATGACCGGGTCGCCCACTTTCAACTTCGACGCGTCGCCGAAATGCGCCGCCGGGAAGGTTCGCGGCTTGTCGGGCCGCAGCTTGATGATCGCGATGTCGGACAATGGATCGGTGCCGACGAGATCGGCGGGGATTTCCTCGCGATTCGCCAGCGTGCACATCAGCGTTCGCGTCCGTCCGGCGACGTGATGATTGGTCAGAACGTGGCCCTCGCGCGAGATAATCGTCCCGCTTCCCGATGCCTCGCGCTTGACCTCACGCCCTTCCTCATACGAATAGGCGACGACATGGATCCGAACCAGGCTGGGAGAGACCTGCGCCAGCGCGGTCTCGATCGCCGACTCGTCTGGCCCGCGCCGTTGTCCGAAGGCTGGCGCCGAGAGCGCCAGAAGGGCGAGCATGGCAGCCGCCTTACATGCCAGCCGCCGCGGTATTACGTTCACGAAGGGCCTCCCGCCGAAAACAGTTCGTAGAAACTGTATCAGCCGTGCAGCCGAAGATGAATGACCGTGAACAAAAAAGAGGGAGGCAACGCTCTGCCTCCCTCTCGTCGTCACGCTCAACGCGCGAATCGTCTCAGCGAGGACCGAACCCTTCCTGGTAGCCGCGCCGGAAACCTGTGCGATACCCGGATTGATAGTCGGTTCGCGCACCGAGATCCTGGGTGTACCCGGAATCGGCTTGCTCGAGCTCACGCTGTCCTTCCAGATCCCAATGGCCGCCGTTGATGTTCTTGTCCTCCTTGCCAGCCTGCCGCCCTTCCGCGAGTCCACGGTCGTAGCCTGCCTGGTAGGCGCGGGTCGTATTACGCGACGGGGCAGTCCCCGACGTCCCGACCGCGTGGTCTTCAAGGTATTGGAAGTATTCCTGCCGCGTCACCGTGCCGTCGCCGTCCGCGTCCATGCGCTTGAACGCCGCAGTCGTGCCGGTCCATTCGCTGCGCGCGATGCGCCCGTCACCGTTGCGATCGGCGCGTTCAAATCGTGCCGTCATCTCATCGCGACGGGACTGGTCGGGTCGGTCGCTCAGCCACTCGGGGTCGACTTCCCGGCCTGAGAGGACGCCGTCGTGATTCAGATCGTGTTCGCGGAACGACTGATCGTCGCCGCGCCACTCGGCACGAGTGATGACGCCGTCGTGGTCTGTATCCATACCGCGGAATCGCATCTGCTCGCGGGTTTCGCGGTTCTGTCCGTTCGCGCGGCCGTTGCCGTTTCCCTGCGCCTGGACGCCGGTCGAAGCGACCGCGGCGCTGAGCAGGATGGCCGCCACCAGTGCTGGCTTCTGCATTGTTGTCCTCCGAAGCCTCATTGGAACGTCTGGCAAGCATCGGGGCTGCCCGATTCGAAGCCGCGGCGCAGCCACGTCACGCGCTGCTCTGATGTTCCATGAGTGAATTTGTCCGGGAACACGTGCCCGGTTGACATGCGCTGAATCCGATCGTCTCCAATCGCTGCGGCGGCACGGAGTCCGTCCTCGAGATCGCCGCGCTCGAGCTCCACCTTTCCCTGCGCCGCGCGACCGGACTGGTTCGTCGCGTGGGCCCAGACCCCGGCGAAGCAATCCGCCTGAAGTTCGAGCCGTACTGACAACTGGTTCGATGCCGATGGATTGCTGGACTGCAGCTGTCGCATCCGCGAGTCAATCCCGAGGAGGTTCTGCACGTGATGCCCAAGTTCGTGAGCGAGCACGTAGGCCTCGGCAAATTCGCCGGACGCGCCGAACCGAGTACGCAGTTCATTGAAGAACCCGAGATCGAGGTACACGTAATGGTCGCCGGGACAATAAAACGGACCGCTGGCAGACTGCGCGAAACCACAGGCGGACTGAATCTGGTCGCGGAACAGCCGCACTTTTGTCGATTGGTATCGATCGCCAAGCAGTTCTTTCCACGTCGCCTGCGTGTCATCCATCACCGCGCCGACGAAGTCCACGACCTTCTCCTCTTCCGGAGTAGTCGCGACCGTACCGGACGTGCCGACGCTGGCCGTGGGTGAACCATTGCCGCCGTCGCCGCCGCCGACGAGCGACAGAAAATTGATGCCCGTCGCCCAGCTGAGAATCAGCAGCAGCAGGATTCCGCCTATGCCGAGGCCGCCCGCCGTCATGCCGATTCCTGAACGCCCTCGAAGGTCTTCAATGTTGCCGCGATCCCCCGGCGTCCACCTCATCGGTGTACCCTCCCTCACCTCTGGTGTGTGCAAAAAGCGGGACCGGCGCAAAGCCCGGCCATGAGACTCTGGTGGCTGAAATGTGTGAACCCGAAGTCCGATCCTATACCTTGATGTAGCGCCATTTGCCCTGCTGGAATCGCAGGACGGAAAGCAGGCATCGCGTGGTATGGCCGATGAGAATGGCCGTCCACACACCCGAGGCCTGCAGCTGGCCAGTCCGGTCGAGGACCAGGCAGATGCCAGGCGGAAGCAGGACCTGCGAGATGAGCGTGATGTAGAGGGGGCTTCGTGTGTCGCCGGTGCCCTGGAGACCGCCAGTGTAGGTGAGCGCGACGGTGATGAAGAGGCCCGACACGCTCAAGAATCTGAGAAGCTCGCGCCCGAGGCGCACGACCGTCGGATCGTTGAGCCCGAAGATGCCAAGGAGCTGGTCTGGAATGAGCAGGAACAGTGCACCGACTGTCACCGCCACACCGAGGCCGATGCGAGCCGCGATATGCACCGCGTGCGCGCTGCGTTCGGGCTTGCCGGCGCCAAGGTTCTGACCCGCAACCGCCGCCGCGGCACCCATCAACCCGACCGACGTCCACGTAATCAGCGAGAACAGTTCCGAGTAGCCCACTGCGTACGCCGCCTGCGCCTCCGCGCTTTCCTGCAACGATCCGATGAATCGCAGCAGCATGACCCCGGCGACATTCATGGCGACGCCCTGGATGCCGGCAGGCAGGCCGAATCGAAACAGCGCCCGGATGATCGCGAAGTCGGGGCGAAGCGGCATCGACCGTTCGAAGTGCACGACCAGACGGCCGCTGAAGAGCAGCCACAGCCCGACAGCCGATACGGAGATGCTCGCGATCGCGGTGCCCATCGCCGCCCCGCGAGTGCCGAACGCCGGCACTGGACCGGCGCCGCTGATCAACACGACGTTCAGCACGAAATTCAGGACCGTGATCGCGATCCCGAGCCGTAGTGGTGTCCGTGCATCGCCAGCGGCGCGCAGCGCGCCACCCAGCATGAAGAACATCAGCATCCCGATGCTGAACACGAACATCGTCTGCAGAAACGGCAGCGCCTCGGCGCGCACCGCCGGCGTGGCATGCACGATGTCGAGGAGTCGCGGCGACAGGACGTACCCGAGCGGCGCCAGGATACCGACCGACAGGGCGACGGCGGTCAGAAACGCCTGATAAACCGTCCGGTTCACCTTATCGTAATCGTTGGCGCCTGCAGCGCGTGATACCAGCACCCCCATTCCAGTGAACAAGGAGCTGATGAACACGATGACGACGAGAAAGATCTGCCAGCTCACGCCGATCGCGGCGTTTCCCGTGAACCCGACGTAATGCCCGACCAGCGCGTGATCGACGATGCCCTGGAGCCCGCCGATCGCATTCTGGAGCACACTGGGCCACGCGATCTTCCAGACCGCCGACGTGACCGGACCGTCGATGATCGAGCGATCGAAATGCTGTCGCTTTCGCGCCGCCACTGTTGGCGCAGCCTGTGTGTCGGCCAATGAGGAAGGGACAGCGGGATCCGCAGCGACCGGGGCGGCGGGAAGGTCAGTACTCACTATCGCCGGCAATCATAACAGCGGGATTCAACGCATCGACTTGATGACGCGACGCACGTCTGCATGCGCCATCACCACAGCCGGCTGCCGCTGAAGGGCGTCGTAGTAGCGGCGCTGAAAACCCTCGCCGGTTTCCGAGGCGGTCAACAGCTTCTCGACCTGATCGATCAGCGTCGCGGCATCGGCGTCGGTTGCCGGGGAATCCGCTTCAACCGTTTCATCGATCCGGACCACGAGCTCGGACAGTGAATGCAGCCACGCGAACCACGGATCGTTGATCACGAGCTGCAACAGCGACGCGTTGGACGGAACGCGCCCTCTGTCCATCTCGTACGCGGCTCGGGCATCATCGAGCAGAACTTTGTGCAGTTGTAGCAGCTTGGCTCGCAAATCGCGGAGCCGCGTCCGGTTCTGCTCTGTCATCGGCGCGTATGGCGATGATGGGCGTGCAGGTTCCGGAGGAGTCGCATCGGCGGCAGCCAGAAGCGCGCTCAGATCGAGCCGGTTGGTCAGCATCTGTAGCGTGCCGTCGGGATGACGCGGCCAGTCGGACCGGGGGCGATCCCAATAGAGCTCGATGCCGTTGCCGTCGGGATCGCGCAGGTAGAGCGCTTCACTGACGCCGTGGTCGCTCGCGCCATCGAGGCGCACGTCCGCCTCGCGAAGCCGGCGAAGTGCTTCGCCGAGCGCGGCGCGATCCGGATAGCGAATCGCGAAGTGGTAAAGACCCGTCGTCCCAGGCCCGGGCGGGGCGCCCTGATAGCTCTCCCATGTGTTCAATCCAATGTGATGGTGATATCCGCCGGCGCTCAAGAACGCCGCCGAGTCTCCCATCCGCTGAGTCACTTCAAAGCCCAGAGCGCGAGTGTAGAAAGTGACCGCCCGATCGAGATCGGAGACCTTGAGGTGCACGTGGCCAATCTCGGTTCGAGGATCAAGCGGCTTCGCCATGATTCCATGATCGCGCACGTCACGAGTGCAAACAAGCGGCGGAGCACTACTGATGTTTCGGAAACGGTGGCTGTTTTGCAGGCACGTGATCGGAGGGTCGAGCATGGCTGAGGTACTTGTTGAATTCTCCGACCCCGTCACTTCAAAAGAGGGCAGGCGTTACATCGCGCGCGCATGCGGCGCAGAGTTGGACAACAGTCGATGGCAGGGGTGGATCGAGTTTCTTCCGATCGATGGCAGCGCGCCAGTCCGGTCAGGCCGCGAGACCACGCAACCGAACCGCACCGACACCGCGTACTGGGCGACCGGATTGACGCCGGTCTATCTCGAGGGCGCGCTCGATCGTGCGCTCAACCCGCTGACGAGATCACCGTCGCTCGCACCGGAGCAGCCGGTGTTGGATGGACCGGTACCAGAGAGCGGTGATCTCGACGCGGTGCGATCGCGCGACAGCGTGATGAATCCCTTCTCGGTGTATCGCAAAGGAGAATCGCTGCTTCGCAATCAACTGTCGGCCTTGTCGGCCTGGCACCTGGTGAACATCATCGAAGCGTACGAATTGAGCGAGCAACGAACCGCCGATCTTGAGGCGACACCGGCGCCGGTCCTGGTGGAGCTGATTGTCGCGGCCGTCCGGGACTCGGCACCGGCCGAAAACCTTCGATAGGCGTGTCGCCGTTGGTCACACCACTCGGCACCTGACCCCAATGTCGACGTTCGCGGCGTCGCGATTCGCGTCAGTGACTGGAAATTTTTGCCGGGTGGGCGGTCTGTGATTGCAGCAGCCGCGTCAATTCGGCGACGATCCGGTGAGGGTCGCAGGGCTTCCCAATCAACGCGTCGGCACCAGCCGCGTCGGCGGCGGTCCGTGGTCCTTCCCCGACAGACGCGGAGACCACCAGGACCCGGACGTGCCGAGTTCGCTCATTTGCCTTGATTTCGCGGGTCAGCGTCCAGCCATCGACCCTCGGCATCTGCACATCCATCAGTACCGCGGCAGGGGTCGCCTCGGCCAGCAAGGAGCGCAACTCGCCGGCATCGGCCGCCGTCTGCACGTCGAAACCGGACTGCCGCAGATATTCCGCGAACCCTTCGCGCGTGTCGAGGTGATCGTCGACGACGAAGCAAAGTGGCATATAGCTGACCCTGCAAGGAGCGCTCCGTGAGAAACTAGAACCTCCAAGGAGCCCTTGATGCCCGTGATTTCGAGACGATTTCAGCTCGCGCTGCTCATAGTGGTCATTTTTGCGCTCGCTTTCACAGGCGTGCAGGGACGGGCGCAGCAGAAGGAACGCAGCGCTGTTCCGGATCGGTACAAATGGGATCTGACCCAGATCTATCCAACCGATCAGGCCTGGCGGGCGGCCAAAGAGAAGCTGGCAGCCAATATCCCGATGATTCGGGAGTACAAAGGACACCTCGCCGAGTCGCCGCAGAAGCTCGCCGATGCGCTCGAGCTGACGAGCCGTTTATCCAAGGAATTCTCCCGGCTGTACGTCTACACGAGCATGATGTCCGATCAGGACACGCGCGTCAGCCTCTACCAGGGGATGCAACAGGAGATGGCGCAGCTTGGTGCGACGTTCGGCGCCGAAACGTCGTTCATCGAACCTGAGATCCTGAAATTGGATCCGACGAAGGTGGAATCGTTCGTCAACGGCGAGCCGCGGCTGAAGGTCTACAACTTCTACCTACACGATATTCTCCGGCGTCGCGCGCACACGCTGAGCGATGCCGAAGAAAAGATTCTGGCGAGCTCCTCGATTGTTGCGAGCGCGTCTTCCGACACCTTCGGGATCCTCTCGGATGCCGACTTCGCCTACCCGACGGTGACTCTCAGCGACGGCAAGAGCGTCAAGCTCGATAGCGCGGGCTTCAACCTTTATCGCGCTGTTCCCAATCGCGCGGACCGGGAAAAGGTGATGTCGTCATTCTTCGGCGCGCTCGGCGCGTTCCGCGCCACATTCGGATCGACCCTGAATGGAGAAATCCAGAGCGACGTGTTCTTTGCCAAGGCCCGCAACTACAACAGTTCACTCGAACGCGCGCTTGATGCGGCCAACATTCCGACCACCGTCTACACGCGCCTCATCGACGGCGTCAACCGCGGACTGCCGACGTTTCATCGCTATTTGAACCTGCGCAAGAAGATGATGGGCGTGTCTGAGCTGCATTACTACGATCTCTACGCCCCGCTCGTCGCCTCGGTCGATCTGACCTATTCAGCTGAAGACGCCGAGAAGCACGTGATGGCGGCGCTCAAGCCGCTCGGGCCGGACTATGCCGCCGCGGCGAATCGTGCGTTCAACGAGCGGTGGATCGACCTGTATCCAAACCCGGGCAAGCGGTCTGGCGCGTACTCGAATGGCGGCGCCTACGATGTGCACCCGTACATGCTGCTGAACTACAACGGCAAATACAACGACGTCAGCACCATTGCGCACGAGCTCGGCCACACGATGCAGTCGTACCTCTCGAACAAGACGCAGCCATACCCGCTCGCCGACTATCCGATCTTTGTCGCCGAAGTCGCCTCGACGTTCAATGAAGCGCTTCTCATCGATTACATGCTGAAGACGATCACAGACGATGCGACGAAGTTGTCGCTGCTCGGCAACTATCTCGAAGGGATAAAGGGGACGCTTTTCCGGCAGACGCAGTTCGCAGAATTCGAGCTCCGCGCACACGAAATGGCGGAAAAAGGAGAGCCGCTGACTGGGGACGCCTTGTCGAAGCTGTATGCGGACATCACCAAGAAGTACTACGGTCACGACAAGGGCGTCTGCATTGTCGACGACTACATCCAGCACGAATGGGCGTTCATTCCCCACTTCTATCGCAATTTCTATGTCTATCAGTACGCGACTTCGTTTACCGCGTCCGCCGCGCTTTCAGAAAAGGTGCTCGCCGGCGATGCGGCAGCGACGAAGCGCTACCTCACGTTCCTGAGCGCTGGCGGATCGAAGTACCCGATCGACCTGCTGAAGGACGCGGGCGTTGACATGACGACCGATGAACCGCTCAACCTGTCGCTCCAGAAGATGAACCGCGTCATGGACGAGATGGAGAAGATCCTCGCGAAGACGTCAACCAAGTAATCGATGAACCGGGTCGCGGTGGCGCTTGTCGTTCTCAGTCTTCCAGCTGTGTGGCTTCCAGCCCTGTGGCTTCCACCTTCAGGTGGAAGCACCTTAACCAGTGGAAGCACCCTAAGTGGAAGCCCCGTGACCGGATGGTCGGCCGTCGAACAGGTGTTCCATCAGCAAGCGCAGGCTGCCGGCATCGTCGGCAGCAGCGTGCTGCTCGTGCGGGACGGGAACATCGCCGGCACCGCGGCCGACGGCTTTCAGGATCTCGCGACCAAGCGTGCGGTCGATGCCGACACGATTTTTCACTGGGCGTCGATCACCAAGACGTTCACCGGCATCGCCATCATGCAGTTGCGCGATCGCGGCCTGCTGTCGATTGACGATCCGATCGTGAAGTATGTGCCAGAGTTCCGGCGGGTTCACAATCCGTTCGGCGGCATCGACCAGGTCACGATCCGGCACATGATGACGCACAGCTCGGGGCTTCGCGCGCCCACCTGGCCGTGGGGCGGCGATCAACCGTGGCATCCATTCGAGCCCACGGAATGGGAGCAGCTCGTCGCGATGCTGCCCTACACGCAATTGAATTTCGCGCCGGGCACCAAGTACAGCTATTCGAACCCCGGTGTCATTTTTCTCGGGCGAATTATCGAGCTCCTGTCGGGAGACGACTACGAGGTCTACATCACCAAGAACATCCTGATGCCGCTTGGGATGCACGCCTCTTTCTTCGATCGTGCGCCGTATCATCTGCTGCCGCACCGCTCGCATAGCTACTTCCGGACTGACGCCGGGCTCCAGGAGGCGCGATTCGACTTCGATACCGGCATCACCGTCTCGAACGGCGGCCTGAACGCGCCGCTCGGCGATATGGCCAAGTATCTGCTCTTCCTGACCGCGGATCGGCAGACGCCGCTTTATGAAGGCGTTCTGAAGCGCCGCTCTCTCGAAGAGATGTGGACGGAGCAGATCCGAGCGACAGATGGCGAAGGGGCGACTGGAAGCGACGCCCAGGCCGGACTATCGTTTTTCCTCGAGCGGCACGGCGGCGTCGATCTGATTGGGCACAGCGGCGATCAGAACGGGTTCATCTCACATTTGTACATTCACCGACCATCACACACCGGTTACGTGGTGTCGTTCAATACCGACGTAACGGCGAAGAGCAACTCCGGCCTACCGACGAGCCGCCAGGTCGATGCGGCGGTGCGGGCCGCGATCATCCGGGAAGTCATCGCACCGCGGTGACCGCCGTTGTTAATCGTCGTTCACGATCGTCAGCGTGCCTTGTGCCTTCAGGATCGTCGAGTTGGTGGGGTTCGTCAGGTTCACCAACACCGTTTCATCCGGTTCGATGGTCGTATCCCCACGGACGGTGATGGCGAGGGTAACCGAGGTCACACCGGCGGCGAACGTGAGCGTGCCAGACCTGGCGGTGTAATCACTTCCGGCGGTGGCGGTGCCGTCCGCCGTCGCGTAGGCGACGGTCACGCTACGGCCGCTCGCCGCCGACAACGTCAACGTGAACATCGCGGTCTTGGTTCCGGAATTGCCTTCCGTCACTGAGACGTCGTTGATCGAAATCGTCGGCAGCGGATCGTTGTCAGCGATTGTCACCACACCGCGCGAGTCGGCAATCGTCGCGTTGACCGGAGTCGTCAGGTCGACGTTGATCGTTTCATTCGCCTCGTTGATCAGGTCTCCCAGCACCGTCACCGTGACCGGTTTGGACGTTTCGCCTGGAGCGAATGTCAGAGTTCCTGCCGCCGCCGTGTAATCCACGCCCGACGTTGCCGTCCCTCCGGTTGTGGAGTAGTTCACGGTGATCGGGAAGCTGCTCGCCGCTGAGAGGGTCACGTTGAGGACCGCGTCCGCAGTTACTCCTGGATCGGTCTCCGTGACCGTTACATCGCTGATTCGAATCGACGGCGGATTGTCGTTGTCGGTGATGGTGCCCGTTCCCGTGGCATTGGCGATAGTCGCGTTCACCGCGCCGCTCAGCGTCACCGTGAAGTTCTCATCCGGCTCGTCGATGGTATCGCCGCGCACCTGGACCGTCACCGTCTTGCTCGTCTGGCCGGCGGTGTAGGTCAACGTCCCGCTGGCGGCGTTGTAATCGACCCCCGCAAGCGCGGTCCCGTCACTGGTCGCGTAATTGACCGTAATCGTACTGCTGCTCGGGTTGGTGAGCGACACGGTGAAATTCGCGTTCGAAGTACCAGTATTTCCCTCCGTGATCGTCACGTTATTGATCGAGATCTGCGGCAGCGGATCGTCGTTGAGGATGGTCACCGTCGCCGTCGTTCGAGCAATCGTGACGTTGACCGGCGTTCGGAGCGATACCGTGAACGTCTCGTTCGGTTCGTAGATTGTGTCGGTAACGATGTTGATTGGAATCGTTTGCGATGTGACCCCCGGCCCGAAGGTGACAGTTCCCGTGCCGCTCGTGTAGTCCGCAGTGGTCGCGGTTCCGGCGGTCATCGCGTAGCCAACCGTGACCGTCTGACCGGCGGGTGCTGACAGCGTGACCGGCACCTGCGCGGTCGTGGTGCCACCGGTGCCTTCAGTCACACTCAAGTCGCCGATGCTTACAGTCACCACGGCATCATCGTTGGTGATGGTGGCCGTAGCTTGAGCTGTCGTGATCGTGCCGTTGGTCGCGTTCGACAAATTGACGACAAACGTCTCGTTGGCCTCGTTGAGCGTGTCGCCAATTACGGAAACAAGGATCGGTTTCTGCGTCTCGCCTGGCGCAAAGGTCAGCGTCCCGGCGACCGGGGTGTAGTCACTATTCGCGGTCGCACTCCCGTCCGCGCTCGCGTAATTCACGGTGACCGGCACTTGTAACGCTTTGCTGAGCGACACCGTAAAGGTCGCGTTGGTGACTCCGGCATTGCCCTCGACGACTGGCGGGGCATCGGC
This sequence comes from Vicinamibacterales bacterium, assembly GCA_051986585.1. Lineage (GTDB taxonomy): Bacteria > Acidobacteriota > Vicinamibacteria > Vicinamibacterales > 2-12-FULL-66-21 > JALZOC01. The sequence continues at coordinate 621 of JBPYFA010000231.1, read as the reverse complement.
GATCGTGATTAACGTCAGGTCGTTCTCGATAATCGTGCAGACTGCCTGAGCATCCGAAATCGACGCATTCACCGGGTTCGTCAGATTGAGGAAGAAGGTCTCGTTCGCCTCCACCAGCGTGTCGCCCTTGATCGGAACCGTAACCGTGACTGAGGTCTGGCCGGGAGCGAACGTCGCCGTCCCGGAGGTCGCGGTGTAATCGGCGGTGGTCGCCGTGTCGTTCGCTGTCGCGTAAGACACGCTGACGGGCACTGACATCGGAACAGAGAGCCTCAACGTGAACACAGCCGGCGATGTTCCGGTATCGCCTTCAGTGACCGTCACATCGTCGACCGAAATTGACGGACCAGACGACGCAGACGTGAAGGCGATGTTTTCGAGCACCGGTGTGCTGGTCCCGTCGCTTCCGAAGATGGCGCGGTATTGCACGTAGCGGGAGGTCTGCGACAGCGTTGTGCCGGACGACGGCAGAGAAACAAACCCTGTCCAGCTTGGATCGGGGGGAGTCGTATCGCCGAACCGTGCACTCAATTGAAGGGACGTCCCGGTTGGGATCGACGCGGTCCAGGTCGCATTCGCCCAACTGGTCGAAGTCTGTGCATCCATCACACGAGATTGAAA
>JBPYFA010000230.1:0-27506 GCA_051986585.1 Vicinamibacterales bacterium | reverse complement strand
TCACCCACGTGTTACTCACCCGTTTGCCACTCTACTTACCCCTTGCGGGGCTTTCGCGTTCGACTTGCATGTGTTAGGCACGCCGCCAGCGTTGATTCTGAGCCAGGATCAAACTCTCAAGTTAAATTGGTCGGCTCCCCAGCCTTCCACCTAAAGGTGGAAGCCACAGGAAGCACAACTTTTTAACGTTGATAGCCTGCTTGACTTGGCTCTCTAACGTTGTTCAGTTCGTCAAGTGTGTGAGTGGTTCGCAGCCGCTCATGCCTGGTGAACTACACCCTGCATGAACGTTGCGTCGCGCGGCCTTGCGACCCCGCGCATCGCTGCGCCACCCGCTGATACTCGACGGGTTCTTCCGCCTTCGCCCTCCGCGCTGACGCGCGTCGGGACTCCGGCGGATGTAAGTGCTTGCACGTTCTATCTAGTTTTCAAAGAACCAGAACTACTGCTTCGGTTGGTCGACCGAAGCGGAACGTCCCCTCCACGACTTTCTCCTACAGGGGAACCTTCCAATCTTACTAGAAGACTCCGTCTCGTGTCAATCCCTTACCCACTTTCTTTCCGCCGGGTGTCGTTCACGATGCGGCGCGCAGCACTCATCGAGCGCTACGATTGCCGAAGAACGGCTGGGGGATTGTTCGGAGACTGAAGGACTTTCTCTGCGGAAAAAAAATTTGCTCGATGACCTGAGCAAATCATCCGGCCGTCCGGCCGGGTCACGCTCCGTGAGAACCAATATACGCGGCCCCCTCTACTGTGTCAACCCTTTCTCCGGAATTCGCTTCCTTAAAAAAATCGCCCCTCGAGCCCTTCCGTTTCAGCCGTTCGTAACGGTGACAAAAGCGGCCGAGTCCCACACGTCAGCGCCGCAATCGCACGACGTGTTGATCTCGCCGTCCCTTCCTCAGCACGATCACTTGGCCGGCGATCGCGTCCTCGGCCGTCAGCTGCGCCTTTTCGTCCCCGGCTCGCACGTTGTTCACATAGATCCCGCCGCTTCTGATGAGCCTCGTCGCTTCGCTGCGCGACGCGGCGAGCTTGACCGTTGCGAGCAGCTCGACGAGCGAAATGCCGCGCTCGGAGAGTGCCAGCTCCGTGGACGGCGCGTCGGCTAGCACCATCAGCACGTCGTCTACATCAGCAGCCGTGAGATTGTCAGCAAAAAGCACGGAGGCGGCGCGTTCGGCGCGGGCGACCTGCTCGCCACCATGCACGACTGTGGTCACTTCGCGCGCCAAAGTCCGCTGAGCCTCTCTGGCTTCAGGCTTCTCGGTCGTGGCCTGGGCGAGAGACTCAATCGCGTCCCGGGTGAGAAACGTGAAGCACTTCAAATACCGAACGACGTCACGATCGTCGGTATTGAGCCAGAACTGATAGAAATGAAACGGACTCGTGCGCGAGGGATCGAGCCACACGGCGCCGGCCTCTGTCTTCCCGAACTTCACGCCAGATGCCGTGGTCATCAGCGGCCAGACGAGACCGTGCGCTTTCTGACCGCGCAGCTTTCGAATCAGCTCGATCCCGGCGGTGATATTGCCCCACTGATCGCTGCCGCCCATCTGGAGCGTGCACGCGTAGCGATCGAACAGTTGAAGAAAGTCATACGCCTGAAGCACGAGGTAGCTGAACTCGGTATAGGAAATGCCCTCTTCGCTCTCGAGCCGGCGCGCGACCGACTCCTTCTGCAACATGTAATTCACGGTGAAGTGCTTGCCGACGTCGCGCAGAAACGACAAGACGTCGATCGTCCCCAGCCAGTCGGCGTTGTTGACGATGCGCGCGGGGTTGGCGCCGGCCCCGAAGTCGAGAAATTTCTCGAGCTGCGCGCGGATGCCGGCCACGTTCGACTCGACCTCCGCGCTCGAAAGCAGCACGCGCTCCTGCGATTTCCCGCTCGGATCGCCGATCATGCCGGTGCCGCCACCGACAATCGCGATCGGCGTGTGACCGAACCGCTGCAACCGGGCAAGACCCATCACGGTCAGCAGCGACCCGACGTGAAGACTGGATGCGGTGGGATCGAAGCCGATGTAACCGGTGATCGGCGCGCTGCGGAGCGCGTCTCGCAGTCCGTCCGTGCTCTCGGAGAGCATCCCGCGCCATTCGAGTTCGGAATATACGTCCATGATCAAATCGTCGGTACTATAACGTGAGACCGGAGCGCGACCGCGCCGGCGTCGACAATTTCGTCTGCCGTCCGGCAATTCGCAGCCCCCGCGCTAACATAGCGGCCCATGCCTGCGTCCGCAGCCCCTCGCGGCTTGACCAGACGCGATCTCCTGAAAGGGTTCGCGGCTGCCGGCATCGGTGCCGCTGCCGGCGCGATCGCGCACGGCTATCTCTACGAGCGCTTTCGAATCGGCGTGACGCGCGAAACACTGGAAGTGTCGGGGTTGCCGCAGGCGCTATCAGGGCTGCGCATCGGCCTCGTGACCGATTTGCACCGCAGCGACACGGTCACGCACGACATCATCGATCAGGCCGTGCAGTTGCTGATGCGCGAAGCGCCGGACCTGATCGTGCTCGGCGGTGACTATGTCACCTGGGGAGATCGGCGGTTCGTGACGCCGGCGGCGGAGTCCCTCGCACCGCTTTCGGCGCCGCACGGTGTCTTCGCCATTCTCGGCAATCACGACAACGATCACGACATGCCGCCGGCGCTCGCGGCCAAGGGCTTTGTCGTCCTGCGCGACGCGCGAACGCGGCTCACGATTCGCGGTGAAACACTCGATCTGGCCGGCATCCGGTACTGGACGCGAAAGCCGTCAGAGATCGCGTACGTGCTGCGAGGCGCGTCGCCGAATTTGATTCTGTTGGCGCACACGCCCATGCGGCTGGTCGAGGCGGCGGCGCTCTCGGTTCCGCTCGTCTTGAGCGGACACACGCACGGCGGCCAGATCGTGATTCCAGGGATCGGTGCGATCGCCGCTCGCGAGTTCCCGGTCATCGCGGGACGGGATCGCCGCGAAAACACCACGATTTTCGTCAGCCGCGGTGTCGGCACCGTCTACGTGCCGGTTCGTCTCAATTGTCCGCCTGAAGTCGCCGTGCTGACGCTTCGGCCGGTCGAGAGCTAAGGGCCGCCCACTTGCATTGAAAGCGCAGCAGGTGCATAATCCGTTCAGGTTATGATTTTGAATAGTCAAAATCATAATATCGACTTACTAGAAAGAAGGTCGCGTCATGCCGAAAGCATTGATTCGCTGGGCGCTGGCCACGTCGATCGTCGCAGCATTGGTGTTCGTGCTGGCTGGAACGATGCGCGACCGCTGGCTGTGGGCATACGTCGCAGTCTGGTCGGTGATGTCCGCATACGCGATGCTCGGGTTGACCGAGGACCTCGCGAAAGAGCGGTTTCGCCCTCCAACAGCCGGCGCAGATAGGATTGCCGTGGGATTCCTGCGCGCGTTAGCGGTGGCTCACCTTATGGTCGGCGCACTTGATTCCAGCCGATGGCATCTGACATCGCCTGTGCCTGTTTCCATTCGAACGCTGTCGCTGGCCGGAATGGCGGGCGGCCTGGGAATGTTCTATCGGGCCATGCACGAGAACCGGTTTTTCTCCGCCGTGGTGCGAATCCAGTCCGATCGCGGCCATCGTGTGATCGATACCGGCCCGTACGGCGTCGTCCGTCACCCGGGCTACGCGGGTCTGATCCTGACGCCACCGTTGAGCGGCCTCGCCCTCGGCTCCTGGCTCGCCGCATCCATTGGTCTGATTGTTTCGGGATTGGTGGTGCGCCGAGTCCTATTCGAGGACGCATTCCTGAAAGAGCACCTCGACGGCTACGGCGCCTACGCCCTGCGCGTCACGCACCGGTTGATACCTGGCGTGTGGTGAAGCGATCGGTTTGGGAGCGGCCGAGTTGTTATCAGGCTCGGTGTTAGCCCACGCCTCGGAGGAATCTGCGGCCGTCGATTCGCCAGCCACCCTCGAGGACGATGCGCACGGCTTCGGGATAGATACGATGCTCCTCGATCAGGATGCGCGCCGACAACAGATCGACGGTGTCATCGTCGCGCACCGGCACTGGTGCCTGAACGACAATGGGACCGCCATCGAGCTCTTTGGTGACCAGGTGCACGGTCGCGCCGGTGACCTTGACTCCATGCTCGAGCGCCTGCCGCTGCGCGTCCACGCCGGGAAAGGCTGGCAGCAACGATGGATGGATGTTCAGGATCGCGTTCGGGAATTCGTCAAGCAATCGCGGACCGAGCAGACGCATGAAACCGGCGAGGCACACCACCGACACGTTCCGCGACCGCAGTTCACCGGCGAGCGCCGCGTCGTAGTCATCACGCGACGAAAACGTGCGGTGATCAAGAATCAACGTTTCAATTCCCGCTGTACGCGCCCGATCGAGTCCACCTGCATTGGCCTTGTTCGAGATCACGACCGCGATCTGGGCCCTCAGCAATCCCTCGCCGATCGCATCAATCAGCGCCTGCAGGTTACTGCCACGCCCAGAGATGAGGACGCCAAGTCGCCGAGAGTGTGTCACCGAGCGACCGGGGTCTGACCCCGGTGTCTGATCTGCGTTCACGGTAAGCCCTTTGCGTGGTCGCTATCATGCCGCGCCATCAGGGGTCCCGGGTACCCGGGGTCAGACCCCTGTCGTGTAGTTGACGGTTCGCTCGCCGACCACAATGTGGCCGATGCGCACCGCGCCAGGTTCGCCGGCGGCAGTCAGCGCGTCGATCACACCTTCAGCGTCGCTGTTGTCGCACGCAATGATTAAGCCGATTCCCATGTTGAACGTTCTCAACATGTCGTCGTCCGGCACGCTTCCGATCCGCTGCAGCCACTGAAAAATCGCCGGCACCGGCCACGCGGATCGATCGATCACGGCAGCGGTTCCTTCCGGCAGGATGCGCGGCAGATTGTCAGTGATGCCACCGCCGGTGATGTGCGCCATACCTTTGATCGCTCCGGTTGGGAGCACAGCCCTGATCACGGGCAGGTAAGATCGATGCGGCACGAGCAGCAGCTGACCGATCGGAGCACCGAGCTCCGGCACATGCGAATCGACGCGCAGGCCAGCGGTATCGAACGCGATCCGGCGCGCAAGTGAATAGCCATTGGTATGCAGTCCGGACGACGGTAGACCGATCAAGGCATCGCCCGGACGAATCGTTCGCCCATCAATCAGCCGGCTGCGCGCCACCACTCCGACGATGAAGCCGGCGACATCGTACTCCCCGTCGGCGTAGAAGCCAGGCATCTCGGCGGTTTCACCGCCGAGGAGCGCACATCCGTTCTCGCGGCAGGCGCCGGCGAGCCCTTCGACAATCTGAACCGCGACGTCGGGATTCAATCGGCCGGTCGCGAGATAGTCGAGAAAGAACAGCGGTTCGGCACCCTGGACGAGGATGTCATTCACGCAGTGGTTCACGAGATCGACGCCGATCGTGCGGTGCACATTCGACAAAAACGCAATCCGCAGCTTGGTACCGACGCCATCGGCGCTGGCGACGAGAACGGGATCGGCGACGCCCGCTGACCCTAACTGAAAGAGTCCGCCGAATGAACCGATCTCCGACAAGACGCCGGGGGTAAACGTCCCGCGCGCGAGTCCGCGGATGCGCCGGACGACGTCGTTACCCGCCTCGATATCAACCCCGGCCTGCTTGTAATCCATCAGAAGTCGAGTGTCTGGATGAGCGACTCGGCGATTTTTCGCGCCGGCGAGTTCGGCGGCGCGGCCCAGTATCCACGGCGCACGGTCGCGTAGAAACGTTCTTCCTCCAAGTCCTCCTCGAGCATGTCGAACGATTCGCCAAGCAGCACGATCGCGGGCTTGGGATCGGCGTCGGCCTGCAGAACCTTCAGGAAGAGCGGTGTGTTCCGCAGCGCAACCGCCCCGAGCGCCAGCGCGATCGCCGCGCGCCCTGGATCGCGGCTTGGTCCACCGTATTCAATCAGCTGCGTTGCCGCGTCGGCGTTCCCGGCGATGGCCAACGCCGCCAATCCACGCGTCGACCCATGAAGCAGATCGCGATACCCATCGGTGTCCATCGCGAACTTCAACGATTGCTCGAGATAGCTCTGGTGAGATGAGCAGTTGATCCCGAGAAGACAAATCGCGGCGGCGATGGTTGGCTGGAGACTGCGAGATGCGGTGCGCTGAAGCGCCGCGAGCGTGTCGACCGACTTCTTGTCGCCGATCTTGCCGACGGCCAGCACCGCGTCATCTTGCAAGGGGCCATCGAGCTTGGCGACCTGAAGAATCGAGGGCAGCGCGTAAACCGCCTTGTAATCGCCAAGCGCTTCGATCACTGCGCTGCGGAAATAATCCTGTCCCTTTACGACCAACCCGGTGAGCGCGTCTCGCACGCGAGGGTCCGTCCCGTACGCCGCAAGCGTGCGCGTGAGCGCCGGGCGCACGGTTTCCGAGGTCTCGCGGGTCAGCGCGTCGAGCATCCGCGGGATGAGCTGCGGATCTGGATTGTGTTCGAAGTACGCATAACCGGACGAGCGGAGTCGATCGTTCGGCGAGGAGAGCGCCTGCACCATCACATCGTGGGTGCGAGCGTCGTTCATTCCAGACAACAGCACGAGCGCACGAAAGCGGACGTAGCCGTCGGGGTGCTTGGAAATGGCGTCGATCAGTGCGGGAACGGTCGCCGCGATTGGCGCGCGACGAATCGAGCGAGCCGCCGCGCTCCTGGCGGCGTAGTCGACGGTGCCAAGCCGATCGATTGCCGCCTTCAACTGCTCAGGGCTGAGCGGCGATTCCCGCTGGCTCTCAGTCTGCGCCGCCGTGCTGCGGCCGCCAGTCGCCTGAAAGACCGCGTGAACCGGCCGGCCAAGCGCAAGAAGCGTAAGCGCGACGACAACGGCGCGCCTGGAGGCGCGTGAGAACACCGATACACCCGGATATTTGTTCGGGTACGTAAACAAATCAGTCGACGGCCTTCAGGGCCAGCTGCAAATAGGCGTGTTCGTCTCGCGGAAAGGCGACCGGGTAGACACCGGTGTAGCAGGAAGTGCAGTACGACTGATGTCCGGCGCCGATCGCCGATCGCAGTCCTTCGAGGCTCAAGTAGGCCAGCGAGTCGGCACCGACGTACTTTCGAATTTCCTCAATCGTGTGCGTCGACGCAATCAGCTCTGCCCGGCTAGGCGTGTCCACACCGTAGAAGCATGGCGAAATCGTCGGCGGGCAGCTGATCCGAAGATGGACTTCGCTGGCGCCGGCGGCCTTCACCATCTTGACGATCTTCCGGCTCGTCGTGCCGCGTACGAGCGAGTCGTCGAGCAGGACCACACGCTTGCCTTCCAGGATGCTTCGCACCGGATTCAATTTCACCTTGACGCCGAAGTGACGGATCGACTGCTGCGGTTGAATGAACGTCCGGCCGACGTAGTGGTTGCGGATCAGGCCCATCCGCAAGGGCAGCTTGGCTTCCTCGGCGTAACCGGTGGCGGCACACACGCCGGAGTCGGGAATCGGCACGACCACATCGGCTGGCACGCCTGCCTCACGCGCCAGCACCCGCCCGAGCTCGGTGCGCACATCGTTGACGCTGCGGCCGAATACGTAGCTGTCGGGACGAGAAAAGTACACGTGTTCGAAGACGCACTGCGACAAGGGGGCGACTGGAAACGGCTTGATCGAGCGAAGGCCGCCGTCGCTGATGATCAGCACTTCACCCGGCTCGATGTCGCGGACATACGTCGCGCCAATCAGGTCGAGCGCGCACGTCTCCGAACAGACGATCCAGGCATCGCCCAGCTTCCCTAACGCCAAGGGACGGAAGCCATGTGGATCGCGAACGGCGATCAGGCGATCCTTCGTCAAGAGCGCAAGCGAGAAGGCGCCCCGGATCTGCGCAATCGAATCGACCAGTGCTTCTTCGATCGAAGGGGCTTTCGATCGCGCATAGAGATGCAGTAAGACTTCGGTGTCACTGCTGGTCTGGAAGATAGCGCCATCGCGGACGAGATCGTCGCGCAGCTCGCGGGCATTCACGAGGTTGCCGTTATGGGCGACCGCAATCTGCCCGTGCGCACAGTCGATCAGAAACGGCTGCGCATTGGCGAGGCGACTCTCTCCCGCGGTGGAATAGCGTGTGTGCCCGATGGCAAGATGTCCCGGCAAATCCTGGAACGACTGCTCGTCGAACGCGTCGGCCACATGCCCCATTGCCCGCATCGCTCGGATCCGGGCACCATCGGCCGTCACAATCCCTGCGCTCTCCTGACCGCGATGCTGGAGCGCATACAACCCCAGATAAGTCAGGTTGGCGGCCTCGGGGTTGCCGAAAATGCCGAAGACGCCGCATTCGTCCTTGAATTTATCCAGCATTGGCCAAGAGTTGTCCCGCGCCTGATGCGCTCGACACGCTTGCAGTCATGCGGCCACCCAGGTCATTCATGTGTTACATGACGCATTCGCAGAAACCAGCGCCACGATTTTGGTGAGTACCTCTATTCTACGCTGCCCGGCTCTTGAAGTAACGAGCAATTGCGGTCGACCACACACGCTCTGCCTCGTCGACGGCGAGGTCGACGACTGGGACTCCGCCCACTCGGAGCACGAGACGTGACCGGCACGTCTTTCCGATGAGCTTCGCAGGAACACCAAGTTCGTCAGCCAACTCCATCAGTTGCGTGCGCTCCGATCGACGAACCGTCACGACGGCGCGTGACGCGGATTCACCGAACAGAACGCGCGCCAGTAGCAACCCGCCCACCGTCTCGTCCTGCCCAGGGAGAGCAGGAACATCGACCTCGCAGCCGATGCCGCCGGAATCAAATGCGCATTCGGCAAGCGTCACCGCCAAGCCGCCGTCCGAGCAGTCGTGCGCGGAGCGAAGCATACCCGAAACGGTGGCGCGCCCGAGCAGTTCGATCAAGCGGCGTTCACGATCGAGATCGATCGCCGGAGGGCGGCCCTTGATTGTCTGATGGAGAACCTTCAAGTATTCGCTGCCGCCGAGCTCGCCCCGCCCCTCGCCCAGCAACACCACGTCGTCGTCTTCCTGCCGGAACGCACGGGCAACGACCCTCGATGCGTCGTCGATCACGCCAACCACACCGATGATCGGCGTCGGGTAGATCGCCTCGCCATTGGTTTCGTTGTAAAGACTGACGTTGCCGCCGGTGATCGGCACGTTGAGCGCACGGCACGCGTCGGCAATCCCCTCGATCGCCTCCACCAGCTGCCACATGATTTCGGGCCGTTCCGGGTTGCCGAAATTCAGGCAGTTGGTCGCGCCGATCGGGGTTGCGCCCGCGCAGGCGACGTTTCGTGCGGCTTCGGCGACGGCAAGCATTGCGCCGTGCCGGGGATCGAGGTAACAGTACCGACCGTTGCCATCAACTGACATCGCCAGCGCGCGGGTCGTGCCCTTCACTCGTACGACCCCAGCTCCCATGCCGGCGAGAACAATCGTGTTCGTGCGGACCATGTGATCGTACTGGCGATACACCCAGCGTTTGCTGGCAATCGTCGGAGCACCCAGGAGTGCCAGGAGTGCGTCCCTGGGTGCCACCGGTGAAATCGACGCGAGGTCGAGTTGCTGCACGTCATCGATGTAAGCGGGACGTGTGGTTGGCCGATCGTACACGGGCGCCGCGTCGACGAGAGCGCTGTTGGGAATCTCGGCGACTACTCTGCCGTGATCCTTCACGCGCATGAGCCCGTCGCTGGTCACGTCGCCGATATGCGCCGCGTGGAGATCCCACTTCTCGAAGATCCGCTCGACTTCCGCTTCGCGCCCCTTCTTGACGACCAGCAGCATCCGCTCCTGGGACTCCGACAGCATGATCTCGTAAGGCGTCATGCCGGTCTCCCGTTGCGGCACATGCATGACGTCGATCTCGATTCCGGCGCCGCCTCGAGAGCCCATTTCACAGGTGGAGCACGTCAGCCCGGCCGCTCCCATGTCCTGAACGCCGATCAACGCATCGGTCTTCATCAGCTCGAGGCAAGCCTCGAGCAGCAATTTCTCCATGAACGGGTCGCCGACCTGCACGGCGGGACGCTTTTCCGCCGACTTCTCGTCGAACTCCGCCGACGCCATCGTCGCACCGTGAATCCCGTCCCGTCCCGTCTTCGAGCCGACGTAGTAGACCGGGTTACCGATACCAGACGCGCTGCCCTTGACCAAAGCGTCCGAACCGGCGATGCCGAGGCAGAACACGTTGACCAGGGGATTGCTTTCGTAGCGATCGTCGAAGGCGATCTCCCCGCCGACGGTCGGAATGCCGATGCTGTTACCGTAGCCGGCGATGCCGGCCACGACTCCTTCGACGATCCGTCGGGTTCGTGGACCGGCTGCACCGTCCAGCTCCCCGAATCGAAGGGAATTCATCAACGCAATCGGGCGTGCACCCATCGTGAAGATGTCGCGGATAATCCCGCCGACACCCGTCGCGGCACCCTGGTAAGGCTCGATGAAGGACGGATGATTGTGCGATTCGATCTTGAAGACGGCAGCAAGGCCATCACCGATGTCGACGGCGCCAGCATTCTCTCCGGGCCCTTGCAGAACCCGCGGACCTTCCGTCGGGAGCTTCCGAAGGTGAATGCGCGAGCTCTTGTAGCTGCAGTGCTCCGACCACATCACCGAGAAAATGCCAAGCTCCGTGATGGTGGGCTCGCGGCCAAGCGAGCGCACGATGCGATCGTACTCGCCGGCCGTGAGGCCGTGCCGCTCCAGCAGCGCGGGGTCGACGGCGCTCATGATGCCGCCGTCCGCACGGCTCCGTCCGCGACGACCTGGGACAGAACAGATTCGAACAGTACGAGGCCATCCGCGCTCCCCAGCACCGGTTCGCACGCGCGCTCGGGATGCGGCATCAACCCGACAACGTTGCGGCCGATGCTGCAGATGCCGGCGATGTTGTTCACTGCGCCATTCGGGTTCGATTCGTCCGTAATCTGACCCTGCAGATCGCAATATCTGAAGATCACGCGCCGGGTGGCTTCCAGTTCGGCGACGACGGAGGCTTCGGCAAAATAGTTTCCTTCCCCGTGCGCGATCGGAATCCGAAGCACCTGGCCTTTGGTGGCCAAGGCCGTGAACGGCGTATCGGTCTGTTCGACACGGACCCCGACGTGTTCGCAATGAAACTTCAGATCGCGATTGCGCAGCATCGCACCCGGCAGCAATCCTGCCTCGCAGAGGATCTGAAAGCCATTGCAGATCCCGAGCACCGGGCCTCCGGCCGCGGCGAATTCGGCGACCGACGCCATAATCGGTGAGAACCGTGCGATCGCGCCGGTGCGGAGGTAGTCCCCATGCGAAAAACCACCGGGAAGGACGACCACATCTGCGCCTTTGAGCGAGGTTTCCTTGTGCCACACGAACTCGGCTTGCTGCCCAAGCACGTGCTTCGCCGCATGGTAGGCGTCGTGATCGCAGTTGGAACCGGGAAAGACGACGATGCTGAATTTCATAGCAGCTTCCAGCTTCCAGTTTCCAGCTTCCAGCATGACAGTCCAGAGGATCCTGGCTGGAAGCTGGTAGCTGGTAGCGGGCAGCTATTCAATTTCCACCCTATAGCTCTCAATCACCGGATTCGCCAGCAGCTTGTCAGCGACCTCGGACGCGACGGTACGCGCCTGATCGGCCGACTTGGCCGCGACTTCGAGCTCGAAGTATTTTCCTTGTCGAACGTCTCCGATACCGGCGTAACCCATGGAGCGCAGCGCATCGGCGATAGTCTGGCCCTGCGGGTCGAAGACGGATGGTTTCAATGTGACGAATACGCGAGCTTTCATTCTCAGTTTCCAGTTTCCAGTTCCCAGCTTCCAGCCGCAAATGCTTGCTAGAGGCTTCCGGTTCCAACCCGGGCAGGCTCCATCGAGCCGATAGCGGCCTTGCGGCCGAACACTCGGTCGAAGATCACATCAACGTTGCGCATCTGATCGTCCAGGTCGAACGCCTTCTCCACCTCGGCCGGGGTCAACACCTTCATCAGATCCTGATCTGCGAGGAGCAGCGATTTGAAATCCTTTTGTTCGTGAAAGGAACGCATGGCGTTGCGCTGGACCCACTCGTATGCCTGCTCGCGCGAGATGCCGCGACGAGCAAGTTCGAGCAGCACAGTGCCGGAAAACACGACGCCGCGCGACCGGTTGAGATTCTCCTTCATCCGTTCCGGGTAGACGACCATACCGCGGACGATGCGGGTGAACCGTCGCAGCATGTGATCGAGCGCGATGAAGCTGTCGGGGAGAATGACGCGCTCGACCGAGGAGTGGGAGATGTCCCGCTCGTGCCAGAGCGCAACATTCTCGAGCGCGGCCATCGCGTTGGCACGGACGAGCCGCGCGAGGCCGCAGATCTGCTCGCAGCCAACCGGGTTGCGCTTGTGCGGCATCGCCGATGAGCCCTTCTGCCCTTTACCGAAGGGTTCCTCGACCTCGCCGATTTCCGTTTTCTGCAGCCCGCGAATCTCCAGCGCGAACTTCTCGAGCGACGCGGCCGTGATCGCCAGCATTGACATCAGCTCGGCGTGGCGATCGCGCTGGATGATCTGAGATGAGACCGGCGCGGGTTGCAGACCCAGCCGGGCGCAGACACTCGCTTCGATCGATGGATCGAGGTGTGCGAACGTGCCGACAGCCCCGGAGATCTTTCCTACGGAGATGACGTCGCGGGCACGGGTCACGCGATCGAGATCGCGCTGCAGCTCGGCGTGCCAGAGGGCGAGCTTCAACCCGAAGGTCATCGGTTCGGCGTGCACGCCGTGCGTCCGGCCAATCATTGGGGTGCGGCGATGTTCTTCGGCGCGAAGGTGAACCGCCTCCATCAACTGCGCGATGTCCTTCGCGATTACGTCGCAGGCCTGCCGCATCTGGATGGCCTGAGCGGTATCGACGACATCCGACGAGGTGAGCCCGAAATGCAGCCATCGCGCTGCCGGTCCGACGTTCTCTGCGACCGCAGTGGTGAACGCGATCACATCGTGCTGGGTGGTCTGTTCAATCGCTTCGATGCGCGCGATATCGAACCTGGCCTTCGCCCGCAGTTCGCGTGCGGCGTCCACCGGCACCAATCCGGCCTCCGCCATCGCATCGGCAGCGGCCAGCTCGACCTCGAGCCACGTCTCGTACCGCCGCTGGTCGGTCCAGATCGCCCCCATTTCGGGCTGGGTGTAACGGTGAATCATGAAAATGCTGAATGTTGAATGCTGAATGCTGAGTGCTCAATGGGGAATGCTGAATGGTCAGCGATGGACGTCGAGTTCAGCATTGAATATTGAGCATCGAGCATTGCTCTGTTTATCCCAGATCGATTCGCGCCCGCTCGATCGCTGGAATCAGTGGACCGAGCACCGTCGCGGCCAGCGATCCGTTCGAGAACAGATCGTGCGCCACCCGCTGAACGTCCTCGTTGGTCACCCGCTCGACGCCGCTGAGCGTTTCGTCGAGACCGAAATGCCGATCGAAGTAGATCTCCTGGCGCGCCAGGTGCGACATGCGGCTGGCCGTGTTTTCCAGGCTCAACATCAGGCTGCCCTTCAGATGATCCTTGGCGCGGCGCAATTCGGCATCGGGCACCGGAGCGCGTTTCATCCCACGCAGCTCCTCGACGCACAGATCGATCACCTCGCCAACCGCTTCGTTGGAACAGCCGGCGTAAATCGTGATGTTCCCCGCATCGCGATAGGCGCTCAGGCCGCTGAACACGGCGTATGCGAGCCCGCGCTTCTCCCGGACGTTCTGAAAAAGCCGCGAGCTCATCGAACCGCCGAGCACGGTGTTCATGATGTAGCTGACGTAGCGATCATCATGATTTTGCGGATAGCTGTTGGTGCCAAGACAGAGATGGCTCTGTTCGAGCTCCTTGGATCGGGTGATCACCTGTGGACTGACCCGCGGAGGATCGGCTGACAGCGGCGCGCCCTGAGAGGTCAGACCGCCGAACGACGCCTCGACGAGTTCGCGCACGCGCGTGTGTTCGAGATTGCCCGCGGCCGAGATGATCATGTTGCGCGCGACATACGCGCCGCGGAAATACTCGAGCAAGGTTTCGCGCGTCAGCGCTTCGACCGTTTCCTTCGACCCCAGAATCGGGCGGCCGAGCGGATGTCCCTCCCAGAAGTGCTGCGTGAACAGCTCGTGGACGAGATCGTCGGGCGTGTCCTCGACCATCTTGATCTCTTCGAGGATCACCTTCTTCTCGCGCTCGATTTCATCTTCGGAGAACGCCGGATGGAGCACGATGTCGGAGAGCAGCTCGACCGCGAGCGGAAGGTGCTCGTCGAGCACCTTGATGTAATAGCTGGCGTATTCCTTGGCCGTGAAGGCGTCGAGCTGACCGCCGATGGAGTCGATCGCTTGAGCGATGTCCTCGGCCGTCCGGCTGTCCGTGCCTTTGAACAGCATGTGCTCGACGAAATGCGCGATGCCGCTCCGTTGGTCGCTCTCGTGCCGCGAGCCACGCATCAGCCACACGCCAATCGTCACCGACCGGACGTGCGGCATCGTTTCGGTAATTAACCGGAGCCCATTGTCGAGGACGTCGCGAACGACCATGCGTTGAGCTTCCGAAGGGTGATCCGTCACGTTGTGGGGTCTCCATCGCCCCCGCTTGCTACCCCACCGAGACGGGAACCGTAATCTACTGCATACAAAGGGATTAACGCGCTTCGGCGAAATCTCGATGCTAGCACGGACACGGAGGTGGATTCAAGACGCTCGAACCGCCGGCCGGGCTCGACCGACATAGTACAATGAGAATTCGCCCTTTTGCGTGAGCCGTGCAAGACGGCCGTTGTCATGTCCACCATCCCTCGAATCGACCTGTCGGGAATCGAGCTGCCTGAACTCGAGCAGGTGCTGGCCGATCTCGGGCATCCGCGCTTTCACGCGCGACAGATCTTTCAGTGGATCTACAAGCGCGGGCAAATCGATTTCGCCGGCATGAGCGATCTGCCGCGCGATTTGCGCTCACAGCTGGCCGCCGATTGTGTCGTCGCCACACCTGTGGTCGAGCGAATCGAGCGGTCGACGGACGGAACGGCGAAGTTCCTCCTGCGGCTGAGCGACGACAAGTTCATCGAGTCAGTTTTCATTCCCGATACGCCGGCACAGACCTTCTGCATCTCGACGCAGGTCGGGTGCGCCATGAAGTGCGCGTTCTGTCTCACCGGCAAAATGGGCTTCGACCGCAACCTCACCGCCGGTGAGATCGCCGGCCAGGTACGGGTGCTGGCATCGTCGCTCGGCATGCTCGATCAGCGATTCAATATCGTGCTGATGGGGATGGGTGAACCGCTCCACAACTATGAAGCGACGATGCAGGCGCTCCGAATTCTGGCCGACGAGCACGGGTTCGGCATCTCTCCGCGGCGTATGACATTGTCGACGGTTGGTGTGCTGCCCGCGCTGGAGCGGCTCGCGACCGAGCCGCTGATGCCGAACCTGGCCATCTCGCTGCACGCGACGACGGAGGATCAGCGCGATCTGCTCGTGCCGATCAACCGAAAGTACGGACTCAAGGAGCTGCTCGACGCCTGCCGCCGTTTCCCGGTGAAGCGGCGCGAGCGCATTACCTTCGAGTACGTCATGCTGCAGGACGTGAACGATTCTTCGGCGGACGCGAGACGTCTCGTACGGCTGCTGCACGGCATCCGCGGCAAGGTGAATCTCCTGCCGCTGAATGAAGCTCCCGGGATTCCATACGATCGGCCCAGCGACGATCGAATCGATCGATTCGCCCGCATTCTGTCGGAACACGGCGTCACAGTGTCGGTCCGCAAGAGTCGCGGCCGTGATATCCGGGCCGCCTGCGGCCAGCTCATCACCGCGTCCGCCCGCACCACCGCTCCTGGCAAGCGCCTCGCGCTGCTGATGGGGACGTAAAAGACGGCGCACTCTTTCAGGCGACCAACTCGCCGAGGGAAGACGAGCCCAATTCACAGAGCCGCACTCGCACTCGCTCGTTCCGCTTCAAACCGGCAGGGATCCTCACCTTCAAGTAGTTGTCAGTGACCACCAGCGTGCCGTCTTCGAGCGTCAAGCCTGGCCGGATGGTGCCGCGCTGCGTCTCGTGGAAGCGGCGCGTGAGCTGTGAGCCCAGGGCGCGCAACTCCAGACCGCGCTCGCGGGTAACGGCTCCGGCAACTTTGTTGCGCATGTTGCTCGCGACGGTCCCCGGCCGGTCCGAGTAGGGGAAAACGTGCAGATGCGTGAGGCCGGAATTGGGGAGATAGTCGAGGTTGGCGGCGAAGTCGTCCGCGGTCTCTCCTGGAAACCCGACGATCATGTCCGATCCGATCGAGGCATGCGGGAGGCGATTGCGTATCGAGTCGATGAGGCGGCGATAGTAGTCGAGCGTGTACGGCCGTCGCATCGCGGCGAGCATCCGATCGCTCGCATGCTGAAGCGGGAGATGGAAGTGCGGCGCGAATCGTCCTCCACTTCGCGCGATCAGATCGACGATGGCGGGAGAACAATCCATCGGCTCGAGCGAGCTCACGCGAAACACCACGTCGGCGGCGATCCGGCTCAACGCGCGCAACAGATCGAGCAGGGCAATTGGCGCCGGCAAATCCCTCCCGTACGAACCGAGGTGAACACCCGTCAGCACCACCTCTTTGAAGCCGGACTCGATGGCCGATTTGACCTGATCGAGAACTTGCGGCAGAAGCCGGCTGCGGCCGCTTCCCCGGGTCGACGGAATGATGCAGTAGGCGCACGGTTCGTCACAGCCTGTCTGCACGCGCAGCGTGAAGGCGGTGCGGCCGGCGATACCGGGCTCGAGCAGGGCACCGCATGGACCGTCGCCTGTCGCCGCGCGCGCCTCGAACGTCTCAAGCAGGCGATCCTTTTCGTCGTTGCGGATCACCTTGACCACGTTGGGTAGCGCAGCGACGTCCCCTTCGCACCGTGACGCGTAGCAACCGGTCACGACAATTCGTGAGGCGGGATGATCGCGTGCGATCCGCCGTATCGTCTGGCGCGCGCCCTGATCGGCGCTCGCCGTGACCGAGCAGGTGTTGACGACGACCAGATCGGCGTCGGCTGAGGCTGCTGCGATGCCGCCGCGCGCGCGCAACTCCTCTTCAATCCGCAACGAGTCGGCTTGATTGACCCGGCAGCCGAAGGTCACGATCGAATACTTCACTCGTTCAGTATGCCTGATTGAGCGACCGGATTATTTCGCGGGCGAGCGGATCAGACCTTCGTCTCTTGCAAACGCGCGGCGGCGCGCTCGACCTTTTCCGCGAGGCTCCTCTTATAGGCCTCGAGCTTCGCAGCAACGGCCGAATCGCCAACCGCCAGAATCTGTGCGGCGAGAATTCCCGCGTTGGTGGCGCCGGGCTTACCGATCGACACCGTGGCGACGGGAACGCCTGGAGGCATTTGCACGGTGGACAAGAGTGCGTCCAACCCTTTCAGCGCCGACGAGTCAATCGGCACCCCGATCACGGGCCGGGTCGTGTGCGCGGCGACCACACCGCCAAGGTGTGCGGCGGCGCCGGCGCCCACGATGAACAGCTTCACGCCGCGATCCGGCGCCTCGCGGACCAGACGCATCACTCGTTCGGGAGAGCGATGCGCGGATGCCACGGTCATCTCCGATGAGATGCCCAGCTCACGAAGCACGTCGACGGCCGCCTGCATGATCGGCGCGTCGGAATCGGAACCCATCAGGATCAAAACATCGATAGACATGTGCGAACGAGACTCCTGGCCTCAGGCTCGCGCCGGCGGTTGCACGAGCAGAGCCTTCTGACCTATGTCGCGGCGATAGTGCATGCCGTCGAAGGAAATTCTGGACACTCCCGCGTATGCACGTGCGATGGCATCGTCAAACGCCGGTCCGTGCCCGACCACCGTGAGCACCCGCCCACCCGCGGTGACAATTTCGCCATCGCGCGCCGCCGTGCCCGCGTGAAAGACCACGACTCCCGCCTCGGCGTTCGCGTCATCGAGACCGTGGATTGGCACGCCGGCCTGCGACGAGGCGGGATACCCGCGCGAGGCGAGCACGACTCCGACGTGCGGCTCTGGACGGAATGCGATCGGCGATCTGTCGAGTGCGCCGTCTGCCGCCGCGGCGAGACGAGGGGCGAGATCATCGGCAATCATCGGAATCACGACCTGCGCCTCCGGATCACCGAATCGGACATTGAATTCAATCACCTTCGGGCCGTTGCACGTCAGCATCAGTCCGGCGTACAAGAAACCGCGATACGGATTGCCCTCTGCGGCGAGGCCACCGATCACGGGCTCGACGACCTCGCGCATGATGCGATCCTGCATCGCCGCGTCGACCAGCGGACTCGGGCTGAAGGCTCCCATGCCGCCTGTGTTCGGCCCCTCATCGCGATCGAAGACCCGTTTGTGATCCTGCGCCGACATCAACGCGGACGCTCGCGTACCGTCGCAAATGGCAAAAAACGAGACCTCCGGACCGTCGAGACATTCTTCGAGCACGACGCGCGCGCCGGCGGTGCCGAACACCTTTTCTTCCATGGCATCCCGCACGGCACGATCCGCGGACGCGCGATCTGGTGCCAAGACGACGCCCTTACCGGCGGCAAGGCCGTCGGCCTTGACGACCAGAGGAAAGCCGAGTTCACCCGAGGCGACGATCGTGTGCGCCTCGATCGGATCGGCGCACGCGCGATAGCGCGCGGTGGGAATGCCGTGGCGCGCCATGAAGGACTTCGCGAATACCTTGCTGCACTCGAGCTGCGCCGCGGCACGCGACGGCCCGAAGATGCGCAGGCCGCGTGCACGAAAGAGATCAACGATGCCGCGATCGAGCGGCAACTCGGGTCCGACGATCGTCAGATCGATTCGCTCGTGTTCGGCAAAGGCGGCGAGCTCGGACACATCGGTCGAAGAAATCGGCACGTTACGCGCGATCGCCGCCGTTCCGGGATTGCCTGGCGCGCACACGACCGCGTCGACTGACGGCTCGGAAACCACCTTCCAGGCCAGTGCGTGCTCGCGTCCCCCACCCCCGACAACCAGCACATTCATGACGGCATTAACAAGTGCATTAAAGACAAGGCGTTAGGAGTGAAATTCGGGACGGGTTCCGGCATCGAATCTGATTGACGCCGGAAGGGCTTTCTGCCTAGAATCCGCGTTTACCTGTGATAGCCTAGCATATTCGGTTGGACTCCAAGGGCCCCACAGTGCCCCCGCGTGGTCCGGTTCGCTCACGTGAACCCGATACCGATGAGGTGTTCGAGACGAAACGGTGGCCGCGAAGGGGGTGTTTAAGCGTGGCTGAAGTCAAGGTACAGGAAGGCGAATCGATCGAGAGCGCACTGCGCCGCTTCAAGCGGAAGGTGCAGCAGGAAGATATCATCAAGGATATCAAGAAGCACTCGTTCTATCTGAAGCCGGGCGATCGTCGGCGTGCGAAGCAGGCGCTCGCGCGCAAACGGACGCGCAAGAAGCAGCGTCGCGAAGTCGAGTAGTTGACAGCAGCATGGAATCCCACCCGGCCACAGCACGGCCGGGAGGGATTCCGAAGCTCGAGCCGGGGGCATCGAGCGGGATCGCGAGAGGGAAGGACCGATGGAGTTCCAGGACAAGTCGCTCACCTGCGTAGATTGCGGTACAGAATTCATCTGGACCGCCGGCGAGCAGCTCTTCTTCGCCGACAAGAATTTCAAGAACGAGCCCAAACGCTGCAAGTCGTGCAAGGCGAAACGGGCCTCTCGTCCGGCGTCTGGCGGCGCGGTCGGGCGGGAGCGGGTCGAGACCACGACCAACTGCTCAGCGTGCGGTAAGGAGACGACGGTGCCCTTCCGTCCGACGCAGGGGCGGCCGGTATTCTGTCGCGAGTGTTTTCAGTCGCGCAAGTTTGCGGGCGCTGGCGGCGTTTAATTGATCCAGCCGTAGAACTGAAGGCCACGCCATTGCGTGGCCTTTTCTTTAGCCTGAGCCGAGTCGGCGGAGTTGGACCCAACTCCGACCGTATATCCTAGATGGGTGGGTCTAAAAGACCCGACCCAGATCACGGGGCGGAGTCTAGCGACCCGACGTACATCGACAGCTACATCCCCCGCAGCGTCGTACCTCCGCGTCGGCGTGTAACCTTCAGGGTGTTATGTCTTTCCATTTCTATCGACGACGCCGTGTTGCCGTCGTGGCACTCCTGCTCGTCGGCGCTGCCGCGTGCACACGCGGAGGGACACCATCCTCCGCGGCTGCGGCTCCGCCGCCAATGGGTGTATCGACGACGACGCTCCAGAAGAAACCGATCGAGCAATCGTCAGGTTTCATCGCGACGATCCGATCGATTCGCTCGTCCACGGTTCAGCCTGAAGCCGAAGGTGTTGTGACGCGTATCTTCGTCAAGTCCGGAGACCGGGTGGCGCTCGGCGCACCGCTCGTCCAGATCAAGCCCGACAAACAGGAGGCAACGGTCAGGAGCACGGAAGCCAGCCGTGCTGCCGTCGAAGCCGATGTGCAGTACTGGACGCAGCAGGTGAAGCGCCTCGAAGCGCTGGTGACCGCCGGCGCGATCAGTAAACAGGAGTTCGATCAGGCGGAGAATTCGTTGCGCACCGCGCAGGCGCGGCTGTCCGCGTTGAACGCGCAGGTCAACGAACAACAGGTTGAGCTCCAGTACTACCGCGTTGCGGCGCCGCAGGCCGGTGTCGTCGGCGATATCCCCATCCGAACCGGCGATCGCGTCACCAAGGCCACGATGATCACCACGATCGACGATAACAGCGCGCTCGAGGCATACATTCAGGTGCCGATCGATCGGTCGCCTGATCTCCGTCTCGGCCTGCCGGTCCAGATCCTCGATCCGGACGGGAAGGTGCTCGCGACCAATCCGATCACGTTCGTTGCGCCCCGAGTGGACGATGCCACGCAGACGGTGTTGATCAAGAGTTTGCTCAGAGAGGTGCCGCCGACGGTCCGGACGCAGCAATTCGTGCGATCGCGAATCGTCTGGCGCAGCGTCGAGGGCGTCACGGTTCCTCTCACCGCGGTCACTCGCATCAACGGAAAATATTTCTGCTTCGTGATCGACAAAGCGAACGGCGGTACCGTGGCCCGCCAGCGGCCGATCGAAGTCGGTGAGTTGCTCGGCAACGATTACGTGGTCCTCAACGGACTCTCGGCCGGCGAGCAGGTGATCGTCTCTGGGATTCAGAAAATCGGCGACGGCGCTCCGGTGAAACCCCAGTAATGTTTGCCGATACCTTTATTCGAAGACCGATTCTGGCGTCGGTCTGTTCGCTGGTCCTCATTCTCGGTGGGCTGATCGCGATCCCGACGATGCCGATCGCCCAGTATCCACCGCTCGCGCCGCCGGTCGTCACCGTGACCGCGTTCTACACCGGCGCCAACGCGCAGGAAGTCGAAACCGCCGTCACCACACCGCTCGAGCAGGCCATCAACGGCGTCGAGGGCATGCTCTACATGACCTCGTCCAGCACGAACAGCGGCGTGTCGACGATCAGCGTGACATTCGATGTCACCCGCGATCAGGACGTCGCCCAGGTCGACGTGCAGAACCGGGTCAACCAGACGCTGGGCCGCATGCCGGCCGAGGTCCGGACGACCGGGATCACCGTCCAGAAACAGTCCACCGGATTCGTGATGGCGGTCGGTGTCTACAGCGAGAAGAACGCCTACGATTCACTCTTCCTCAGCAACTACATCGATGTCTATGTCAAGGACGCGCTGAAGCGCGTTCCCGGCGTCAGCGACGTCACCATCTTCGGTGAGCGCAGGTATTCGATGCGTCTCTGGCTCGATCCGGATCGTCTCGCTGCGCGCAAGCTCACCGCCGGCGATGTCGTCAACGCGCTGCGCGAGCAGAACACGCAGGTGGCGGCGGGAAGTCTGGGACAAGCGCCGGCGCCTTCGGGACAGATGTATCAGCTGAGCGTGCGCGCGCTCGGCCGTCTGCAGGAAGCCACCGACTTCGACAACATGATCCTGAAGAGCGGCGCCGACGGATCGCTCGTCCGCCTGAAGGATGTCGGCCGCGCCGAGCTTGGCGCCGAGACCTACAGCGCCGACCTGAAGTTCCAGGGTGTCGAGGCGGTCGGGTTCGGCGTGATTCAGCTGCCGACAGCGAACGCTCTCGACGTCGAGCGCGCGGTGGTGGCGGAGCTCGAACGGCTGTCACCGCAGTTTCCTCCAGGCGTGAAGTATCAGGTCGCGTTCAACACGACCGACGTGGTGGAGGAATCGATCCGCGAGGTGGTCAAGACGCTGGCCGAGGCCATCGTGCTGGTCGTCCTCGTCATCTTCATCTTCCTGCAGACGTGGAGAAGCACGCTGATTCCGGCGATCACGATTCCGGTATCGCTCATCGGCGCATTCGGCTTCATCAAGTTGATGGACTACTCCATCAACACGCTCACGCTGTTTGGCTTGATCCTCGCCACCGGCATCGTCGTCGACGACGCCATTGTCGTGATTGAAAATGTCGAGCGCCATATTCAGGAATACAGAGTCCCGGCGCGCAAGGCCGCATCGGACGCGATGAAAGAAGTGCTCGGAGCGGTGATCGCGACCGCACTCGTATTGATCGCCGTGTTCGTGCCGGTCGCGTTCTTTCCCGGGACGACCGGGCGCCTCTACGCGCAGTTCTCGATGACCATCGCGTTCGCCGTCGCGCTGTCGGCATTCAACGCCGTGACGTTGACTCCCGCACTGTCGGCGCTGTTGCTGGATCGCCAGAGCCATCACAAGGGGCGGTTCTTCACGTTCTTCGAGCGGGTGATTTCAGCCGGGACCAATGTCTACATTCGCGGGCTCCGCCGCGGCATCGAGTGGCGATGGGCGATCGTAGTCGTCTTCATCGCCACGCTGGGGCTGACGTGGTGGATGGTACGCATCGTCCCGCAGTCGTTCGTGCCCGAGGAAGATCCCGGCTATTTCCTCACGCAGATCCAGGCGCCAGCGGGTGCGTCGCTCGAGTACACCTCCGATATCGCCCGGCAGGCCGAACAGATCATCCTGAAGGATCCGGACGTCCTGGCGACGTTCTCGGTCATGGGCTTCAGCTTCAGCGGCGCGTCCTCGAATACGGGGCTCATGTTCGTGCGGCTCAAACCGTACGCGCAGCGCAAGGGTCCGGATCACGTCCTGCAGACAGTGTTGCGTCGAGTGAGCGGGCCCCTGTTTTCGATTCCGGGAGCGATCGTTGTCAGCTTCAACCCGCCAGCGATCCCTGGTCTGAGCCGGTTCGGCGGATTCGAATTTCAGGTGCTCGATCAAACCGGCACGAACATCGACACGCTCGCTCAGGGGGTCCAGACGGTGGTGGCGGCCGGAAACCAGTCGCCAAAGCTGCGCGGATTGCTCAGTACGTTCACCGCCAACGACCCGCAGCTTCAGGTCACGATCGATCGGCCGCGGGCGCTGGCGCTGGGGCTGCCGCTTGGCGAGATCACCAATGCAATGCAGGTCTTTCTCGGCTCGCAGTACGTCAACGACTTCGAATTCAACAATCGCGCGTATCGTGTGTACGTGCAGGCGGATCAGCGATATCGATCGACGCCGCAGGCGCTGAAACAGCTCTACGCACGAGCGCGATCGGGCGACATGATTCCGCTGGAACAGGTGGTCAACGTCAGCGAGACGACCGCACCGCAGGTGATCAACCATTTCAACCTGTTCCGTGCCGCCACCATCAACGGGTCGGCCGCGCCCGGCGTCAGTTCTGGCGAGGCGCTCAGGGAAATGGAACACATTGCCGAGACCCGTCTCCCGCAAGGCATGGGCTACGCGTGGTCCGGAATCTCGCTCGAAGAAACCAAAGCCGGCCAACAGTCGCTGTACATCTTCGGCCTCGCACTCATCCTCGTCTACCTGACGCTGGCCGCACAGTACGAGAGCCTGGTGCTTCCTTTCATCGTGCTGCTTGGTGTGCCGCTCGCCGTGCTCGGCGCACTCGGCGCCCAGTCGCTGCGCGGACTCTCGAACGACGTCTACTGTCAGGTCGGGCTGGTCATGCTGATCGGCCTGGCGGCCAAAAACGCGATCCTCATCGTCGAATTTGCCGAACAGCTTCGGGCGAAAGGGTTGACGGTAATTGAGGCGGCCGTCGAAGCGGCGCGGATCCGCTTGCGTCCGATTCTGATGACCTCGTTCGCGTTCATTCTCGGCGTGCTTCCTCTGGTGTTTGCGACTGGAGCCGGCGAAGCCGCCCGGCATTCGGTCGGCACGGCGGTCGCTGGCGGGATGGTCGTATCGACATTTCTCAACCTCGTATTCATCCCGGTCCTGTACGTCGTCGTCCAGACGGTCCGGGGTGTTGGCCGTAAGACGGCGGAGGCCCGATCCTGAAGCTGCTGATTGCTGATTGATTCATCCGATTTGGTTTCAATCAGCGTTCAGCAATTACAGAGTCTCCATACGGCTCGCAGGCGCGTATCATGCTGCCATGACACGCCGAGGCAGAGCTCCCGCATTCAGCGTCCTGACTACTCTAGGCGTTCTCGGATTCGTCGCGGCGGGTGCGGCACAGAATCCGTCGCCTCCCGCTGCGGCACAATCCCTCCCGAGCGAGACGCCGCCGCAATTCCGGCCGGTCACCGATTCTTTCGACTACGTCAGGCGTGAGGAAATGATTCCGATGCGCGACGGGGTCAAGCTCCATACCGTCATCCTAATCCCTCGTGGAGCGAAGGGCGCACCCATTCTGCTGACCCGGACGCCATACGACGCCGATGCACTGACCGGTCACGCCCAGAGCGCCCATCTCGGTCCGATTCTCAGCGGCTACGACAACGCGACCGACGTGATCGTTGAGGGCGGATATATCCGCGTCGTCCAGGATGTGCGCGGGAAGTACGGCTCGGAAGGGGACTACGTGATGAATCGGCCGCTGCATGGCCGGTTGAATCCAACCAACGTCGACCATGCGACCGACACGTACGACACGATTGACTGGCTGGTCAAAAACATCCGCGAAAGCAATGGGCGTGTCGGCATCCTCGGCATTTCGTACGACGGCTTCCTGCCGTTGATGGCGCTCGTCAATCCACACCCGGCGCTGAAAGTAGCCGTGCCGATGAATCCGATGGTCGACGGGTGGAGAGGCGACGACTGGTTCCATAACGGCGCGTTCCGGCAGCAGAACATGCCGTACATCCACGATCAGGAAGCCTCGCGCCGGTCGGAGGTCAAATGGTGGACCAATCACTTCGACGACTACGACCTGTTCATGGAGGCGGTCTCAGCCGGCGAACTTGGACGGCGTCACGGGCTCGAACAGGTTGGATTCTGGCAGAAGATCCTCGACCATCCGGCCTACGATTCGTTCTGGCGCGACCAGGCGATGGATCGTGTGCTCGCAGCGCAGCCGCTGAAGGTGCCGGTGATGCTGGTGCACAGTCTTTGGGACCAGGAGGACATTTATGGCGCCATCGCGGTCTACAAGGCTTTGCGTGCGAAGGACCTCAATCACGACAACGTGTTTCTGGTTCTGGGCCCGTGGCATCACGGACAGGAGATCGAAGACGGTAGCACGCTCGGCGCGTTGAACTTTCACAGCGACACCGGATTGTATTTCCGCCAGGAGATACTCGCGCCCTTTCTCGCGCGCTACTTGAAAGACGGAGCACCAGCAGGAGACGTGCCTGCGGTTTCGGCATTCGAAACCGGCACGAACGTCTGGCGCCGACTTACCGGCTGGCCGTCGGGCTGCGCGAGCGGTTGCGAGATTCGACCGACCCAGCTTTATCTGTGTGCCGGGCTGCAAGCGACGTTCTCGGCGCCCCGGGCCGACGGCAGTGCGTTCGAGGAGTACGTCTCAGATCCCGCCAAGCCGGTACCGTTCCGCGCACGTCCGATCCAACCCGTCGGTTACGATCCTCCCCTGACCTGGTCGCAATGGCTCGTGGATGATCAACGCGAAGCATCAGGTCGTCCCGACGTGCTGGCGTTCACATCCGACGTGTTGGCCAGCCCTATCAAGATCAGCGGTGAGCCAGTGGTCAATCTGATTGCTTCGACCAGTGGGACGGATTCAGATTGGGTGGTCAAGGTGATCGACGTGTACCCTG
This sequence comes from Vicinamibacterales bacterium, assembly GCA_051986585.1. GTDB lineage: Bacteria > Acidobacteriota > Vicinamibacteria > Vicinamibacterales > 2-12-FULL-66-21 > JALZOC01. The sequence goes on along the minus strand of JBPYFA010000230.1, from coordinate 1,538 downwards.
ATGAAGTTGCCGGAGATTCGGCAATGGGTGGTTATCAATTGATGGTGTCGGCCGACATCTTCCGCGGCCGATATCGTGAAAGCCTCGAGATGCCCAAGCCAATTGCCGCGGGAGAGCCGCTGCTTTATAAGTTCGCGCTACCCACCGCGAATCATGTGTTTCTGCGCGGCCACCGGATCATGGTGCAGGTGCAATCAAGCTGGTTCCCGCTCTACGATCGCAATCCGCAGACGTTCGTGCCCAGCATCTTCTGGGCAAAGCCGTCCGACTATAAGAAGGCGACGCAGCGCATCTACCACTCGCCCGATCGCGCAAGCTACATAGAGCTGCCGATCGTGAGATAGGGCAAAGGCGAGGTAGAAGTGAGGTAGAAGTGAGGATCGGAGACGGTGCGTATGGTAACTCGCAGTCGTCGGGAGTTTCTGCATTCTTCAGTGGCCTTCGCAGCCGCTCCACTTATTCGTCGAAGACGCGGCGCTGAATCCCTCGGCAGGCAGTCCTCAGGCACACCACGCATCCGGTTTGCCGTCATCGGCGTCAACCATAGTCACATCAACAGTCAGATTCAGACCGTTGCTCGCGCGGGTGGACAGCTCGTCGCCTTTTTCGCCAAAGAACCGGATCTCGCGAACGCATTCGCGAAACGGTTCCCGGAAGTAAAACTCGCACGGAGCGAACAGGAAATTCTCGACGATTCCACGATTCAGATGGTGGTGAGCGCGTCGATTCCGAACGAGCGGGCGCCGCTCGCCGTCAGAGCCATGGAACATGGGAAAGACTTCATGGTCGACAAACCGGGCGCAACCACGCTCGAACAACTGGACGAACTGCGACGCGTGCAGGCTCGGACGAAGAGGATTTTCTCGGTCCTGATTGAGCGGCACGAGAGCAAGTCAATCAACAAGGCCTCGGAACTGATTCGCGCTGGAGCGATCGGCAAGGTCGTGCAGACCGCGGCGCTGGCTCCGCACAAGATGAGTCCGGAAACCCGACCGCCCTGGTTTTTCAAACGGGAGCAGTATGGAGGGATCCTCTGCGATCTGGCCTCGCACAATCTCGATGCGTATCTCTTCCTGACCTCTACGTCTCGCGCCGAAATCGTCGCCTCACAGGCTGGCAACGTGCATCACCCTCAATACCCCGAGCTCGAGGATTTTGGCGATGTGATGCTGAAAGGGGATGGCGGGGCGGGATATATCCGGGTCGACTGGTTTACCCCGAGCGGCCTGAGCACGTACGGTGACAGCCGTCTGACAATTCTTGGGACCGACGGCTACATCGAGCTGAGAAAAACGATCGACATTGCTGGCCGGCCTGGAGCTGATCACCTGTTTCTGGTCGATCAGAAAGGGCCGACCTACATCGATTGCTCGGACGTCCCGCTGCCATACGGATCACGGCTGGTCGACGATGTGTTGAATCGGACAACGACCGCTGACTCGCAATCGCGCACATTCCTGGCGATGCAGCTGGGGCTCGAGGCACAGAATCGGGCCCGCCGCCTCTAACCAATCCTCAATCGACACTCCCAATCGACA
>JBPYFA010000229.1:0-8531 GCA_051986585.1 Vicinamibacterales bacterium | reverse complement strand
CCTGATCAACGGCGATGAGACCGCGAAGAAGACCGAGAAGTTCAAGAGCTTCCAGCAGCTCATGAAGTGGTGCGACCAGGCGACGCGCATGACCGTGCGCACGAACGCCGACACGCCGGAGCAGGCGAAGAACGCCATCGCCTTCGGCGCTGTCGGCATCGGGCTGTGCCGCACCGAGCACATGTTCTTCGAAGGCGACCGCATCGACGCGATGCGCGAGATGATCCTCGCCGAGACCCTCGAGGAGCGCAAAGCCGCCCTGGCCAAGCTGCTGCCGTATCAGCGCGAGGACTTCGCGGGAATCTTCCGCGCGTTGAAGGGATATCCGGCCACGATTCGGTTCCTCGATCCGCCGCTGCACGAGTTCCTGCCGCACACGAAACAGCAGCAGGAGGAGCTGGCCGAGAAGATTGGTGTGCCGACCGAGCGGATTCACCAGCGGGTCGAGCAGCTGCACGAGTTCAATCCGATGCTCGGCTTCCGTGGGTGCCGCCTCGGCATCGGTTATCCCGAGATCTCGGCGATGCAGGCGCGCGCGGTTTTCGAGGCAGCGGCTCTGGTCCAGAAAGAAGGGATCAAGGTACGGCCGGAGATCATGATCCCGCTCGTCGGTTTCAAGAAGGAACTCGATCTGCAGATCGAGGTGGTGCATCAAGCGGCGCGCGAAGTGGAAGCCGAGAAGAAGGTGAAGCTGTCCTACATGGTTGGCACGATGATCGAGATTCCGCGCGGCGCGCTGACCGCCGACGAAATTGCGCAGTCGGCCGAGTTCTTCAGCTTCGGGACGAACGACCTCACCCAGACCGGCCTCGGCATGTCGCGCGATGACTCGGGTTCTTTCCTGCCGCACTATCAGGAGCTCGAGATCGTGAAGAAGAACCCGTTCGCGACGATCGACGCCGACGGCGTCGGGCAACTGGTCGAGATCGCAGTGAAGAAGGGACGCGGCACGCGTGCCAACCTGAAGCTCGGCATCTGCGGCGAGCACGGCGGCGACCCTGCGTCGATTCAATTCTTCGAGAAGGTCGGCCTCGACTACGTGAGCTGCTCGCCGTACCGCGTACCCGTCGCGCGGCTCGCGGCGGCCCAGGCGGCGCTCACCACCAAGGTCGAGGATTGATCAGGATCTACAAACATGAGGCCGGGTCCACCCAGCTGGTCGAACGGGTGGATCCGGCCTGGATCAAGCCAGGGAGCGGAGTCTCGGTGTGGGTCGATCTCGATCAACCTACCGCGGATGAAGCCAAGATCCTCAGCGACGTCTTCCATTTCCACGAGCTCGCGATCGAAGACGCCCTCAGCGCGCTGCATCATCCCAAGGTCGAGTCCTACGGCGAGTACCTCTATCTGATTCTGCACGGCATCGACTTCAAAGCATCGGAACACTGCTTCACCACCAAGGACATCGATTTCTTCCTCGGGGCGCAGTTTCTCGTCACCGTGCATCCGGGAGTCTCGCGATCGATCGGCAAGGTCGGGACCGTGTGCAGCCGCGATTCGCGCGTGCTCGGCGAGGGGCCGGGCACACTGCTCTATCGTATCGTCGATACGATGGTCGACAATTACCGGCCCGAGGTCGACAAGCTGTCGGAGAAGCTGGATGATCTCGAAGAAGAAGTGTTCGCGCGGCCGAACACGCAGCTGGCGCGCCGGATTCTCAACTTCAAGAAGGATATTTCGTCGTTGCGGCAGATTGTCCTGCCCCAGCGCGACGTCGTCGGGCGACTCGCTCGCCGCGAGTTCCCGCTGATCAGCGAACAGCTGTCATACGGATTTCGCGACATCTACGACCATCTCGTTCGGCTCTCGGACGAAGCGATGTTCTTCCAGGATCGGATCACCAGCATCCTGGACGCGCACCTGTCGGCCGTATCCAACCAGCTGAATCAGGTGATGAAGGTGCTGACGATTATCGCCACGCTGTTCATGCCTCTGACCGTATTCACCGGCATGTACGGCATGAACGTCCCATTGCCGCATTTGCCAGGCGGCGAGGGCGCGCAGTTCTGGTGGATCGTCCTCATCATGCTCGCCATGTCGGGCGCCATGCTCGCCTTTTTTAGAAAAAAACACTGGATTTAGGAATGCGGATTGTTGACTGCCGATTGTGAGATTGAGGATTGTCGATTGAGATTGTCGATTGTTGATTGAGATTGTCGATTGAATTGTCGATTGTCGAGTGAGATTGTCGATTGGCATCAGCAACCCCGTCAGGAGCGGGCTCGTGGCTAAATCGACGAGCCACAATCAACAATTTCAATCAACAATCCTCAATCAACAATTCAATCAACAATCCCAATCAACAATCCCAATCAACAATCCGCAATTCCAATCGACAATCGTAAAATCGGCAGTCACCAATCAACATTCAGCAATTGCCATGTCTCGCATCCACCGCCTCCCTCTTCACCTTGCGAACCAAATCGCCGCCGGCGAAGTAGTTGAGCGCCCGGCCTCCGTCGTCAAGGAACTGGTTGAGAATTCGCTCGATGCCGGCGCCACGCGGATCTCCATCGCGATCGAGCTCGGCGGCAAGAAGTTGCTTCGTGTCGAGGACGATGGGGAAGGGATGGAGGCTGAGGACGCGCGGCTGGCGATCGAGCGGCATGCGACGAGCAAGATTGCAACGCCGGAAGACCTCGGCGCAATCCGGACGCTCGGATTCAGAGGCGAGGCGCTTCCGAGCATTGCCTCGGTGTCGCATTTTGTTTTGCGCACGCGCGCGCGGGGCAGTGCGTCGGGCAGCGAGATTCGCGTCAATGGCGGCACGGTCGCCTCGGAGCGCGAAGTCGGAACGCCTGAAGGGACGTCGATTGAAGTCGCGGATTTGTTCTACAACCTTCCTGCCCGCCGGAAATTCCTGAAGTCGGACAGTGCCGAGTCGGCACAAATCTCTCGGCTGGTCACCCAGATGGCGCTCGGCTACCCCGAGGTCGGCTTTTCTCTGACGAGTGGTGGACGAAAGCTGCTCGAGTGTCCGCCCGCGAATGGTCTCGGTGAGCGGTTCTTTCAACTGTTCGGCGAGCGTCTCGATCTGATCGAAGTGCGGAAGGAAGCAGCCGGCCTGAAGATTCACGGCTACGTGGCCGCACTCGGCGATCAGGGGCCGGTTCGCGGTGCGCAGAACGTCTTCGTCAACCGTCGCATCGTCAAGGACCGAACCATCGCACATGCGATTTCCGAGGCCTACAGCGTTGCGACCATCAAGGAGCGCAGCCCCGAGGTGCACCTGTTTATCGAGATGGCGGCCGACCGCGTCGATGTGAACGTGCACCCGACGAAGGCGGAAGTTCGGTTTCTCGAGCAGTCACTCGTGCATGAAGTGCTCCGCCGTGCGCTGGGGGAAGTCCTTGGCCAAGGGCGCGCACCTGAATTGCAGTTCACGCCCTTTTCGGCGCGGCCGCTCGAGCCGCGACCGATGGCGATTCCCGGCGTCCTCGCTGGTGCGACCGTCGGCAACCGCTGGACGCCCGAGCCGCTCGGTCCCTGGCGCAACCTGATGGAGCCGATAGCTTCGAGCCTGGGGGAACCTGGTCGAACCGAGAACCTCGTCGAACAGGGCGGAACCGAACCGAACCCCGCGGAAACTGGGAGAACCGAGCAGGACCCCGTAGAACCCGGTGCGATCCGCCCAATGATCCCCCTCGGTCAGTTCAGGGATACGTTCATCATCGCGATCGACGACGAGGGAATTGCGATCATCGACCAGCACGTCGCGCACGAGCGGGTACTGTTCGAACAGGTAATGGAGAAGCTGACATCGGGCCCGGTCGAAAGCCAGCGGCTCCTGACGCCGTTGCTGATCGAGTTGTCGCCGGCCGAGCGACAGGCGTTGATTCCGCACGCGGCGACGCTCGAAAAATTCGGCCTCGAGATCGAGGAATTCGGCGGCGACAGCGTACGGTTGTCGGCACTGCCCGCAGTCCTCGATCCATCGGCGTGTGAAGCGGCGATTCGCGCGCTCGCCAGCGATCTGGAGGGTCTCGATCGCGGCTCTCGCGTCGAGGAAGCGCTTCGTCGGATTGCCGCGACGATGGCCTGCCATGCCGCGGTCAAGGCGAACTACCCGCTGACGATGGAGAAGATGCGGTACATCCTCGAGGAGCTGCGCCGTACAGCGTATTCGAGTGTGTGTCCGCACGGGAGGCCGGTGGTACTGCGGATCACGAGGCGGGAGATTGAGAAGAACTTTCAGAGAATCTAGCGGTGTAATCGCTGATTTTTGAATGCTGAATGCTGATTGACATCCATTGTTGTCCGCGAGCATCCATTGATCGTGACTGAGATACTCGGATTGGATCACGTGCAGCTCGCGATGCCCGTGGGGTTGGAATCTACCGCCCGCGACTTCTACTCCGGAGTGCTGGGCCTCGTGGAGGAGGCGAAACCGCCGAACCTGGCGCCGCGTGGCGGCGTGTGGTTCCGCGGCGGGACACTGCGCCTGCATCTTGGCGTAGAACCGGACTTCAGCCCCGCGCGTAAAGGCCATCCCGCCATCCTGGTGAAGGGGCTGGCGGAACTTGCGGCGAAATGCACGGCCGCTGGATTCCCGCCGGTGACGGATGAACCGTTGGCGGGATTCAACCGTGTCTACGTTTTCGATCCGTTTGGCAATCGTATTGAGCTGCTCGAGCGCGTTTAGCAGCCTTCACAGGTCTACCCGAGAATTTCATTCAAGCCGTCGACGACACGCGCGAGCTCCTCTTCGGTCGCCCGAGCCAGCCGAACGCCAAGCCGATCGATCGATAACGTGCGAATCTGGCTGATTTTGATCCATGAACGTTTCTTGAGACCAGTAGCCTGGCTTTCCAGGGTAAGAGGGAAGCCGGCTCGTGGCTCCTGACTGGTCATGGCAACGGCGATGACTGTTCCCGAGCGATCGTTAAAGACGTCGTGGCTGAGAACGAGAACCGGGCGCTTGCCAGCCTGCTCATGGCCGCGCACCGGATTCAGATCAGCCCACCGGACGTCTCCCCTCAGTATTCGGGCCATGCATCCAACGCGTCGGTGAGCCCTTCGTCTGCCATTCGTTTCTCATCCGCAGGATCCAACTTTCCAGCCTCGCGCGCCAACCGGGTGCGCGCGAGACGGCGGAGCTTATCCGCCAGCGCGGCCTCGATCGCCTGGCTCCGATTCCGGAACTGCTGCTTCGCGACGAGCTCGTCGACCTGGTTGATCAGGTCGGCATCGAGCGTCAATGCCACCTTTGTCTTAGGCATAAAAGGTATGACAATACATCATACCACAGCGGCGATCCGCCGGGACGTTTGCCGCCGACTCACGACCGGTGCCATGATCAGCGGACACAACGCCAAGTTCCGGGTCCAAACCATCGGAGTCGTTGGTCAACCTTGTGGCGATCATGAGTGAATGGCAAACCGCTGAACACGCACTGGGATATCTGGAGAAGGCTGATCGCGTTCCGCACCGAACCGCCGGCGAGGCGGCACTGCTCGACGAGCTTCCCGAGACCGTTCATCGCGTGCTCGATCTTGGCGCCGGCGATGGACGGCTCCTGGATCTGGTCTTGCGCGCTCGACCCGGGGCTGTCGGTGTTGCGGTCGATTTCTCGCCACCCATGCTCGAACGGTTGCGGCAGCGGTTCGATGATCCCGGCCGCGTGCAGGTCATCGCGCACAACCTCGAAGAGCCGCTGCCGGAGCTGGGCAGGTTCGACGCGATTGTGTCGAGCTTTGCGATCCACCATGTGGATCACGAACGAAAGCGCCAGTTGTATCTGGAGATTTGGGGCGTGCTGTTGGTTGGTGGCGTGTTCTGCAATCTCGAGCACGTGGCCTCCGCATCCGAATATGGGCACATCCGGTTTCTCGAAGCGATGGGCATGACATCCGCTGATGAGGATCCATCGAACAAGCTGCTCGACGTGCACACACAGCTCGAGTGGCTGCGCGAGATCGGGTTTGCGGACGTCGACTGCTACTGGAAGTGGCGCGAGCTGGCGCTGCTCGTCGGACGCAAGCCCGAAGCGATCGAGCGGTAGTCTGCGCGTGAGCGGCCAGGCGCGGGTTCCGGCTGCGCGACGTGCTCCGCATCGCCTCCTGCCACGAACCTGATCCTGCTTCCCATTGCCCGCCTGACTCCGTCGCACTAAGATGGCGCTCGATTCCATGCGTCTGGCGGCCGCAACTCGTCTCGGCCCCTATGAAGTCGTCTCCGCGCTTGGCGCCGGCGGCATGGGCGAAGTCTATCGAGCTCGCGATCCGCGGCTGGGCCGCGATGTCGCGCTGAAAGTCCTTCCGCTGTCGCGCTACACCGATCCCGGCCTGCTCGCCCGCTTCGAACGCGAAGCGCAGTCGCTGGCCGCGCTCAATCATCCGCACATCGCCGCAGTCTACGACGTGATCGAGGTTGGCGATCACCGGGCCATCGTGATGGAGCTCGTGGTGGGCGCAACGCTCGCCGACATGATCGCCAAGGGTCCGCTCCCCGTACGAACGGCCCTCAATTTCGCGATCGATATCAGCGATGCTCTCAGTGCGGCGCACGCGGCTGGCATCGTCCATCGCGATCTCAAGCCGGAGAACGTCATCATCACGGAAAGCGGATCCGCCAAACTCGTCGACTTCGGCATTGCCAAGGCAACGTTCGACCCGGCAAATGCGGGCGATTCGACGAAAGCGGCGTTGACCGCTGAGCTGGCGCTGGTGGGAACCGTTCGCTACATGTCGCCAGAGCAAGCCAACGGTCGGCTCGTCGATGCGCGAAGCGACATCTTCAGCCTCGGACTCGTACTGCACGAAATGATCTCGGGTCGCGCCGCATTCGACGGTGACACGGCCGCGGCCATTCTCTCGGCGGTGCTTCGCGACGACCCGCCGCCGCTGCGAACCATCGCGCCAACAACGCCGCGCGCGGTTGAACGGTGTGTGACGCGCTGCCTCGCCAAGGATCCGCGCCGACGGTTTCAGAGCGCGGCGGATGTGAAGGGCATTCTCGAGGATCTTCGCGAGGACCTGAGCACCTCAGGGACAGTCTCGACAACCACGGATCGCGCGCTGCCGCCGAGTGCAGCCGGGTTGCGTGTCACACGCGGGTTCGTCTTTGTTGCCGGTGGACTGTTGCTGGCTGCGGTCGGGGTCCTCGCGGCGACGGTGATGCGACCGCCGGCCATTCTCGTCCCGAGCTACCGGCCTTTCATCACCGACGCCGCACTCGCCAGCAATCCGGTCTGGTCTCCTGATGGGAGAACACTCGCCTACACGGACGTGACCAACGGTCATTGGCAGATTCTGGTGCGCGGGTCCGACGCAGCTCGTTCCACGCCGGTCACCAAAGAATCGGCGACCATCGGCTTGCCGCCTTTCTGGTCTCCGGACGGCTCGCGGCTGTACTTTGTCCGCGCCGGTGATGGAGACCTCGTTTCGGTCGGTATTGGCGGCGGGGAGCCGCAGCTCGTCGCGACGCCCACCGAGGCGGGCAAGGAGGGCCGTCAGAACGCGCAGTTCGGAGGTATCAGAGCGTGCATCAGCCCTGACGGACGAACGATTGTTTTCAGCCGCGGACAAGAGGGCGGCGTGCAGCTCTGGACGCTCGACACTCGGACCAACGACACGCATCCCGTCGAGGTCAGCGGCATGCCACGGCCGCTCCTGTACGTCCAGGCGCTCGCGTTCTCGCCGGATGGCGCAACTTTGGCGATGCTTGGAAGCACCACGGCGCTCAATCAGTCCCGCGGCATCTGGCTGATTCCGTGGCCCGGCGGTCCTGCCCGCCATGCCATGGCGGATGCGCCCTATCTGGCGAGCACGGCGTCAATCAGCTGGATGCCCGACGGCCGGCGCATCGTCATGAGCGGATCGCCGCTCCAAGGCGGAATGGCTCGTCTGTTGATGGCTGACATCACCGCCGCGACGCTGAGTCCATTGACCGGCGGAAAAGACGACGAAGGGGAACCGACAGTGTCTGCGGACGGAAACCGGATCGCATTCGTGTCGCACCGCTCGGGAATGGATCTGATCCAGTTTCCGATCGACGGTAGTCCGCCCGAACCGTTAATGGCAACCTCACGATCCGAGGCGCATCCCGATCTTTCGGCGTCCGGCACGCTCGCCTATGTGACTGATGCCGATGGCTACACGACAGTACGGGTTCGGACCGCCGGCGACACCTCGACTCGCACCATTGGTGGAAACACCTCCGACCGCGAGCGGGCGATTGAACCGAACGATCCGCGGTTGTCGGCCGACGGCCAGCGCGTCGCGGTCAGCACGTATTCGGCCGAGCACTTAATCTGGATTTATCCGACGGCGGGCGGACCGCGTGCGCGAGTCGACCTGGAGACGACCGATCAGCACGGTCCCAGCTGGTCACCAGACGGCAATTGGATCGCGTACCGGCGACTCATCAAGGGCCAATGGGAAATCGTCAAAGCCCCGGTCGGTGGCGGACCGGTCGTGCGGTTAGACGATGCGGAGCCCGGCGGCGGAACGACGGACTGGTCGCCCGCCGGACAGTGGATCGCACATTCTCGGCCTGACGGAATTCACCTGGTCTCGCCCGACGGTGTTGCG
>JBPYFA010000228.1:0-6894 GCA_051986585.1 Vicinamibacterales bacterium | reverse complement strand
TGGGAACTGGAAACTGGAAGCTGGGAACTGGAAACTGGAACCTGGGAACTGGAAACTGGAAGCTGGGAACTGGAAACTGGAAGCTGGAAACTGGAAACTGGAACCTGGGAACTGGAAACTGGAAGCTGGGAACTGGAAACTGGAAGCTGGGAACTGGTCGGCGCATAGCGTTTCAGTTCGAATCCATCAGGACGCCAGGTATCGAGCAGCACGGGGGATCCGCATCGCGTGTCGCCGACGAGCGCACCGAGCCTCGCGGTCAGCGTGGCAAGCGTCTCGGGCGATGGCAGCGCGCGCTGCAGCAGCGAATACTGCACGATTCGCCCGGGCACTGGATCGACTTCGATGGTCACAACATCGATTGCCGACGACGGGGGATGCGATTCGAGATCGAGGAGCAGCAGCGTGCGCAGCACCTTCGCGTCACGCATCGCCGCCGGCAGCTGCAGGCACCGCGAGTGCGTCGTGCGGTCGACGAGACGGAGATCGAGCCGAATGGCCGCGGCGCCGCGATCGGCGCGTTCGAGCGCCACGGCCAACGGGTCGAGCAGCCGCGCGAACACGAACGACAGCGGTTCGAGCGCGTCGATCGGCCACTCCAGCTCCATTGACTCGATGAACCGAGGCACACCGGGATCGGGCACGAGCGGTCCACGATCGACACCGCGCGCGAGCTGCTGCAGCGCCAGCCCCTCCTGTCCCATTCGCTCGGACAGATCCATCGACGGCAGCGCGGCAATCTCCCCCAGCGTCGTCAGTCCCCATCGGCGGAAGGTGTCCAGACGATCGACGGTCGCCTTCCGCTGTGCCAGCGCGACGCTCCCCTGCACGTTGCCGTCCTCGATGAATACGCGCAACGTGTCGATCGGCAGCGATGCAATCGCCGCGGCTGGATCGCCATCGGCGATCGTCGGCCCCACCTGTGCGATCGCCAGCAGACGGGCGGCGGCCTGCGAACGTGCAATCGAAATGCGGACGCCGGCCGCGTACCCCTCAGCACTGCGCGCCAGCTCTGCTCCGATCGTCTGCGGCGTGCCAAGCAGACGCCCGAGGCCGCTGATGTCCAGGACAGTCGACGCGCGGCCATGGCGCTCGATCCGTGGCGAGAAATCACGGGCAATCAGGAAATGCGCCGAGGCGTCAGGCCGATCCGACGCGCCTGGTTGTGCCGCCATGACGTTGCCGCTGTGCCGAAGACAGGCATACAGTGCGGACGATTCGGCCGAATCCGATGCCGATCCGACGACGTCTGCTCGTCGATCGAGCGGCGACAGGAACTTCTCGACCTCTTCGAACGTTTCGCGAGCGTTGACGTCCGGAATGGATGGCGTGAGATCGTCGTATGAGGGGATCCGCATCGTGAGCTACTCGGGTTCACGGAGACGGCGAAGTTCACGGAACAACAACAACAACAACAACAACAACAACACGGAGGCACGAAGACACGGAGAAATCATCCGGATCGATCCAAAACACAATTCGTTCTCCGTGCCTTCGCGTCTCCGTGTTGAAAGCTGGTTCCGTGATCTCCGGGATCTCCGTCATCTCTCGGTTCATCTCCTGCCAATGACTCGCGGCTGGACATCAATCCCGCGCAACATCCGCGCGCGATCGGCAGTCCCTGCCCACCGCGCGCGCGACACATCTCGCGGCAGCTCGAGCGCAATCGTGACACCGCCAGGGCTCCGCGCGAGCCGCTCGGCGGCGATCACCACGGCAGCGGTCTGGCTTCCTTCGATCACGCGAGCCATCCGCATCCACGTCGTCAGAGGAAACTGCCGGAGCGATGCGGCCGGCATATCAGCGACATCGAACGCGACCAGGCCAAATCCACCAGCCTGCAGGACGAGATTCACCGCTTTCAGTGCGCGCACGGCATCGCCGCGCTCGCGAACCCACAGCAGCTTCGACAGGTCGACACCCGAGGCAGCCGCGGATCCTGGATCGAATCGATCGCACGTGTCGACCAGCGCGATGGCTTCTCCACGATCGGCAGCCGCAGCGAGCATCCCGCACAACACGGTCGATCGTCCCGAGGATCGTGGCCCGACGATCTCCGACAGCTGGCCGCGTGCCAGCCCGCCGCCTAATTGCTGGTCGAGCGTCCGAATACCCGTCGGCGCGACGTCGCGTTCGGCATCAACCCACAGGTTGGTCGTGAGCGTCCGGTCGAGACGCTTGGCGCGCAGGAGAGATTCGAGTTCAACGCGAAGTGCGGAGGCCATAATTGTGTTTCGCTTTTTATTCGCCTTTCTGGCGACGAGTATAGTGCGCCCGTTCCAGGCGATCAAGATCGATCGGAGATATCCGTGTAAACTGCGGAGGAATCGACTGTTATAAGATAATTACCTCTTGGCAACACCGATCGAATCGAAGGTGCGGAACGACGCGCCGGCCGATCCGGGTGCAGTTCCCGCCCCGGCCGAGCCATTCCTGCAGCGCACGCTCGCGGCATTCAGCTATCGCGATTTCCGTGTCCTGTGGTTCGGCGCATTCACGTCGACGGTCGGCACGTGGATGCAGAAAGTCGCGCAAAGCTGGCTGGTGTTCGATCTCACCAAGTCGTCGTTTTTTCTCGGGCTCGACGATTTCCTCGGTCAGCTGCCGATTCTGCTCTTCACGCTGGTCGGCGGCGTCATCGCCGATCGCCACGACCGCCGGCGATTGCTGCTCGGCTCCCAGTACATCCAGATGACGGCAGCGTTCATCCTCGCCGCGCTGGTCTTTTTCGGCTACGTGCACGTCTGGCACATTCTGTCGCTGTCGTTTGTCACCGGCTTCGCGCAGGCATTCGGCGGCCCGGCGTATCAATCGCTGATCCCCTCGCTCGTGAACAAGAAGCACCTGCCCAATGCGATCGCGCTCAACTCGATTCAGTTCAATCTCGCGCGCGTGTTCGGACCGCTGCTCGCCGGTGTCGCGCTCTTCTTCGGAACCGCGGCCTGTTTCGGACTGAACGGCCTCTCGTTTCTCGTCGTCATCGTCGCGCTGATGTCGCTGCACGTGAAACACATCCGGCCGGTCGATCGAAAACCGATGCTGCAGGAAATGAAGGGCGGGCTCGCCTACGCGCGCAGCGAACCGTCGATCATCGCGTTGACGGTGCTCGCGTTTCTGACGACGTTTCTCGGCCTGCCGTTGTTGACGTTCCTACCGGTATTCGCGCGTGAAATCTTTCACGGCGACGTGAGCGTCTACACGCACATGATGGCGTTTTCCGGCGCCGGCGCGGTGATTGGCGCGCTCGTCGTCGCCTGGCTCGGCCGCTTCAAGCACATGGGGCTGACGCTGCTGATCGTGCAGGTGTTTTTCGGCGCGCTCATCGTCGCCTTCGCGATGTCGCGCGCGTGGTGGTGGAGCTGCGGGCTGCTGTTCCTCGCCGGAGCCGCGCTGATCGTCGTCTTTTCGATGACCGCATCGCTCATCCAGCTGATCGTGCCCGATCATCTACGCGGTCGCGTCGTCAGCATCTATATGGTGGCATTTCGCGGCGGCATGCCGCTCGGAAGTCTCGCCGGCGGGTATGCGGCGAGCCTGACGTCAGCGCCGCACGTGCTGACCGTCAACGGCGCCCTCGTCTCCGTCGTCGCGCTCTACTTCCTCGCGCGCAGCCACGGGGTGCGGGAACTCTGATCGGGGTTCTACGAGGTTCTACGGGGTTCTACGGGGTTCTGCAAGGTTCGGTTCATGGGTTCTACAAGGTTCTCCGTTCCGTAGAACTCAAGAACCTTGCAGAACCTAAGAACCGAACCAAGCAGAACCCAGTAGAACCCCGTAGAACCCAGTAGAACCTAATTCGAGATCCAGTAAAGCCCGAGCGCGATCGATGACACCGCCATCAGCGCGCCGGCGGCTCGGCCGAGTCGCGCGACGACGCGAGAGGTCATCAAACTCGCGAAGGCCACGCCGAACAGCGACATCGAGAGGAGGATACCGACGGCGAACACACTAATCAGGACGAGCAGCATCGTCGGCGGTGCGGTACCAATGCGATTGCCGAACGGGGCGAGCAGCGTCAGCGCGCGAAGGCTGCTGACGGCGAACGCGGCGCCGATGAGCGTCGGCACGTGCGAATGCGCGCCGGGAACAGGATGGCGATCGGGGCGACCGATGTGCAGGTGCCAGTGCGGCGTCGTTTCGTGCCCGTGCAGATGCGTATGTCCGTAGACTCGACCGGCGCCGACACCCCAGAGTCCAACGCCGCCAAGCCCGACGAGCAGGATTCCGCCGAGCATCTCACCGCCGCGCTCGACGACAATGGGCAGCGACCAGCCGAGCAAAATGATAGCGCCTGCACCCAGTGCGAGCAGCAGCGCGTGGCCGATGGCGAAGCGAACCGCCACGCCCAACGCGCGGGCACGTTTCACAGCGGGAGCTTCCGTTCCGTTGCCGATCGACAACGTGGCGATGGCCATGAGGTGATCGGGACCAAGCCCGTGCAAAAAGCCCAGGACGAGAGCGGTCGAGAGAAGGAAGAGCGACGTCACCGCAGCTGCTTGCTATCGTGGGGCGTGTCAGCCTTGAGCGCCACAGTCCACGTGACCGGCACGCTGACTGGCGCGTAGCAGATGGTGTTGTCGCAGGCCTGATATTTGAGCACGCCGCTGACAGTCAGCGATCCATCGCGCGATGCCGCGCGCTTGACGACACTCCGGCTGGCCGGCACCACGACATCCTGAACGATCCGAAATGGCCGGCTGTAGACGAGCTGCGTTTCGCCAAGTTCTTTGACTTCGAGTTTCTCAGCCGGCGGAAACTGAACCGGTTTCGCGGCGGTCGCATCCCCGGGCTTCAGCGTCAGCGAGATTGGAATGACGTCCGGCTGACCCGGGGCATAGACGTGCATGTTGGGCTTCGGCGTCACCTCGACCACCAGCGCAACGCGTCCGCCAGGCGCGACTGATGACGTCGCAGTCGATGCCGACACGCTCAAGTGCCTTGTCGTCGTCGGCTCCGACGCGATCGTGACCGGACGATATGAGATCGCGATCAATGCACCGGCTGCGATCACGCGCAACGTTGTCATGCGATCAGTGATTGTACACAAAAAAGGGGGAGCCCCATGGCTCCCCCTTCCAGCGACGTACTCTGCCCCCTGCTTACTGACGTCGCGTGACCTGATCCCACAGCGTCGCGCCGCCGCCGCCGATTAACGCGCCGACGAGGGCGCCTTTCTTGCCGCCAACTGCCGCACCGACGCCGGCGCCGACACCCGCCGACGAACCGATGATGACCGCGCTCTTGGCCACCGACCGGCGTGGCTTCGTTTCGCGTACCGGGTCGTCATACACGACCTGACGCGCCCGAACGGGACGTGCAACCGTGGTCGGATAGGAAGCGGGAATGATCCGCGTGTCGCCGAGATCCGCATTGCGTCCGACCAGCATCGAGCCGGCTGGCTGATAATTGACCGGCAACGCCATCGGCTGCGGCGCGGTCATGTTCTGCGCCGCCACTGCCATTTCAGTCGTCGTCACGCATTCGACCTGCGAAACCGCGACGCCGTTCACGACCGACGGCCGCACGAGCGTTTTCTGATTCGGTTCGCAACCGACTACGACTGGCGCCCCCGGCTGTGCGGCAGCCGCGGACTGCGCCGCTGCCATCCCAGTCGTCGACGAGCCACAGCCCACTGAAAAAAGGAGCCCGCCCAATCCAGCAACTGCCGCCGCGCGCGCACTCCAGATAAACTTTCCTCCGGCCCTCATGCCTCACCTCCCGTGTGGCGTCTGCGCCCTGATGTTCCAAGCGCGATGCCATCACAATCGAGGCACAATAAGGCGGATTTTGTTGATGTTTTTGCTGCCGCGGCCAGTGATGACAGAATCGCTGTCCTCAGAATGGCTCAGCCGTTGAGACGACGACAGGACATTACATTTCTCGCGATTCGCCATTCGTGGTTCGCGGTTCGCCGTTCGCCGTTCGCCGTTCGTGGTTCGCCGTTCGTGGTTCGCGATTCGAGGATTCGCGATTCGAGGATTCGAGGATTCGCGATTCGAGATTAGTGATTCGGGATTAGCGATGAGGGATTAAGGATTCTGTGGCATCCATCGTAGTCGTCGAAGACGACCCGGATATTTCCGATCTGATCGCCCACTACCTGCAACGAGCGGGGCATGAAGTCACGCGCTTGACGACCGGCACTGAGGTGATGCCGCGGCTCCGCGGGGCGATTCCCGATCTCGTGATCCTGGATCTGATGTTGCCCGGGATGGACGGACTGCTCGTCTGCCAGGCGATGCGAGCGGATTCGACCACGGCCGCCATTCCAATCATCATGCTGACGGCTCGAGGTGACGAGGCCGATCGCATCGCCGGCCTCGAGCTCGGCGCCGACGATTACGTGACCAAGCCATTCAGCGCGAAGGAACTTGTCGCCCGCGTCGCCGCCCGGCTTCGCCGCCACGGCTCCGCGCCGCAGACCGGTATCGTCCGATACGAAAGTATCGCGATCGACGTCGACCGGCATATTGTGACGCTCGAGGGGGTGGAAGTGAAATTGACGGCGAAAGAGTTCCTGCTCCTTCAATATCTCGTGCAGCATCGCGGCCGCGTGCTGTCGCGCGACGTGCTGCTGACCGATGTGTGGGGTTATCAGTACACGGGCGGCACCCGCACCGTCGACGTGCACATTCGCCGCTTGCGCGAAAAGCTGCCGGTCCTCAACGACGCGATCGAAACGGTCAAACAGTTTGGGTACAAGTTGGTCTGAGAAAGCCTTGGGTGCCAGGGGTGCCAGGAGTGCCAGGGGTGCCAGGAGTGCCAGGAGTGCCAGGAGTGCCAGGGGTGACACGGGTGCCACGGGTGACACGGGTGCAACGGGTGCCACGAGTGCGATCGGCGCCAACTCGCCGGTGAGGCCAACGCGTGTCCATGAGGGCACTGAGTGCGACC
>JBPYFA010000227.1:0-16038 GCA_051986585.1 Vicinamibacterales bacterium | reverse complement strand
ACGCACGCCGGGCACGCGCGCGGCGTCGGCCCGATCAACTTCGCGACCTGCACGGCGTTCCTTGCATGGTTCGGCGGCACGTCGTTCCTGCTGACCTCTCAGTTCGGCTGGCTGACGGTGCCGTCGGCCCTGGTCGGCATCGTGCTCGGCCTGTGCGGCGCGGGCATCGTGTTCCTGTTCATGGCGAAGCTGCTCTGGTCGCCGAACGAGAACATGCAGAGCGCCGACTACGCGATGGTCGGCGTGCTCGGACGCCTGAGCCAGCCGATTCGACAGGGTGGCGTCGGCGAACTGGTCTACTCGCACGGCGGCGCGCGCAAATCGTGCGGCGCGCGGAGCGACGACGGGTCCGCAATCGAGAAGGGATCCGAAGTGGTGGTGACGGGCTACGAACGGGGCATTGCCTCGGTCCGGCGGTGGAGCGACCTCGCCGACCGGTAGGTGTTTTTGCGCGCCGTAACTCCTGAAGGAGGGAGTTGCCTATGGGGCTTCAGGCCATGAACGTGCAGTTCTGGGTTGTCGTCGGGTTGATGGTGCTGGCGATCGTGCTGCTCGGCTCGTTCCTCGCGTCACTGTACCGGAAGGCCGGTCCGCACGAGGCGCTGATCGTCTACGGCTTCCGTGGCACCCGGATCGTGAAGGGGCACGGCACGGTGATCTTTCCGATGGTCGAGGCCTGCCACGAGTTGTCACTCGAGCTGATGTCGTTCGATGTGGCACCGCAGCAGGACTTGTACACGAGGCAGGGCGTCGCCGTGTCGGTCGAAGCCGTCGCGCAGATCAAGGTGAAGTCCGACATGCAGTCGATCGAAACCGCGTCGGAGCAGTTCCTCACCAAGGAGCCGCAGGCGCGCGAGGGCCTGATCCGTCTGGTCATGGAAGGCCACCTGCGCGGCATCATCGGTCAGCTTACGGTTGAGCAGATCGTGAAGGAGCCGGAGATGGTGGCAGATCGGATGCGGTCCACCTGTGCTGACGACATGAACAAGATGGGCCTCGAGGTGGTGTCGTTCACGATCAAGGAAGTTCGCGACAAGAACGAATACATTGTGAACATGGGTCGTCCCGACGTGGCGCGGATCAAGCGGGACGCGGACGTGGCGGCGGCAGAAGCGGACCGCGACACCGCGATCAAGCGCGCCAACGCGCAACGCGAGGCGGCCATCGCCAAGGCGCAGGCCGACCAGGAGCGCGTGCTCGCCGAGACGGTCTCACAGGCGAAGCAGGCGGAAGCGCAACGGGACCTCGACATCAAGCGGGCGAACTACGTCGAAACGGTGAAAAAGCAGCAAGCGCAGGCCGACAAGGCGTACGAGATTCAGACCAACGTGATGCAGCAGCAGGTCGTCGCCGAGGCGGTCCGCGTGCAGCAGGTCGAGCGCGAGCAGCAGATCAAGGTGCAGGAGGCCGAGATCGCGCGCCGCGAAAAGGAGCTGATCGCGACGGTGTTGAAACAAGCGGAGATCGAAAAGCAGCGGATCGCCGTCCTCGCCGAAGCCGAACGCAGCCGGTTGTCGATGGAAGCCGAGGGCTTCGCGGCTGCCACGCGGCTCAAGGGCGAGGCCGACGCCGACATCATCTTCAAGAAGGGTGATGCGGAAGCCCGCGCCATGAACGTGAAGGCGGAAGCTTTCCAGGAATACAACCAGGCGGCGGTCATCGACAAGCTGCTGACCTCGCTGCCCGAGATCATGCAGGCCATCGCGGCGCCGTTGAACAAAGTGGACAAGATCACCATCGTCTCCACCGGCAACAACGGCTCGAGCGGCATGCACAAGCTGACGGGCGACATGGCCGAAATCGCGGCGCAGGTCCCGGCGCTGTTCGAGGCGCTCTCGGGCACGCCGATGTCGGACTTGCTGTCCAAAGTGCGCAAGATTGGTGACAAGGCACCGGGAAAGAGCGAGCTCGCTGGTCTCTAGCTGATTTCCTGCATTCCGCTGAGGGCGGCCCCGGCAACCGGCCGCCTTCAGCGGGAGGCGTCAAATACGAGGAGCAACCCATGACAGTACTCGAACGCGTCGCCACGTTGGTCCGCGCGAACCTGAACGACCTGATCGACCGCGCGGAGGATCCCGAGAAGATGATCAAGCAGGTGATCCTCGACATGGAGAACCAGCTGATGCAGGTCAAGACGCAGGTCGCGATCTCGATGGCCGATCACCACCTGCTGCAGAAGAAACAGGCAGAGCAGCAGGACAAGGCCGCGGAGTGGATGAGCAAGGCGGAACTCGCCGTGGACAAAAAAGACGACGAGTTGGCGCGCGCGGCGCTCGAGCGCTTCCAAAGCTTTACCAAGCTCGCCGACAGCTATACCAACCAGGTCGAGGACCAGCGGCAGCAGGTCGAGACGTTGCGCCGAGCGCTCGACCAGCTCGAGCAGAAGCTCGCCGACGCGCGGGCGACGAGCGATCTCCTCGTCGCGCAGCACCGCCGCGCGCGAGCGCTCGAACGTGCCTCCGACGCGCAGCTCGCGATCGGCGGGTCGGGACCCGCTGCCGGCTTCGATCGCATGCAGCGCAAGGTGCAACGCGGCGAAGCGGTCAGCCAGGCCAAGGCGTCGATGGTGGCCGACGACATCGACCGGCGCTTCGATGCGCTCCAGAAGCAGGACGAGATCGGCCAGCTGCTCGATGCGCTCAAGGCACGGCGCAGCCAGGAATAGTCGGAACCTGCGGGCCGTGCGCCGCGGCCTTGCTTCAACTGCCGCTGCGCCGGCCTCTCCAACGTTCGTCTGCCGTCAGGCGCGATTTCCGTGTCGGCGACTGGCACGTGCAACGGGCTCTGTGCCGGCTGTCACAAGATGACCGGACGTGCAGGATCAGAAATAGAACGTGGTTCCAAGCGTCCACATCGAACCCCGGTGACCCGGAAGAACCTTGCCGATGAATCCGCTGTTGTGGTCGTGGAAATCGAGGAACGTGTAGCGGTAGTCCCCGTGAATACCGAAGTGTCTGCTTGCCAGAACCTCGAGCCCGACGCCGGCATGCCAGCCGAATTCGGTCGTGCTGACGCTGACATCGCTGGAGCTGTCGAGTGTCTCGACCGTGCGATGGTACCAGCCTGGGCCGCCGAGTAGAAACGGAGAGACACGGCCGCTGCCCCGCAGGAGCACCGACATCTGTATCGGAGTTTCACTGACCTTCTGATTGAGAAGCTCGAGCGATTCCGAATGGTGGTCCAGTGCCACTTCGAGTCCAAGGCGCGGGCCGAGAAGGCGCACTTGACCGCCGAAGTAGCGTACGGCGTCGACGTCAGCGTCCACATCGGGATGAACCCACGCGAGGCGCGCGCCGATTCCGAAGCCTTGTGCACAGACTGGTGCAGAGGGAGCCAACAGCGCAGCCAACGCGAGGATTGCAATCGCGACTTGGCGCGCCCTGATCGTGTGTTCGGCTCGCATGGCTGAACTCCCGGCCTGACGGCTCACAGCACATCGCCGGAGGTCGGAAGGCCTTCTCATTCCTATCGGAACGAGACGCCCGGAACTTCACTTCGTCCGCTCGCCGCGGACGTTCTACGTTCAGACGGCGATCGGCTCGATGTTCTGGTTAACCTTGAAAAAATTGTTCGGATCGTACTCCGCCTTGACCATTGCCAGACGTGCGTAGTTGTCCCCGTAGGTGGCCTGCAGCCGATCGGGCGCCTCGTCGTCGCCCATGAAATTGATGTAGCCCCCGCCCAGGTTGAACGGATGCACTGCCTTCCAGTAGGCGCGTCCCCACGACTTCAACGCCTCGGCCTGCGCCGGATTCGGATCGATGCCGGCGATGACCATTGAATACATCGCATCGCGCGCATTCCAGGCGGTCGCGTCTTTCGCAACGCGGTGAACGGCGCCGTGAATTGGATACAGATGCATGAGGCAGAGTGCACTGGGTGCCGCGGCCGCTTGGGCGATGTGCGCGTCGATGGCTGCATCAGGCAGCGATTTCACGAAATCACCTTTCCAGTACCACTGGAGACCTTTCGGGAAGAACGGATCGAATAACGAGTTGATCGCGGGAAACGGCATCACCTGCATCCAGTTGAAGAGCGGAGCCGGCAGCGCGTTCAACAGTGGTGCGAGCGCGCGCTGAGCCTCGTCGGCGGGACCGTTATAGCTGCCAATGATGGCGCAGGCACGTTTCCCCCAGTGCTCCTTCGGAAATGGATCGACAGGTGGGACGGTCTTGAGGCCGACGAAAATACCGAGCTCCTCGGGCGCCGTCGCAATGAAGTCGCGATACGCCTGCATCACGGCGCGACCGCTGGCGGCGGCGTCCCAGAAAATCGGCCCGGCGAAGACCATCTTCACGGGATGCGCCCGGAACAGAAAGCTGGTGACGACGCCGAAGTTGCCGCCGCCGCCGCGAAGCGCCCAGAACAGATCGGGATGTTTCGTTTCACTCGCGGTCACGACGCGACCATCCGCGAGTACAACGTCGGCCTCGAGCAGGTTGTCGATCGTCAGTCCGTATTTCCGGGTGAGATATCCGGTGCCGCCGCCAAGGGTAAGACCAGCGATGCCGGTCGATCCGACGATGCCGAAGGGGACCGCGAGGCCGAAGGCGTGCGTGGCATGATCGACGTCCGCCGACGAGCATCCTGGTTCGACGCGGACCGTCTGACTGTCAGGATCGACGCGGACGCTTTTCAACAACGACAGATCGATCACCAGTCCGTCATCGCAGGTGCCGAATCCGGGCCCGTTGTGACCGCCGCCGCGAATCGCCGTGACGAGGCGGCTCTCGCGTCCGTACTGGACCGCTGCGATCACGTCCGCCACATCGGCGCACCTGGCAATCAGCGCAGGACGCTTGTCGATCATCCCGTTATAGACCTTGCGTGCTTCGTCGTATCCGCCGTCGCTCGGCTGGATGAGGACGCCGCGAAATGTGGTGCGCAGTGCATCGAGAGCGGACATAGGGCCTCCTGCAGATAGCTCTGAGGGTCGGGTTCAACGCGGCCTGGGCACTCCCCGTGACTTGGTGCGATCGCCAATTCTAGCGCGAAGCTGGTCCCGTGCGCCGAGCGGTACGAGTCGATTACGGCGAGGGCGAAGCAGCAACATACTCAAACCCCACACAGGGTATGTGTCCGCCAACACAAGCCGCAAAGCTCGGGGGATCAGCTCACCACTGAAGAAATGGGTCAGGTGCCGCTGAAGACTTTCCGGTTCCGCTCTGCCGTGTACGGCACGATGTGTGACCAGCCATGCTGCTCAGGTTCGCGATTACGTGTGGATGATCCGCACCGGGCACGCAGGAGGTACACTCCGCATCGAGCGGTCGGCGACGGAGCGAACTGACATGCGGAGCGTGCAACTTGCACCAATTCACCGGCGGGAATTTCTCACCGCGGTCGCTGCGATTGGCGTGGGTTCGCGTGGCCTGACGGCGTCAAGCACTCAATGGCGCGCAGGCACCGCGGCGATCGACATCACGCCGGATCGCTCTCTCTGGATGGCAGGGTTCGCCGCGCGAACCGAGCCTTCGCAAGGCGTCGCACTGCCACTGCACGCGAAGGCGCTGGCGCTGAAGTGCGGGAATTCTCCCATCGCAGTTCTCGTCACGGCCGATCTGCTCGGTGTGACCGCGCGAATGACCGACCGTGTCGCTTCAATCGTTCAGCGCCGGCATCATCTTCGCAGCGCCGACATCCTGTTCAATGCCAGCCACACACACTGCGGGCCGGTCGTCGATCAACAACTGTCGGTCGCGTACGGATTGACGCCGACGCAGCTGACTGACATCGAGAAATACACCACACAACTCGAAGACAAGCTGGCGGCAGTGATCGGCCAGGCGGTGTCACGGCTTGCGCCGGCACGTCTGTCGTACGCACGCGACGAGGCGGGCTTTGCCGCAAACCGTCGGACCGCATTCGTGCCACTCGGGCCCGTCGATCACACGGTCCACGTGCTTCGCGTCGACGGCCTCGCCGGCAACCTGCGGGCAGTCGTCTTCGGCTACGCCTGCCACAACACGACGCTTCCACCAACGATCGTGCAGTATCACGGCGATTATGCCGGTGTCGCCCAAGCGACGCTCGAGAAGCGGCACCCGGGAGCGATGGCGATGTTCGTTGCCGGATGTGGAGCAGACGCGAACCCGGCGCCGAGGGGAACGATGGAGCTCGTCGACGCGCACGGCACCTCGCTCGCCGACTCCGTGGATCGCGCACTGAAAGCGTCAGCGCCCGTGGCGGCCTCACTCCAGACGTCGTACGGGATCGTGGACTTGCCTTTCGTCGACGAAACTGCGCGGGCCCGCTGGCACGGTCAGCTGACGATCGACCCTATCTATCTCGAGCGGCACGCGTGGGCGATGCAGCGGTTGATCGATCGTGACGGCAGACTGCCCGCCGCTCAGCGCGATCCGGTGCAGGTCTGGCAGTTTGGCGCGGTCGCGCCGGGAGTACCGACCGCAGATTCGATGAGCGAGGGGTTCACTCTGGTTGCCCTCGGCGGTGAGGTCGTCGTCGATTATGCGCTTCGCCTCGCGCGCGAGTACTCGGCTCGTCGTATGTGGGTGGCGGGTTACAGCAACGACGTGTTCGGCTACGTGCCGTCGCTCCGTGTGCTGCGGGAAGGCGGGTACGAGGGAGGGGACGCGATGATCTATTACGCCAGACCGGGTCCGTTTACCGAGCAGGTCGAGGAACTGATCATTGGAAAGGTCCACGAATTGATAGGAGAGCGGTGATTTTCTGGCCAGATGGTTGCAACCAATCAGCTTGAACAAGGAGGTCAAAGAACAGAAAAGGAGTGTGTGATGAAGACGACTATTTTCAGCTGTATCGGCATTGCGTGTGCCTCAGCAGTGCTGGGAGCACAAATTCAGACGACTCCAGCATCACCAGCGTCGGCGGCGCAGACGCCAACAATAAGTACGACACCGTCACAGCCGTGCGATCCGGGCTCCGGTATATCGACCACGGGTCTCTCGACGCCGACCGCCTCAAGCATCCCAAGCGCGACGACATCTATGCCAAGTGCCGGGAGCACGATTCCGTACGCTTCACCGACGTCATCAGTGACGCTTGGATCGACACCGACATCAAGTTCACCGGGCGCTGGTTCACCGGGCGCTGCCGTAACGACTTCACCAGGCGCTGCCGTAACGCCCTCGCCAGGCGCTGCCATAACGCCCAACCCTATGGGTTCGCCGTCGAGCGTTACGGCGCCGGCAACTTCGGCCGCACCGCTGGGTTCGACGCTTCCGTCCTCGAGTGTTCCACCGAGCGGAGCGACAATGCCCCCGAGCTCGCTCGGATCGGCAACGACCTCGCCTTCCGCAACGCCGCCGACCGTTGCGAGTCCGGTGACTGTGGGAACGGGGTTACCAGCGACGACGATGACGAGTAGCGGCCTGCCGCCCTGTTCGCCGAGGTAAGAGGTGCGAGTCGAGCCGGGAAGCCGTTTTGTTTCCCGGCTCGGCTACTCCTTGAGCGCGTTGGCGACGAACGAGAACACTTCCTTCGTCACCGGATCGTCAGGCACGCCGATCGCATCGTTGAGCCCCTCGTGGGTCAAGTCGCGGCCGACGACCTTCGCGGAAATATGTGCGTCCTGCAGGACGTTGGCGAGGCGTCGGGCCTGCGCGCTCGTGTCCGCGTTGCCGGTGATGTGGAGGATCAGGAACGGCGGAATGCCCTTGTTTGGCGCGACGTGAGTCACGGCGGAGAAGTCGCGATGCTTCTCGGGGTCGTTGCCGAACTTCTGCCGATGCCCGTTGGTTGGTAACGGCAAGTGGTGCGCCCGCGCGCGCGTTTCTGCGACTTCGATGATTGCGGGGATGTCGAAGGTATCGGCATCGACCGGCACGCACGCCTTGATCGTCGTTAACGAAAAGCCTTGCGCTTTCGCATACTTCTCGTCGGTGCACATCAAGGCGGCGAGTTGACCGCCCGCGGAGTGGCCCATTACCAGCAGTCTGTTTGGGTCGCCGCCGTAGGTCGCGATGTTCTTATGGACCCACCCGAGCGCGGTGGCCACGTCGTTGGTTAGAGCGCCCATGTCCACGGTGGGGAGCAGGCGGTAATTGATCGCCACGAACACGAAGCCGGCTTCGTTGAATGCTTTTGGCTTCACGCCGACCATGCTCTTGTTGCCCGCCTGCCAACCGCCACCGTGAATCCAAAACACCACAGGC
This sequence comes from Vicinamibacterales bacterium, assembly GCA_051986585.1. Lineage (GTDB taxonomy): Bacteria > Acidobacteriota > Vicinamibacteria > Vicinamibacterales > 2-12-FULL-66-21 > JALZOC01. The sequence goes on along the minus strand of JBPYFA010000227.1, from coordinate 7,903 downwards.
AGATTCTTCGCACCGTCGGGCGCATACACATCGAGCACTTGGCGCTCGTGCGCGGTCGCATACGGAACATCCCGTGTCACACGCTGGGCGTACGCGTCCGAGGCGCAGGCGATTGCGACGAGGAGGAGGCATGTGAGGTGTTTCATGAATTCTGGGCGTGCTCTCAACGGGTGACGATGAAATAGACGCCGGCGAGCGTCAGGAGCGCTCCGAGTCCGAGGCGCCATGTCAGCGGTTCGCGCAGGACTACGATCCCGAGCACCGCGGCGATCACTATGCCGGTCAGACGGACGACGGGCACCGCCACCGACAGGTTTGCGCCCGCCGCGAACAGCCCTGACAAGAACGCGACGACCATCATAAAGGAAACGCCGACCAGGGCGCTGGTGATCACGCCTCTCGCCGTCAGGCCGAGCGGCATCCCCCTCAGAGTGGTGCTCACGACCCAGCCGGCCGCGACGAGCGTCGCGGTCGCCGCGTACACGAGAGTGCCCGCGCTCCTGCCGATCCGCCCCGCAGAGAGCTTGAGAAAGAAGTCCGCCGATGCGAGCGACAACGCGCACGCGAGCGCGTAACCGAACACGGTCCGGTTCACGCGCAGTAGCATACACGCACCGAAACTGTTTGCCCTGGGCAGACATTGCTCGAGGCGGAGCGCGAGATAGCGCGTGTCCGCGAGGAGATCGAGCGGCTCGATGGCCAGCGGACCAACCGCGCACCGACTCGACGCGCCTTTTTAGAGTAAGATACGCGCAGCTCATCAGTTCCGGCCCAGGTTGCGCCGTACGGACTGTCTCCCGATTGAGAGGGGCACATGGACTTGGACCTCCACGGGGATCCGCCGCCCATCTACAAAGCTTGGGTGCGCTGGCTGTTTGCAAAGCCAGAGATCACCAGGCAGTTCCTTTCTGATCCGGTTGGGTCCACCGAGCACGCGAACCTGGGATTCAGTTCCCAAGAGTCGGCGCAGCTCTTGGCGGCCGTCACATTCATGACGAAGATTCTCCATGGCCGTCGCTGATCATGGCGGCTTCGACATCGTTACGGAGTGCACGTTTGCCGCGTTGAACGCTGGGCTGGCGACGACTCCGTTTGGAAAGAGCTCCGGCGCCCTGCACCAGCCGCTGCGGATAGGTCCGCTCGTCTGCGACATCGTCGTGAATCCGGGGATCACGGCGCTCATGCCCGTGCTGCCTGTGAATCACGTCACGCCTCTCGTCGATTCGACCGTCACCGACGCGACCGCGTTCATCGAAGTCAGCGCGCTCGATTTCGGCACCGGCAACCCGCAACCGATCGCGGTGCAGCAAATTCCGATGCCGGTAACGCTGACGGTTCGCACGTCGCTGGACGTCGTGGGGTTGGGGGCAGGAATCTTCTTCAATCCTCCTGGTGCGGTTCCGGCGACCGTCGTCGGCCTCTCACTCGACACCACTGAACTTTTCAAGGCAGCGATCATCCAGCAGCTGTACGTGTACACATGGTTCATCGGCGGCCCGGCAGCGGTCGAGAATCTGGACAAGAGTCTCGTTCCGTACCTGCGGGACGCGATCCGTGACGCCGAGCTTGCCGCACTGGAGTTCTTCCCCGGTTTCTTCGTGCTCGCCTTGCAGCGGTTGGTGCCCGGCGGTCCATTGTTCACAGCTGGTGCGCCAGCGCCGACCGCACTCGCGATCGATCTGACGCCTACCGCGATTCGATTGCTCATCACGCTCGCTGGCACTGCGGGCACACCTGCGCTCATCACCCGATCGGCGCTTCGGCCGGGCGACGTCTCGAGCATCCTGGTGTCGAATAAGTGTTTGCTACGCGACTGCGTGCGCTCGCGCGTCGCGACGGCGTTCGGAATTCCCCTTGCGGCATTCTCCGCGACGAATCCGTGGTTCGTCCCCGGTCCCGTCTCGGCCGCCCCGCCTGGATTGCGCGCGGGCATCACGATGATGATCTCGAATCTACAGATCGGGATCGATGAGATGGGATTTCTTCAAGTTCATTTCGACTTCACCGTTCCGGCAGGATTCGCCACCAGCATTGACGGCACGTTCATGCAGCAACTCCTGCCAACGGCCCGTACCGTTGGCGGTCGATCCCCCATCACCAGCTTTGCTTTTGCCACATCGGCGCCTTTGGCGACGATTCCCAAACCCGTGGTCAGCACTCACATCTCACACCCGTGGTGGTTTTATCTTGGACTCGGCATCCTGTTCACGCCTTTGTCGCCAGCCCTGCAAGCCCTTCAAGACGCAATCAACGGCGCGATCAATTCGCCGGACCCGGCGGCGGCGCCGTTGGCAAAAGCATTCGGGGGAAGTTCGACGGCCATACGAGTGCCGACGACGGTGCTTTCAGTGCTCGTGCCTGGGGGCAGCATTCCGATTGTCACCGCAGGCGCCCTCAGCGTGTTTCAGCCCACCGCGGTTGCGGTGCCGCTCCCCGGCGTCACGCCGTTGTTCCGCGATCACGACCTCGTGATTAACATCACGTAAGCGGAGCGCGCCTGGCGAAGCACGCGGCGTTGTGTCATGACGCACGATTTTTCGATCCGATCGGCGCCGCTCCGTGAACCAGCGATGCTCGAGCTCCGTGTGTGACGCAACCAACGGTTCAGCTTATCAGCGGGACTTGCCGATCCCAGCCGGTTGTGGTCCAGAATGAAGCGAACAGTACCGCGTCATGCACTCGAGCGTCGATCGTCACCAGCGGACCCCGGTTAAGATCGACGGCACGAAGATTCGAAGACGAATGAGTTGGCTCTTCGAGTCTTCGACTCTTCGACTCTTCGACGTAAGCCGTCGGCCCGTGCAGCTCGGCTCTTCGGATCTTCGTGATCGCGCACTCTCCAGAACACCTGCTGTCCTGCTCGTGCTCTCGGCGACGTTTGGCTTATTGATTCCGATCACTGCCGCATCGCGTCAGACGCCTTCGAACACCGCACCCGATACGACGAAGGAACGAACACGTCTCCTCGATCTTCAACATGCGGCGGTCGATCAACTGCAGCAAGCGGTGCGCGAAGGAACGCCGACCGAACAGGTTCGGCGCGCACTGGCGGCAGCCACTCGCAGTCTCGAGGCGCTCGGCGCGGAACCCGATCCGGGCACCCCATCAGCACCGGCGGCACGAACGAGTCTTCCACCTGCGTTGCGGGAGGAACTGCGCCGTGCCGCCGCGACCCTCGCCACCGTGTCCCCGACAGACGCTCGAGAACTCGCTTCGGCAACCCGGCCGATCTTCACGCTCCTCGAGCGCGCTCGCTCTCAACTCGAAGGCGAAGTTGCGCTCGGCCTCTCGTTCGAAGGCAGTTATCGTCAGACGACTCCGAAGGAACCGGCCTACGGCGGCCACGCGTCGGCAATGGGACCGGCGCCAGCAATCACGCCATCCGCTGATGATGGTGCGCCCGTTCTCGCAACATTCGAAGAAGGCGCACGACTGCCAGCCAGAACCTACTGCGGAGGTCCAACGAAAGATCACATCCTCGAATCCGCGTGCGGCGGGGTCGCGCTGTTCGACTACGACAACGACGGACTCCTCGACATCTATCTGGTGACCGGGCCTGAGCTGACGCCGGCACGTGAGCGTGTCCCGCACCGCAATACGCTGTACCACAACCTTGGGGGATGGAAGTTCGAGGACGTCTCGAAGAAGGCGGGCGTCGACCTCGCAGCTTGGGGAAGCGGCGTCTGCGCCGGCGACTTCGACGGCGACGGGCTTCTCGATCTCTACGTCACGAACTGGGGACCGAACGCCCTCTTCCGCAACCGTGGCGACGGCACGTTCGAAGACGTGGCCGCCAAGGCTGGAGTCGCGGCAGGAGGATGGAGCACCGGCTGTACCTTCTTCGATGCTGACGGCGACGGCGACCTCGATCTGTACGTTGCCCGCTACGTCGAGACGACGTGGGATTCTGTGTTGAGCGCGCGGCGCTCGCTGGTCTGGCGCAACGGACCGTCGATCATGGTCGGGCCGGCCGGACTTCCTGGCGAAGCCGACCTCTTCTTCGAAAACCTCGGCAACGGGCAGTTCCGGGAGGCCAGCGCCGCGCACGGCCTTTCCGATTCGACACGCGCGTACGGATTCGGCGTGGTCGCGACCGATTATGACGACGACGGGCTCGTCGATCTGTTCGTGGCGAACGACTCCAACCCGAATTTCCTGTACCACAATCTCGGCAACGGCCGATTCGAGAACGTCGCCGAGACTGCAGGCGTCGCGGTAAACGGCGACGCCCGCGCCCAGGCGGGAATGGGCGCCGACGCCGGCGACTACGACGGCGACGGACGGATCGATCTCGTGCTCACGACATTCGCGCACGATCGGTACACGTTGTATCGCAACATCGACGGCCAGCACTTCGAGGACGTGAGCGTGTCATCTGGCATCGCCGGGCCCACCTTCGCCCCTATGGGTTGGGGCGCAGCTTTTTTCGACGCCGATCTGGATGGGAAGCTCGATCTGTTTTTTGCCAACGGCCACATCTTCTCCGATATCGACCAGTATCCGCAGTTGGGGGAAACGTACCGGCAGAAGAATCAACTGCTGCTGAACACCGGCTCACGATTTCGCGACGTGTCGGCGCGCGCCGGCAGCGGGCTGCAGCTCGCGCGCGTCGGCCGCGGCCTCGCGGTGGGCGATCTCGACAACGATGGCGATCTCGACGTCGTGATTAACAACATCGATGATGGGCCCACACTCCTGGAAAATAAGCAGACGTCGAAGCACCATTGGGTGGCGGTGCGCGTCACGTCCCCGGACAACCGATTCGGGATCGGCGCAAAGGTTACGGTCAGCGGCGGCGGCAGCAAGCAGGTGCGGGAGATCCGTTCCGGTGGAAGCTTTCTGTCGCAGAGCGATCTTCGCGCTTACTTCGGCCTCGGAGATTACGCGGGTCCCGTCGACGTCGAGGTCCGCCTCCCCGGAGGGCGCCGGAAGGAGTGGAGACAGCTCCCGACCGATCGCCTCCACGCGCTCGGCTTTTCCGAGTCGGCCAGCACCCCGAAATCCGGTCTCGTGCGATGAGTCTTTCCACTGGATGGCGGGCGAAGTCGGGTCGGCTCTTGATCGCGAGCCTTTTACTGTTATCCGGTTCCTCCGGTGGCGCAGCGCAACGCGCGTCAGATCCGCCGCGTCAGGCAGACGAAGCACAAGAGAAGGCCGTGTATCGCCCGAAGCTCGCGGTTCCCGCCATCACAGAACCGTTTCTGAAGCAGGTCGAACCTGGCAGCGACGCGTTCCCGCTTGAAGGTGAGGTGAAGGAGCTGGAGGCCCGGCTCCGCGAGCTCTCCGGCGCCCTTCGAAGTGGCGCTGCCGGACGGACGCCACCCGTCATCAAGGCGCTGCTCGATCCGGGCTTTCGGGGGGGCCGGCTTCTTCCAGCCGAGGAAGCGGCCACGGGTGACGCGCAGCTCGAAGTGACGCGAGCGAAGGATCTACCGAGTGAACTGACGCTCGACGTCCGCACGTTCGGCGCCGAACTGCAGCGGCTGACTGCCGATCTTCGTGACGTCGCGGTCGCCGAGCTGCTCGTGACGTCGATCGAGCCTGACGGTTCTGCTGATTCGTCCTCAGCCGCCCGCACGACGATCCGGTACGACATCGTTGGCGCCGGAACGAAAGCGTATCGCGTCGAGCACGTCGGCGAATGGCAGGTGAGCTGGCGCCGAAACCCGTCAGGCTGGCAAATCGTCCGATGGATCGCGCTGTCGCACGTCGTCAGCCGGGCGCGAACGCCAATCTTCACCGAGATCACCGAGCGTGCTCTCGGAAGCAACGCCTCGTTCCGCAACCAGCTCGCGATCGATCTCGATTCATGGATGGCGACGTTCGACTCGGTTCTCACGCGCGACTCGAACGGCCATCACGGCGTCTCGGTTGGGGATGTGGACGGAGACGGGCTCGACGATCTGTACGTGGCCCAGCCGGCCGGGCTGCCCAATCGGCTCTACCGGAACCGCGGCGACTCGACGTTCGAGGACATCACCGACCAGGCGGGAGTAGGAGTCCTCGATGACACGTCGGCGTCGATCTTTGCTGACATCGACAACGACGGCGATCAGGATCTGGTGGTAGCGACGGCGACAAAACCAATCCTTTTTATCAACGACGGTAAGGGGCACTTCACCCCGGCCCAGGATGCATTTCGATTCGCGCGGCCGCTTCAAGGGGTGCTCACGTCGATCACGATGGCGGACTACGACCGCGACGGCTTCCTCGATCTGTACCTGTGCGTCTACGCCTACTTCTTCGGGGCCGGCGAGGACAAGGCAGGAACGCCGGCGCCGTACTACGACGCGCGCAACGGGCCCCCCGGCGTTCTCCTGCGAAACGACGGCCACGGTCACTTCGTCGACGTGACACAGGAGACCGGTCTCGACGTCGGCAACGATCGCTATCACTTCGCCGCGGCCTGGGGCGACTACGACGGGGACGGCTGGCCGGATCTTCTCGTCGCGAACGACTTCGGGACCAAGAATCTCTATCGGAACCTCGGGCTCCGGAACGGCAAGGTCCAGTTCGAAGACGTGGCCGCCTCGGCCGGCGTCCTCGATTACGGCGCCGGGATGAGCGCAACGTTCCTCGACTACGACAACGATGGGCGCCTCGACATCTACACCGGCAACATGTGGAGCGCGCCTGGCCTGCGCGTGACCTCGGCCCCGACGTTCATGGCAGACGCGACGCCGGACGTGCGTGCGCGCTATCACCATCACGCGCGCGGCAATTCGCTGTTGCGAAATCTGGGTGACGGACGGTTCGAGGATAAGACGGTTGAGGCGCATGCCGGAATGGGGCGCTGGGCCTGGTCCTCGGACGCGTTCGATTTCGATAGCGACGGCTGGGAAGACATCTACGTCGTCAATGGGATGCTGACTCGCAAAGAGACCGAGCTGACAGCGCCTGCGGCCCGAGCGAGCGCGGACGCGCGAGCGAGTGCGAGCGGGGGTGGGGCCCCGCGAGCGTTCAGAGATGACGATCTCGAAGGATTCTTCTGGCGACAGGTGGTCGCGCGCTCGCCGCTCACGCGAGTGCCGGGCACGTCCTACGACGAGGCGTGGCGCGCGATCAACGAGCTGCTGATTCACGGTTCAATCGCCAGTCGACAGCGGAACGTGTTGCTGCACAATGACGGACACGGCGGCTTCGACGAAGTCGCCGGCGCCCTTGGGCTCGACCTCGATCAGGACGGCCGATCGTTTGCGTTGCTCGACATCGACGGCGATGGCGATCAGGACCTCGTCGTGATGGCCGCCCGGCAGGCGCCGCAGCTTCGGGTCTTCCGGAATGATTTCGAGAAGCGGTCTGCATCCCTCGTCGTCCGGCTGACCGGCACGAAGAGCAATCGCGATGCGATCGGTGCGCGAGTGATCGTCCAAACCGATCGAATGCGGCGGACCAAGATTCTGCAAGCCGGCTCCGGATTTCTGTCGCAGCACTCGAAGGAACTGCTGATAGGGCTTGGTCCCAGCGAGCACGTGACCACGCTCACGGTCGAGTGGCCCTCGGGCGGCAGCCAGGTGATCACCGATGTCGCGCTGAACACCCGCATCAAGATCGTCGAAGGCGGAAGCGTCAGCGCCGAGCCCTTCGCAACGCGACCGATGACGGAGTCCGCGCCGCCCGTCTCGCGTCTGGGTTCGCCTCCGGATGCGACGTGGTTGTACGAGCCATTCCCCGCGCCCGCGTTCACGCTCCAGGATCTCTCAGGACAATCGCATTCGCTGTCGGAACTGAGAGGGAAGCCGGCAGTCGTACTTCTCTTCTCCGATGCGGTGGCCGCGGCTCGGACGGCGCTCGAGACACTGCAGCGCGACGCGCAAACGCTGACCAAGGCCGGCGTCGGTTCGATCGCGGTCGAGGTCGGCGATCCCAAGCGTCAGCCGTCTCTCCGTGGCACTTCTTCAGC
>JBPYFA010000226.1:0-12589 GCA_051986585.1 Vicinamibacterales bacterium | reverse complement strand
CCTTCCGGGACGGACGGCCGCCGTGACCTGGAGGCTGAGAACTGGAAACTGAGAACTGGAAACTGGGAACTGGAAACTGGGAACTGGAAACTGGGAACTGGAAACTGGGAACTGGAAACTGTGAACTGGAAACTGTGAACTGGAAACTGGGAACTGGCAACTGGCAACTGGCAACTGGAAGCTGGAAGCTGGAAGCTGGAAGCCGGAGCTGGCAGCTGCAAGCCCTACTTCCGTCCCATGAGAATTTTCATCGCACCGTTCATGCAGCGGTGGACGTACAGCGCAGGCAGCAGGACGCGGGCACTCGAGCCTAACTGGTAGCTTTTCAGCATGTACTTGCTGCTTGGCAGCAACACCTCGCGCAGCAACCGCAGCCGGTCGTGCCATCCGCTGAGACTCCTCACATTCGAATAGAGCTCGTGATGCCATCGGCGGCCTGTGCGCAAGTAAGCCGTTGACGGTTCCGTGGCAGGCGAGGTCCGGAGCAGCGCCATCATCTCTTCACCGAGTGGCGTGCCACAGCGCTCGTGGGCCGACTTTAGCTGCTGCGCGCAGATGTTCGATACCCGCCGATCGATCGCGATCGACGCAAACCGACGAAGCGCCGAGGGGGGCAGCGCTCTGACGAGCCGATCGATATCGCACAGCCAGATCAATCGCTGCGCGTTGCGGTGATGCATCACCGGATGGATGCAAGCGAGAATCAGCGCGTGCGGTCCTGACATCGTGCGCGCGTGCCGGCCGAGCGCCGGCAGCGGCACCGAGTCGGCCTCTACTTCATCGCAGCCGAGCACGTCGGCGAACAGCGTCTGAGTGCTGATCTTCCAGTGCACGTCGAACACGTGATCGATGCCAAAGCGATCGCGCCGTGTCATTTGAAACTGGCAGAACACGAATTCCCCATCGCTAAGCGGCGGCTCGCTGTACCCGGCCGAGACGAACACGTTGCGCACGGTGTCGATCTCCTCGCGCGCCACCAAAACGTCGACGTCCGCATGGGGCCGCGAGGCTGGCGAATCGTATACGGTGTGGGCGAGCGCGGCACCCTTGAACACGACCGGATGAATCTGCCGCGAGGCCAATCGATCGAGGACGTGCTGGATCTCACCGATGCGAACGAGCTCCCGGGCGGCCGCGGCACGCGCCCGCTGCTGCAACTGGCGGCAGATGTCGAGTGGCCAGTCGTGGCGGCCGGCGTGACGCGTCAGGTGAGCGTAAACCAGCGCTGAGATTTCGAGCGCGTCGCAGGTATCAAGCGCAGTCCGGTCGGCCCGCTCGACCTCTGGCCACGACGGTATCTGCCCGCGTAACAGCGAATCGACCCAGGCCGGTGACGTCACGTTCGTGCCAGCACGGCGACCACGGCGCCATCAACGATCTGATGAGACACGATCGTCAAGCGCGCCGCCCGAGCCTCCGACCTGAGCTCGGTGTCCTCGAATATATGGGCGTAGGAGATTGTTGGGCCTTCGACGCGATCGCGCCAGACGAGATCACCCGGTTCGATTCGCCAGTCGGATCGGGCGAGCGTGCCGGCAAGGCGTGCAAGTCCGACGAGAATGGCACGCGGCCGGACGCCGTGCGCCGCATGGCTGATCACGATATGCCCACCAGGCTCGAGGAGCGATGCCGCCTTGTCGAGCGCCGCGATCCGGCGACCAGACATCGGAATCGACGCGTACGCATAGTACGAAAAGATCACCGCATCAAACGCCCCAGCGATGGGAGTGTCCTCGAAAAAACCTCGCACCAACGCGGCGGTGCATCCATGTGCCTGAAGCGCGCGGTCGGCGATCTCGAGCGCCGTCTGGCTGGCATCGAGGCCGGTGACGCGACAGCCGCGTTGGACGAGCGGCACCAGGTCGCGGCCGCTGCCGCAGCCGACCAGAAGCACGGTGGCGCCGCGTTGCACGAATCGATCGACGACGTCGGCTTCCCAGGGCATCAGCGTCGAATCGTGCGACGGATGATTGGCGTAGAACAATTCCCACGCTCGACGTTGATCTTCCTGCAGGTCGGCGATCTGTCGTGTTCCAGCAGCGATATACGTGCTCGTCCGAGCCACTCCGTCGGCGACCCGGCCGACAGAAAACAACGCCTGTGCGATCGCGTGGCGAACGCGTGCCATATGCTCAATCGATCGATCGTGCGAGATCGGCACCGATCGCCTGACCGACATCGAAGAGCTCATCCTCATTCCGCGGGTACGACAGCGTCTTGATCGGAACGTCGCGGACGAGCGTGGTCACAAATTCAAACTGCCGGCGGAGGCGTTGCGCTTCTGACGGATAGTGGCCTGCCGTGTGCGCGAGGACTCTTGGCCACGCCGCTGCAGGTGAAAGGCGATTGATCGCAAGCCGGCCGCTCGGCGCCTCGTCGATGACGTACATTGCGAGCAGCGGCACTGCCCGAGTCGCTGCCCGCGCGGCCGACAACGGGATGATCAGTTTTTCGGTCGCCTGGTTCATCGGGACCGTGCCGTCAACCCGGCCCAGGATGTGGTCAGCCATCGGGCGGTACAGCTTCAGGCGCGGGGGACCGGGTTCGGCCAGCCACCGCCCCTCGGCACGGGTCAACACCAGCATGTCGTCGGTCAGCAAAGCCGCGCCGCACCGTACGAACAGGGCGGCAAGCGTGGACTTGCCGTCGCCGCTATTGCCCACAAAGCCGATCGCGCCCCGAGCGGTGGCGACTGCCGCGGCGTGCAGTGGCTCCTTCCCGAGACGAACCATCGAGAACGACAACGCGTCGACCAGCAGGTACGCGAGCATCGCTTCGTTGTTTCCCTCTCCAAGCAAGCGGGCGCGGATCTGGCGCGCGTCGGCGGAGACGAGAAACTCGAACAGATTAGTCCAGCGGCGGTAGGCGGAGCCGTCGGGAAGTGTGGCGCATTGCGCCCACTGGAATCGTTGTTCGGACGGAACGTACGAGGCCGCGGCGGTAAGTGTTTCGGCGTCGCCTTCCACGAGTTCGATATCCCAGGGTGGCCCGCAGACGGGAACTCCCGTGACTGGCCACGGCGTTCGAATGCGCAGGCCGTAAAGGTGATGCACAACCGGGCGCATACAAACGCGGTTCACCATTCAGGATGCGGTCACTTGCAGTTCAGCGGCACTCGTGCTCGTGTCGCCGACACCGGTGTACTGCCGAAGAAAGAGCTCCATGCCACAGAGTTCGAGCAGCCGATTCGTGAGGCTGGCATTGTCGGCCGTGCGGATCGCCGATCGCCATCGATCGAGCATCGGGCGCCATCCGGCACTATCCAGGTAGCCATTCTGCATCAGCATCGCCGACGGTCCGAGGATTCGGGCGATTTCCGGAAAGTCGATTTCGATGCTGCGGTTGGCGAGATGAGTGAACTCCCCTTTGGTGCGGCGATCGATCACGGCATCGGGCACGAGCCCGCGCATGGCCGCGCGCATGAGTCCGCGCGCGACGCCGTCGTACGACTGGATGTCGCCCGGGATGCTCATCAGAAACTGCAGGAGCTCGGCATCGAGATAGGGAAACGCCATGTCGATGCCGTGCATCGTGCCGATGCGACAGTTCCACTCCAGGCATTGCACGTGATAGCTGCGACGGCTCTGTTGGTAGATTGCCCACGCATGACTCGTTCCTGCCGGCCGGAGCAGGCGAGCTTGTTCGAATCGGTCGCGCAGCATGTGCCGGAAACGAGCCGAGTACCACGGTGCGCGCCAGATCCCGTTCCGCTCGCGAAGAATCCGACGGCCGGCACGCATAAAGATCCGTGGCAGGTGCCGTGACGCGACGTCGCAAGCGAATCGCGCGGCCAGGGACCGCCGGCTGATTCGCCACGCCCGCGAATGATGCCGGACTGTTTGCCAACTCCGCGAGCGGCACAGGTCGATCAAATAGTCGGAATCAGACAGCACTTGATCGCCCCAGTGGCCCGTCAGCAAGCGGCCGGCCCCCTCTGCGCTCACTGCCCGGAGCATCGCCTGCCGCTGGCACGCCAGCCCCTCGACCAGGGGTGATTCCGTGTGCCAGACCTCACGAGCGGCAAACTGCATGAATCCGGCGCGCTGCGGAATGCGCGCGATCGTGGCCCCGGCCGCGCGTTCGATTGCGCAAACGTACTCCTCCTCGCAGGATGGCGTCCCCGAGGTTCCCGCGTAATTGAACCCGCGAACTGACGGGCATGGAGCGGTGCCTTCACGTTCGAGCCGACTCGCGACGGCAAAGATGTACGCGGAGTCGAGGCCGCCGCTGACCGAGATCGCCACCGGTCTTGCGCTGCGCAGCCGCTTCCGGACCGACGCAACAACCAGTTGATGAAATGCGTCCACGTAGTCGGTAAACGTTCGGAATCTGATGACGCGCTCGGTCTCGAAATCGAAGTATCGACGAAGCGTCGCTGTCTCCGGAGTGACGACCAGAACGTGACCGGGAGGGACCGACTGAACGTCGCGAAAGAACGTCCGCTTCTGACTGTCGATGGCGAGAAATTGCAGCGCGAAATCGGCCATCATCAGCTCGTCTGGTATCGCCGCGACACCAGGCCAGGCCAGGAGCGCTTTCGCCTCGCTGGCAAACAGAAATGTGCGGTTCACGCGGGTGAAGCAGACTGGACGCACGCCCAGCCGGTCTCGTGCGATCAGCAATTGATTCGACGCACGATCGAACACGGCACAACTGAAGTCGCCCTCAAGATGGTCGACGAATCGGTCGCGGTACTCCACATACGCGGCCTGCACGAGTTCGACCTCGGCGGATTCGTCGTGCACCGGCGAGCTTCGACGCAGCGCGGCGATCAGATCACCGCGATTATCGAGTCGTCCATCGAAGACACAGCCGACTTGCCCTATAGGCTGCGCGCTCGACCTTGCAGCGGAGCCGTCCCCGCCGGTGGTGACTTTGGCGGCAATGCTCGCCGCGCCGAAATCGTGGATCCGGATCTGTCCAATCGCCGTGGGGCTGATTCGATCGACGCACCTTTGAACCTGATCGGTCGGCAATGAATTGCCGTCCAGGTTCCAGCCACCGAATATGCCGCTCATGAGACGCTTTGCTGGATCAGTCCGCCCGGTGCACAACTCACCGAGCCACCGGAGGCATTCGCCTAGGGCATCCCGGAATTGAATGTTTTCGGCTGGCCGGCTTCGCTCCTGTCGCTCTGCTTGGCCGCCGTGATCTTGCGAAGGTCGCCGTGAATCGTGAGCTTCGGAGGAGAGTAGGGCAGCTTCTCGCGGTCGTCGTGGTCTGGCGGTGTGACTGCGGTGTCCATAGCTTCACCGGCTCCGGAGCGAGGGCTGAGGTTGGCTGAGCCTATCAGAAAAGAATACGCGACTCCAGAATTCCAGCCCCAGCCAGTCGAAGATCCCATCATCGACGGTGCAAGGCTCGGTGACAAACCCGAGACGATGCGAGGTGTCCAGCCGGCAACGCAAGGCGAGATACCGTTGCTGACGACCGCGAACCAGGGCATCGTCGTTTCGCCATCTGCGCCGGAGAATCGCGTCCGGCACGATCCCGCGCATTGCGTCGCGCAGCAGGGCACGCGGCACGCCGTCCTTGTTCTGAACTTCGCCGGGGATGCTCATCAGGAACGCGATCAGATCGCGATCGAGAAAAGGCGTCAGCGACTCGATGCCCTCGCTGGCGGCGAGCTTCTGGTCGGCTTCGAACTGAAGGCGATGCGAGAGCGCGCGCACCATTTGATAAATGTCGCGGGCGTGCGCGGTGCGGCAGGACGGCCGCGGAAGGGAATGGCGACCGCGTTCGGCGCGAGATCGCAGAATCGGACTCGCAAACGTGCAGCGGTCATGGGAACGAGGTCGTGCGAGCAAACGGCCGAGCCGTCCGCGAACCCGGTGCGGTGTGAGATTGCGCGCGAGCTCACGACGGAAACGCTCACGGAAGTAACCGGGGTCAGCGTCGACGAACCAGCGCGTGTATTCGTCGAGATGCGTGCGCACTTGTCGCCAGGCAAAGCGCCGCGACAGATCGCTGAGATAACCGGTGACGAAGAGGAACTGATCGCTCCAGTGTCCTGTCAGTAGGACTCTGCAGCCGCGCATGGCCGCCCACGCGAGCATTGGACGGTGGGCGTGCCAGGCATCATCAATTCGTGGGCATTCGCAGTGCCACGCTGCGCGCTCGAGATCGTGTCTGCTCGCCGGCACGCCGATCTCGACTCGAGCGACGCGGAGATCGCGTGCGCACTCCAGTGCCTTCAAAAACTGCGATTCCTCGCTGCGATCCGTTTGCTGCTCGACGCACGAGACCGGCAGCAGCGGTGTGCTGACGACGCCATTCTTCCGAAGATCGTCGGCGATGCACAGCACGATCGATGAATCGAGTCCGCCACTTGCTGCGATCGCGACCGGGTGGCGCGTACGAAGGCGCCGTTGGACCGCGACGAACAAGAGGTCGCGAAGGCGCGCCGCATAATCGCTGTACGAGCGCAGCCGGAGGCTCTGTCGCGGGTCGAAATCCCAGAACGTGTCGGATGCTGCGCCGGCTACCGAGATCGTCGTCCGCCGACCCGGGATCACCGCATGCACACCTTCGAAGAACGTGTCACCTTCGTCCTCATACGCCAATCGATCGCGCACAAACCGGTCGGCGACGAGATCCAGGTTGGGTGTGGCAGGCACGGATGGGTGAGCAAGGATCGCTTTGATCTCTGACCCAAAAATGAGCGTGCGTTGGTCGAACCAGTAGTACAGCGGACGGCAGCCGACCGGATCGCGCGCGAGGATGAGCTGACGGAGACGCGCATCGAAGAATGCGAGGGCGAAGTCTCCTTCGAGCCGCGCGAGCGAGTCGGGTCCCCAGGTCTGAAAGGCCGCGAGTACAATCGCCGCGTCCGGCAGGGCGGCCGTGCGACACAACGACAGCTGCGTGATCAGATCGTCGCGATTGTCGACCCGGCCGTCGAACACGAGTGCATTCCCGAGGCCGTCAGTGAGCGGCTGATGCTCCGCGACGGACTCTGGAACCACGCGCTCGACGTGAGCGCTGAACGCAATGGACTCGGCGCACCAGAGATCGGACGCGTCCCGCCCGCGGTGAGCGATTTGCGATCCGATTCGAGCAATGAGTTGAGGTTCGACCGGCCGGCCGTCCAGGTTCCAGACGCCCGCGATGCCGCTCATGGCACGTGTGGTCGGGACTTCGGCCAGGCGAAGAGACGTGTGTATCTCGCCAGGTCCGCCGGGCCGCTGAGGAGCGGAAGGCCATCGTGCTCTACCCAGGCATGCGCCCTGAATTCATCGTCGGTGCGCTGAATGCCTACCTGAACGACGCTGACATAACCGAAGTCTGACAAAAGCCGGCGCAAACCGAGCGCCTGTGTCAGGCACGTCGCTCGAGGGACGCAGCGGCTTGCCGCGCGGATTGCCCACGCCAGGCGATGCACATTCGGCCGAGGGCCGACCGCACCAACGAGTCTGTCGTCCAGGACTGTTGTCGGTGGCCACGGTGTTGTCCACAACGAGACCCGTGCACGAAGGAGTGCGAAGAACGCCCTGCCAAGCAAGCGCACATCGCTCGCATCGAGCGCCGCGATCTTCTGCACGAGTGCGGTCATGTGATCTCGATCAGCCCCTGGTCGGCGAGCTCGCGAAGGAAAGTACGCATGTCGGCCTCGACCCGACACTCATCGACGTCGTAGGTTCGCATCAACGAGTCACACAGCTCGCCAAACGTCACCGTCCCGCCAAGCCGGTTCCAGACATAGGTCCCGACGGCGTCCAGACCGTAATACACACCGTTCTTGAGATTGACGATGGCAGTCTCGCCGCCCAAGCCGCAGGAGACCTGATCCGCCGCGATGGCGATGCGAGATTGAGAGGTCAACACGGGACGAGGAGTCTCGGGCACGGCGGAAGGATAGCAGCGTCGGCGGATAGCTGCCAGTTGCCAGCTCCCAGCTTCCAGCTCCCAGCTTCCAGCTCCCAGCTTAGTTCCCAGTTTCCAGTTTCAGTTTCAGTTTTCAGTTTCTTGTTTCCAGTAACCCTTCGCCCTCATAGAGGCGAAGTCGTGTCGCGAAGCGGTGCAGCCGCGAAGGCTGAAGCCCACGTGGTACAATCCGCTCGCTCACATGGTCCGCGGCCTTGACGCGCTCACGTCTCTCACGCTCAAACACGTCCGGGAACGCTGGTGGAACGATGCGTTTGGTGATTTTCTCGAAACCGCGCTGAAGCCCAAACCGGGAAAGCGCATTCTCGACGTCGGATGCGGTGTCGGGACCGCGGAAATCAGTCTCGCGCGGCTCCAGGTCTCACAACTGCGACTCTTCGGCGTCGACACGATTGCGGAGCGGGTGCGCGAGGCTCTGACTCGCGTTCGCGGCATCAATGCCCGCGCTGGATTCGCATCGGCAGACGCGGCCCGGCTGCCCTTTCTCGACGGTGTGTTTGATTGCACGTTCTGTGTCGCGGTCCTTCAGCACGTACGGGACGTGCCGATGGCGCTCGCCGAGCTGGCGCGAGTAACGCGTCCCGGCGGGCGGATTCTCGCGGTTGAACCTGACAACGCCGCCCGTTACTGGTACAGCTCGATCCCCTCCGGGATGGAAGCGTTCGACCTCGGGCGACGATTTTTTACGGCGCTGGCACTCGCCCGCGGTGAGGCGCCGCCGGCGGCGATTGGTCCCGCCCTTCCGGGGCTGTTCAGTGCGGCCGGGATCACGCCGCTCTCGGTGGACTTGTTCCCCGTGTCCGGATCCTTTGTCGGCGCGCCGCCCGCCGCTGTCTGGAAGGCCCGTGCGGACGCGATCGAAGGCGCGATTGCGCTCGCGCCGAACGATTCGCTCCGGCGTCTCGGCAGCGACTACGCTGCGATGGTGGGGAAGTACGGCCGCGAAGCCACTGCCGCCGGATCGGCATTTGTCGAGATTCAGAACGCGACCCTGTTCGCATCGGTCGGCCAGCGTCCGGACGCATGACCGAAGGGTGGCGGGGGTGGGACGACTACGCGCCCTTCTACGACTGGGAGAACGCTCGCACGCTGCAGCGCCGTGACGTTGCGTTCTGGCAGCGGCTCGCGGCAGCGCAAGACGGCCCGGTTCTCGAACTCGGATGCGGCACCGGCCGCATCGCCATTCCGGTTGCACAAGCAGGGGCCCGCATCGTCGGAATCGATCGCTCGGATGAAATGCTCGCGCGTGCGCGCCGGCGTGTCAGCCGCGCGCGGCTCCAGGGCCGGCTCGCGCTCGTTCGCGGCGACATTCGCGACCTGCCCTTCACGAGCCGCAGGAAATTCAGCGCGGTCCTCGCGGCCTACGGCATTCTGCAGTCACTGACGCGTGAACGCGATTTGATTCGGACATTCGAGTCGGTGTCTCGAGTGCTCCGTCGTGGCGGACTGTTTGCCATCGACGTGGTCCCAGACCTGCCCAAGTGGGACGAATATCGCAATCGCACGAGCCTCTCGGGGCGTCGCGGCCGGCACTCGACGCTGACGCTCGTGGAGACCGTGCGGCAGGATCGCGCCCGGCGCCTGACGATCTTCGATCAGGAGTACCGAGTACGAAGCGGTCAGAACCGCCAGGTCTTTCGCTTCTCGCTCACGTTCCGCACCCTTTCGGTTCCGCAAATGACGCGACGGCTCGAACGGGCCGGCTTCCGCATTCTCGCGGTCCTGGGTGATTACCAGGGAGGTCCCTGGGACCCTCGGGCTGACGTCTGGATCATCCTGGCCGCGAAGCGCTAAAAAAAGAGTTTCCAGTTTCCAGTTGCCAGCTTCCAGTGGGAATGATTTGACGTCTGAAAACTGAAAACTGGAAACTGGAGACTGGGAACTGGAGACTGGAAACTGGAGACTGGGAACTGCGCTAAAAGAGTTTCCAGTTTCCAGTTGCCAGCTTCCAGTGAGAATGATTTGACGTCTGGAAACTGGAGACTGGGAACTGGAAACTGGAGACTGGGAACTGGAGACTGTCTCAGACCAGCCCGGCCAGGCTCCAATCGGGCCGGGTAAGTGGTAAGATGAGCGGTCAATTCTGCCGATTTCTCTGGAGTTTCATCATGTCCGGCCATTCCAAATGGCACACGATCAAGCATAAAAAAGGGGCCGCTGACGCCAAGCGCGGCAAGATCTTTACGCGCATCATCAAGGAACTGACGGTGGCCGCCCGCAGTGGCGGGGGCGACATCGACAGCAACCCCCGCCTGCGCACGATCGTGGCCGAAGCCAAGTCCGTCAACATGCCCGCCGAAAACATCAAGCGCGCGATTCAACGCGGCACCGGCGAGTTGCCCGGCGTTTCGTACGAGGAGATCAGCTACGAGGGCTACGGTCCTGGCGGGGCCGCGATCATCGTCGAGACGTTGACCGACAACAAGAACCGCACCGTCGGCGAGATTCGTCACGTGCTGTCGAAATACGGCGGCAACCTGGCGGCGGAAAACAGCGTGGCCTGGATGTTCGACAAGAAGGGCTACATCGTCGTCGAAAAATCGAAGGCTGAGGAAGAAGCGCTGATGTCGGCCGCTCTCGATGCTGGTGCTGACGACATGCGCGACGACGGAGACAGCTGGGAGATCGTGTCAGCGCCGGACGCGTTCCAGGCCGTGCTCGATGCGGTGAAGGCTCTTGGCATCGAGCCCGGCGCGGCGGAAGTGGCGCTGCTGCCGCAGAACTACGTCAAGCTCGAAGGCAAACAGGCGCAGCAGATGATCAGGCTGATGGAAGCCCTCGAGGAGCACGAGGACAGCAAGAAAGTCTGGTCGAACGCCGACATCGAAGAGAAGGAGATCGAGGCCTCGTTGGCGTGAAGATCTTCGGGATCGATCCCGGCTCCGAGCGCACCGGTTACGGCTGCATCGAAGTGTCGGGCGGCCGTCACGTCCTCGTCATCTGTGGATCGATTTCGGCTCCTGCCCGTTCATCATTTCCTGACAAGCTGAAGCACATCCACACCGATCTGGCGCTCCTGCTCGAACGGTATCGGCCTGAGTGTGTCGCGGTCGAAAACATCTTTCACGCTCGCAACGTGCGCAGCGCGCTCAAGCTCGGCCATGCCCGTGGCATCGCTCTCCTGGCTGCCGCCGAAGCGGGGCTTCCCGTTGTCGAGTACGCGCCGGCGGAGATCAAGCGCGCCATTGTCGGATTCGGCCGCGCCGAGAAGTACCAGGTCCAGCAAATGGTCAAGCTCCTGTTGGGACTCGACAGGCCCCCTTCACCGCACGACGCCGCCGACGCGCTGGCGGTGGCGATATGCCATGTGCACAGCGCCACCGGCGTGGTCGCGGAACGGGCCGCGGCCGAGAAGCCGCGCACGACGCTGCGGTCGTGGAGGGAATACAGGCCTTGAAAGGAATTGGTGCGAGGGACCGCACGATGAGAGAAGCAAACAGGACGGCGGACAAACTGGATCGATGATCGCGTTGCTTCGCGGCACTCTCGTCGACAAAAATCCAAGCCGCTTGATCGTGGACGCCGGTGGTGTCGGTTACGACGTGCAAGTACCGCTGTCGACGTTTTACGTCCTGGGCGATGCGGGTACGCCGGTGACGCTGCGCATTCACACGCACGTCCGTGAGGACGTGATTGCGTTGTTCGGGTTTGCGACGCCGCTCGAGTTGCACCTGTTCGAGCGCCTGATCGCGATCAACGGCATCGGGCCCAAGCTTGCGCTCGCGGTGCTGTCGGGAATCGAGCCGCCCGATTTCATCCGCGCGATCCGCAGTCAGGACGTCGCCCGCCTGACGGCGATTCCAGGCATCGGCAAGAAGACCGCCGAGCGCATCGGCCTGGAGTTGAAGGACCGGCTTCCGGCCACGCTCACCGGGGCCGGTCCGGACGCTCCGGCGACGGCGCGGCCGGAAGATCAGCTTCGTGAGGATCTGCTGTCGGCGTTGACCAATCTGGGATATCAGCGGGCGATAGCGGAGAAGGCGATTGGTCCGGTCCTCGCTCGATCGAACGGTGTTGGCTTTGAAGCGGCTCTTCGTGAAGTTCTCCGGGGTTTGATGAAGGGATGAACGACGCTCGCCTCGTCAGTCCGGGTCGAGCCGACGATGATGCCCAGTACGAGGCAGGGCTGCGTCCGCGCACGCTCGACGATTACATCGGACAGGAACGGATTCGCGAGAATCTTCACGTCTCGATCAAGGCGGCGAAACAGCGCGGCGATGCTCTGGATCACGTGCTGCTGTACGGACCGCCCGGACTCGGCAAGACAACGCTGGCCAGCGTCATCGCCAACGAACTCGGGGTGTCGATGCGCGCGACCGCCGGACCGGTGATTGAGAAAGCCGGAGATCTTGCGGCGATGCTGACCAACCTGCAAGAGCGCGAGGTGTTGTTCATCGACGAGGTCCATCGGATGTCGCCGGCGATTGAAGAGATTCTCTACCCGGCGATGGAGGATTACGAGCTCGACATCATGATCGGACAAGGACCGAGCGCGCGATCGGTCAAGGTCCCGGTGCAGCGGTTCACGCTGATTGGCGCGACCACGCGAACCGGACTTCTGACCGCGCCGCTGCGGGCGCGTTTCGGCATCGTGCACCGGCTCGATTTTTACGGTGAGGACGAGATTCGGGAAATCGTCGAGCGATCGGCGCGGATCATCGGCGTGCCGATCGATCGTGACGCGGCGATTGAGATTGCGCAGCGT
>JBPYFA010000225.1:0-7440 GCA_051986585.1 Vicinamibacterales bacterium | reverse complement strand
GGCGTCAGTTGGTCGACTTGGCGCTTCGCTGGTAAACAATTTTTCCGTCGAAAATCGTCGCCGCGACGCTCGTTCGACCGAGCTCTGCTTCCGGTGCGTCGAAGATGTCGGTCGTGAGCACGACCAGATCTGCCAGCATGCCCTTCTTCAGCGATCCCTTGCGCTGTTCATCGAAGGAGAGATAGGCAGGCACCGACGTAAGGGCATTGATCGCCCGTTTCACGGTGACCCGCTCCGCAACGGCCGAGCCGCGCTCTGGAACGCCGTCCGGTGTCGTCCGCGTCACGGCGGTCTGGACCGCGGCAAAAGGATCCATCGGGTGCATGGGCCAGCCTGTACCGAATGCGAGCTGACCTCGCGCGGATACGAGACTGCCCGCCGGCCACGCCCGGGACGAGCGTTCGGCCCCTACCGATCGTTCCCACGCCTCGAGTTGTTCAGAGGTTGGCGGCATGTCGGCCGGGCGAATTGCCGCGATGGTTCGCAGCCGCGCGAATCGTGGCACATCAATCGCATCGACGAGCTCGACCCCTTCGATCCGGTGGCGACGCCCTCGCTCTGGCTCCTTATTCGACTTGGCGGCATGTTCCAACGCATCAAGCGCGATGCGCACCGCGCGGTCACCGGAAGCCTCAATCGTGATCGGCCAACCGCGTGCATCGAGCAGTCTCACCAGCCGATTCAGCGCATCGGGATCGACACGGTTGGGCCCGACATAGTCTGGCCGGGTCTCGTAAGGCTGCAGCAGCGCGGCATCCAGCGATTCGACGCCACCGTCGATCGACAGCTCCACGCCGCCCATTTTGAAAAGAGGATCGTCGGGATACTTGCTCGACAACGATTCGAGCTGCTTGAACAGCTCGGCTTCCGCGACATCGTCGCCGGGGACCGACGCGAACACTCGCACGGCCAGCTCTCCGGCCTCGCGTGCATCGTCATAGAGCATGAAATCGTCGGCGCGGTCGATCGTGTCGTGAATGCTCGTGATTCCTTGGCGGTGTGCTTCCTCGATCGCCGCGTGCAGAGCCCGTTCACGCTCGTCGCGGGTGGCGCGGGGGAGCACTTTTGCCGCGAGCGCGACCGCGCTGCCCTTCAGCAACCCACTCGGTTGGCCGGTGCGTGGCTCCTTTACGATCACTCCGTCGGAGGGAACCGGCGTTCGTTTCGTGATGCCTGCGCGCTGAAGCGCCTTCGAGTTCAGCCACGCCGAGCGGCCGTCGGCGGAGAGAAGATACGCTGGCCGATCGGGCGCGGCCGCATCAAGGAGCTGGTGAGTGGGGCCGGCCGGGAACACAGACGCGTGCCAGCCACGGCCAACGATCCAGGGACGATCCGGATGTGATGTTGCCCACGCCTGAACGCGTGCCTGAGCCTCTTCGATGGTTGTCGCGTCGCCCAGGTCTACTTCATCGAGCGCGAGCCCACCGTCGATGAAATGCGTGCTCGTGTCCTCGAAGCCTGGCAGGATGGCGGCACCGTTCGCGTCGACGACGACGGTTTGCGGACGGCGAAGACGGTTAATCTCGCGGTTGCTGCCGACGCGCAGAATCTGATTGCCGCGTACGGCGACCGCCTCCGCCATTGTTCCCGACGCGTCCGCTGTATAGACCTTGCCGTTGAAAACAATCAGATCGACCAGTCCGTCGTTGTCGTCGCGTTGCGCGCCGACCATCAAACCGGCGATCAGCGTAGCGGCGACAATGCCGACGACGACGTATGTGGTGAGGCGGGCGGCCATGCTGTGTCCCGGGCGGGGCGGAACCGTACCGCCCGGCGCTCGGCCTGAGGGGGCAATTTTAGCACGCGGCGTGACCCTCTTGATCGGCGCCAAAACGCCACATGCTACAGTCTTGTGGCCGTACACCTGCAGGTTGCGGCTGCCGCGAAGAATGCCTGGCCAGTTGAACCGTCCGCCAGCAGAAGATCTTCGACTAGCGACGAGCTGGGTGCCATCGACGCTGCACCGTCGATGGGTTTTGTCAGTGAAGCTCTGACCGAACCGGCCGCGTTCGCTCAAACTACGGCAGAAAAGGATCGGGCTGATGCGCTTTGCGATTCTCGGTTCGGGTGCCGTCGGCGGCTACTACGGCGCGAGACTTGCGCAGGCCGGCCATTCGGTCACGTTCATTGCCCGCGGCGCCCATCTCGAAGCGATTCGTCAGCGTGGACTCGTCGTTCGCAGTCCGATGCTGGGCGACTTTACGGTCACCGCTCCCGCCGAAGAGGACACCACCCGCGTCGGTCAGGTCGATGTCGTGATCGTCGCCGTGAAGACCTACGACAATGCCACCGCGTTGCCACTCATTGCACCGATGCTTGGACCGGAATCCTCAGTGCTGACAGTTCAGAATGGTGTCGATAGCGCCCAGGAGATCGCGGCGGTCGTCGGACAGGATGCGGTGATTGGCGGGACAACGTACATCGCCACCGCGATGGTGGGGCCCGGGATCATCGAGCAGACCGGAACGCACCGGCGCATAGTCTTTGGCGAAGTGTTTGGCGCGTTGCCGAGGCTGTCGGCCCGGGTTCGCGCGATTCACGACATTCTGAGCAGCGCCGATATCCAGTCGGAGGCGGTCGACGATGGACGCGCGCCGATCTGGGAGAAGTTCATTTTTCTCGTCACGCTTGCCGGATTCACCGGCGCTGCACGGCTTCCGATTGGGCCGCTCTGGGGCGATCCCGCAATCCGTGCGCAGTTTCTCGACGGGTGCCGGGAGGTTGAACGAGTTGCGCGCGCTGAAGGCGTACCGGTTCGCTCGGATGTGATCGATCGGATCAAGAACTATATCGATGCGATCCCCGGGACCATGCGATCGTCGCTGCTGATTGATTTATCGCAAGGGAAACGGATCGAGGTGGAAGCGCTGCACGGATCGATCGTGCGGCGCGCCGCGCGGGCAGGGATTGCGGTGCCAATCATGTCAACGCTGTATGCGTTGCTGAAGCCGTACGCTGCGGGCCAACCCCAACCCGCTTGAGCGCCGCCTGATATCTCGGGTGATTCCTGAGCGGCGCCAGATTGGGATCCACACCGAGAAACACGCACGCGCCAATGTGCGCATCGACCATGCATTCGACATGGTGCAGCGCTTCGTCGATTTCGCCGAGATACCCGTGAACGATGGCGCGCGCGAAGTGGACAATCGGCGGCGCCGTGCCGGATAACGCCTCCATCAATTCGAGTCGCTTCCGCCAATAGCCTCCCGCTCCTGCCTCTCGGAACGCCGCCAGCAGGGCGGCGCCGTCCAGCGGCAATCCCCAACAGTTCTGCTGTGCGATGATCGCCGCCGCGTCTTCGTATCTGCCCAGCAGCTCGTACGAGGACGTGAGCACGTTGCCGGCTTCTTCAAATCCTGGAAAAATCTCGCGCGCCTTCAACGCTTCTCGCATCGCGTCGGCGGGACGGGCGCCGAAGTGATGGACCCAGGCGACGCCGACGTTGATGAAGAGTGACAACGGATCCAGCTCGCGCGCCTGCAGCGCTTCGCTGAGTGCATCCTCGGTGCGCCCTCCCACTGCAAGTATCAGCGCGTAAACCGAGTGGGCGAGCGCGAGTTTCGGGTTCAGGCGAATCGCCGTTTGCAGCTCGCGCTCCGCGGCCGCCCAATCCCATCCCCAGAACAGACGCTCGATGCCGAGCGTGATGTGCGGGTCAGCGATGTCGGCATCGAGCTCGAGCGCCCGGCGGGCGGCCGCCGCTGCACGAGGAAACGCTTCGGCCGGTGCGATGTGGCCGTAATAGGCCATCGCGCCAAATGCGTCCCCAAGACCCGCATAGGCGAGCGCGTAGGCCGGATCGAGCGCGACCGCGCGCTCGAAATGTTCGCGCGCGCGCCGCAGGCTGTCGGGTGAGAAATTGTTCCAGTGATATCGACCGCGGAGGTATTCCTGATATGCCTGCGGATTCACGGTCGCCCGCTTCTGCAATTTCTTCTTCTGTTCGCCCGTGAGCTTCAGCCGCAACGCCTCTGAAATCTGCCACGCGATCTCTTCCTGGACCGTGAGCAGGTCGCGGACGTTCTGGCGGAACTGTTCGCCCCAGAGCTGAGACTCGGTTCGCGTGTCGACCAGTTCTGCCTGAATGTTCAATACGTCGCCGTGCTGAACGACGCGGCCCGTCAGAATGCTGCGCGCGTTCAGCGCGAGTCCGACCGTCGCCGGATCCGCCTGCAGGCCTTTGTATCTGAACGCGAGACTTCGGGGCACCACCCGCAGGCCGGCAAGTTGCGACAGGCTGTTGATAATGCTCTCGGTAATGCCGTCAGCAACGTGCTCGAGCGTGGGGTCCGCGCCGGCGTTGAGGAAGGGCAGCACGGCGAGCGATTTTCCGCGTGTACGCGGCCGCCGGCCGGCGATGCCCACCGCCGCCGATCCGGTGAGCAGGCTGCGCAGCGCCAACGCGAGATCCTCGGCCGATTGGAAGCGGCGCGCGGGATCCCGGGCGATGGCCCGCGACACGATCGTCCGAAGCTCCGCCGGGGCGCCGGGATCGAAGTCGCCGATATCGCCGCTGCGATCGTGCATCAACCCGGCAATGATTTCCTGCGGCGTTGCGCCTGTGAAGAGCGGCCGGCCTGTCAGCATTTCGTAGAGCACGCAGCCGGCGGCGAAGATGTCGCTTCGGCCATCGACTCGTTCACCCAGTACTTGCTCTGGCGACATGTATCCGAACGTGCCGAGGATCACGCCCTGGGCGGTCCGTGCGATCGTGGCCGGTGAGGTCACCGGGTCGAGACGCTGGAGCGCGAGCCCGAAATCGAGAATCTTCACGAGCCCGGCCGCCGTCAGGAATACGTTGTCCGGCTTCAGATCGCGATGAACAACGCCCTTTGCGTGCGCGGCCGCGAGCCCTTCGGCAACCGACGCGGCAACCCGTACTGCTTCACGCCACTCGAGCGCTCCTCGACCAAGCCGCTGTCGGAGGGTTTCTCCTTCCAGCAGCTCCATCACTGCTACTGGAATGCCCTCGACCATGACTAGCTCGTAGATCGATAGGATGCCCGGGTGAGAGAGTGCCGCGACCGCCCTCGCTTCGGTCTCGAATCGGCGGCGCATTTCCGGGTCGGCTGCCACATGCTCAGCCATGACTTTGATGGCAACTTCACGGTCGAGCCGCAAATCCCGCGCGCGGTAGACCTCTCCCATGCCGCCTGACCCAAGCGGCGACAGAATCTCATACTGAGCGAGGCGTTGGCCCTTGCTGAGTGCCATTGTGACTACCGGGAACGACACATTCTACCGTGGCGGCCTTGTGTGATTCGAACAGAGCCGTGTCCTCGCCGTGCACTTGCCACCATCTCGTCGGCCACCCAGCGAACACGGGATCGCGAGGGAACCGATACAGCAAAGTACGGAAAGCGGAAGCCGTCATTTGCTGAATCTCCAGCTCCGCCTTTCCATTTCCCAAAAAACAGGCCCGTCAAGTCCAGTATTTGCGCGATGTCGATGGCGGAGCAGAAGTTGCTTGTCGGGACGTGTTTTCCGGCTGGAGGACTGCCACGTCTGGCCGGTTCTGCGTCGGGCACGCCCCGAATAAGGAAAGGAGATGTAGATGCGCCGATTGTGCACTGCCGTGCTGGCCGCGGCTATTGTATTGGTGCCCGCCACAAGAGCTTTGGCGGACACGATCTTCCTGGCGACGCTGACCAACGCAGGGGAGAACCCTCCGACCACGCCGACCACCAGCACGGGCGCACCAAGGCCGGCGTCTTTTGGAACCGCGATTTTCACGCTGAACGATGCCATGACTGCGCTGACATTCTCGGCTGCGGTCGTCAACATCGACTTCACCGGGACGCAAACCGCTGATACCTTCGACAACCTCGTGGCGGCCCACATTCATGCCTCCGCGACCGCGTCGCCAACGACCAATGCACCGGTCGTTTGGGGGTTCTTCGGAACGCCGTTCAACGACAACAGCCCGAACGACGTCGTGTTTCAGCCGTTCCCTTCGGGTGTTGGCGGAATGATCAGCGGAAAATGGGACCTTCCGGAAGGAAATGGGACGACGCTTGCGGCGCAGCTTCCCAACATCCTGGCGGGACACTCCTATATCAACTTCCACACGACGCAATTTCCGGGTGGGGAGATTCGCGGCATGCTCGTGCCGTCGGCTAATCCAACGCCTGAGCCGGCGACAATGTTGCTGGTTGGGCTGCCAATCGCGGCGCTCGTCCGTCGCAGTGTGCAGCACCGCAAACAACGGATGGGGTAACAAAGGAGATCTGAATAGACGTAGAACAACTCGAAGCCGAGAAGTCGTGAGCAAGCCGGCTTCTCGGCTTTCCTTTGCCCACGGTCGAGTCTTCGATGCCGGGCGGGTCGCTCGACGCGAGTCGCGCTATCAGCTGATTTTTCGGTAAGCCGTCATCCCACCCGACACATTCAGCACGCGAGGAAATCCGGCGCGCGCGAGGATGCTCGCTGCGAGCATCGAGCGGTATCCACCTTCGCAGATCGTCGCGACCGGCTTTCGAGGATCGAATTCTGTCGCCCTCGCGGTCATCTCCGCGATCGGGACGTGAATCGCCTGCGGGATGTGCCCGTCATTCCATTCGCGGTCCGACCGCACGTCGATGAGCGTGAAGTCGTCCGTGGCATTCAGCTGTTTGCGAAGCTCGTCAATCGAGATCTGGGTGATGCTCAATACCGGAAACCCTGCGGCGCGCCAGGCGCTTCCGGGTGCCGCCACATACCCCTCGATGTCGTCGAACCCGACACGCAAAAGTTGTCGTCCCGCTTCGGCGGCTCGCGCCTGGTCGTCGGTCAGAAGGACGATACGAGCGTCCGCTGGCAGCACCCAGCCTGCCCAATAACCAATCTTGGGTCCGAAGGCCATCCGCAACGACGCGGCGATATGCTCGCCGCACACCGAATCGTCGTCGCAGAGATCGATCGGCACGGCACCGTCGCGAACTGCCGCCGCGCCGAAGGCCAGGTCAATCGGCTGGGGACCTCCGTAACCATGTGCGAGACCGAGCACCGGCGGGCCCTCGGCATTGACGCGCTTCATGCGGGCGAAATACGGCGGCGTTTCGGGCAAATCGCTGAGAACGGAGTCGATGAACCGATCGCGAGTCGTGTGCGCCAGCATCGGGTTGACGCGTCGCTCCCGGCCGATGGTCGAAGACGGTTCAGCGCCGATGCTCGCGCCGCAAAGGGATCCGGCGCCATGGCCCGGATGGACTTCCACATCGTCATCGAGCGCCAGCAACGTCTGAAATAGAGAGTCGTACAGCTGACCAGCGAGACGGCGCATCAGCTCCTCGCCGAGCAGATCTGGCCGGCCGACCGCGCCGACGAACAATGTGTCGCCGGTGAACAGCCGCGTCACCTCGCCCGGATGCGTCGCAACAATTGAAATGTGCTCAGGAGTATGTCCAGGCGTGTGAAGAAATCGGAGCGCGAGGTCGCCAATCAGCATCTCTTCGTTGTGTT
>JBPYFA010000224.1:0-14248 GCA_051986585.1 Vicinamibacterales bacterium | reverse complement strand
ACCTCCATGATGCGCTTGCCGCGGTCGATCTGGGCCTGCGTCTTGGCATCCAGTTCCGAGCCGAATTGGGCGAACGCCGCCAGCTCCCGAAACTGGGCCAGGTCCCCCTTAAGCTGCCCGGCCACTTGTTTCATGGCTTTGAGCTGGGCGGCTGAGCCCACGCGCGAAACCGAGATGCCGACCGAAATGGCGGGTCGGACCCCCTGATAGAACAAGTCCGTTTCCAAGAAGATCTGCCCGTCGGTAATCGAGATGACGTTGGTCGGGATATACGCCGAGACATCGCCGGCCTGCGTTTCGATGATGGGCAGAGCGGTCAACGACCCGTTGCCGAACTGTTCGCCCACCCGCGCCGCACGTTCGAGCAGGCGGCTATGCAGGTAGAACACGTCGCCCGGGTAGGCTTCGCGGCCCGACGGTCGCTTCAACACGAGCGAGACCTGCCGGTACGCCACCGCGTGCTTGGACAGATCGTCGTAGACGATGAGCGCGTCCATGCCGTTGTCCATGAACCATTCGCCCATGGCAGCGCCGGCAAATGGCGCCAGGTACTGACTTGCGGCGGAGTCCGATGCCGGAGAGGACAGAATGATGCTGTAAGGCATCGCGCCTTCCTGTTCCAGCGTCGAGATGATGCGCGCGATGGTGGACTGCTTCTGACCGATTGCGACGTAGATGCAGTAGAGCGGCCGGTACGACGTGTCGCCCGCTGCCTCGGCGGCCTTGTTGAGGCGCGCCTGACTGATGATCGTGTCGATGCAAATCGTCGTCTTGCCGGTGGAGCGATCCCCGATGATCAGCTCGCGCTGACCGCGGCCGATCGGGATCATCGCGTCAATCGGCATGATCCCGGTCTGCACCGGTTGACCGATCGGACGACGCTTGATGATCCCGGGCGCGAGCTTCTCGACCGGATAGGAAGCTGCGCTTTCGATCGGACCTTTTCCGTCGAGCGGCTCGCCCAGAGTATTGACGACGCGGCCGAGGAGGCCCTTTCCGACCGGCACCTGAAGCAGGCGCCCCGTTCCGTGGACTTCATCGCCTTCCTGCAGCTTCGTGTAGTCGCCGAGAATGATTGCGCCGACCTCGGTTTCGTCGAGATTCAACGCCAGCCCGGTGATGCCGTGCCCGAAGTCGAGCATCTCGTTGAGCATCGCGTCGCCGAGCCCCTCGATTTTTGCGACTCCGTCGCCGATCTCGCGGATCACGCCGACCGTCTGTCTGGCAGCTGCGGCCTTTGCGCCCGCGATCTGTTGTTCGATTTCCTGCAGCAGGTCAGCCATGTTTCATCAGCCCTTCCAGGCAGCCGGCGATCAGAGCTTCGACGCCAGTGCCGTCAACTTCGCGCGTATGCTCCCGTCGTACACATCGCTGCCGACCCGGATGCGAATGCCGCCAATGAGGGCCGGGTTTTCTCCGAACTCCATCTCGAACGTCTCACCATAGGTGCGGGTGAGGCCGGCCTGAATTTCCTGCCGCAGGCTGTCGGCGAGCGGGGTCGCGCTCTCGACGCGTGCGGTATGCCGCCCGCGCTCGAGGCGCACCAGCCGCTGGAAATCCGACAACACACGAAGCGACCCGCGGCGGCGCGATCCGGCAAGGGCACGTGCGACCTTTCGCGTGCGCTCCTCGTCCAGCACGCCGTCAGCGAGACACAGGCGGAAGAGCCCTCGTGCGGTCCGTTTGACTTTCTTGTTCGCGCGCATTTGAAGGTCTCAGCTATCAGCTGCCAGCTACCAGCTGCCAGCTGCCAGCTACCAGCTTCCAGACAGTTGCGAGTTGCCAGTTCCCAGTTGCCAGTTCCCAGTTGCCAGTTCTCAGTTCTCAGTTCTCAGTTCTCAGTTCCCAGTTCTCAGTTCCCAGTTCCCGGCTTCCAGTTGGCTGTTCCCAGTTCCCATCGAAGATCAGACCGCAAGCTGCGAGGCGGTCTCCTCCGCCAAGCGGCGGTGATCCTCTGCGGTCAGGATCTTTCCGGTGACCGACGCGGTGGTCTGCACGACGAGGCGGCCGACCTCGTGTTTGAGTTCCGTCAGCATGCGCGCGTGGTCGCGTTCGGCCGCTTCCCGCGCCCGGGCGAGGATCTGCTCAGCGGCCGCGGTGGCCTTCTGCGTCTCCTCGGCCTGCACGCGAGCCGCCGCCGCACGCGCTTCGTCGATCAGTCGTCGGCCTTCGTCCCCCGCTTTGGTCAGTACGGCCTGGCGCTCTGATTCGATCCGTGCGAGCTCGGCTTTGATCTTCGCGGCGTTGGCGAGTCCGGCGGCAATCTGTTGACGACGCGCCTCGAGGATGCCAAGCACCGGCTTGTAGGCGTACACGTAGAGAACCGCGCACACGATCCCGAAGCTGACGCTCTGAGCGAAGAGATGGAGCCAGTCGACGCCGAAAGTCCGGGCCACCTGTTCGAGCTGTCCGCCCTGTTCGGCGGCCGCCTGCAGCGCTAGAAGATCCATGACAGCAATCCTCGATTCTCCCGCTCAACGACTGCGGTGTCGGACGAGATGCGCTACCTCACCAGGAACAGCGCGTAGAACACGATCGCTTCGGCGAACGCGATCGCGAGAATTGCCTGGACCATGATCTTCGTCGACGCGCCGGGATTGCGGCCGACGGCCGACGAAGCGCCCAGCCCGATCAGTCCGACACCGATCGCGGCACCGAGCGCCGCAAGACCCACATGCACGCTGCCGTACAACGTACCGCCCATTTGCGTATCCTTTCTAATGCCGAACGCGAAACGCGTTGCTCACAATCGCAGAAGGGTTCACCCATGCGCGACCTTCGACGGTTCCTCTTCGTGGTGCTGACAAATCAGCAGCGTGAAGACTGCGGTCAGCAGCATGAAGACCATCGCCTGCACCAGACCGACCAGCAGTTCCATGAAATAGAACGGAATCGGCAGCAGCCATCCGAGCCCCGGCACGAGCCTCGACATGGTCTCCAGCATCTTCTCGCCGGCGAACACGTTGCCGTAGAGACGAAAGCTGAGCGAGACCGGCCGGAACAGAATCGAGATGATTTCCAGCAGGCCCGCCGCCAGGAATATGACCGCCATCAGCGGCTTCATGAAGCCGCTGGTTTCTCCCTTGGCGCCAAACATCTCCTTCGCCATGCCGCGCACGCCGACTTCTTGGAGCGCCCACACGATCCAGAGTGCGAAGAAGATGAGCGCCATCGACAGTGTCAGATTCAGGTCGGCGTTGGCGCCGCGCAGGAGCGGCTCGGTGACGACAAAACCATGCGCCGACTGATGCCCCCAGCCGATCGTCCCAACGCCCGGAATGAGACCGAACCAGTTGGTCGCCAGGATGAAGATGAAGATGCTGGCGAAGAACCAGAACGTGCGCTTGGTCAGATGGGCGCCGATGACGCTCTCGAGCAGGTTGTAGAGCGCTTCAACCAGCCATTCGATCAGATTCTGCGCACCCGACGGCACTTCGTGCATCGAACGCGTCGCGCGGCGGACGAACACGATCAACCCGATTGCGACGACCCAGGTCACGACCATCGAATTGGTGATGGGAAAGCCGAACGGCCGGGCGATCTCGACGGCCTTTTGCGACAGTTCGTGGACCGGCTCGGCGGCAGCTGCGTCGTGACTTTCGCCAGCCTGAAGCTGCGCACCGGCGGTCGCGGCTTGAATTGACGCCGCCGAAACGTTCATCGGTGCGACCACCAGGCACGTGCATATCATCACGCCGGCGGCGGCAAGCTGGGGCGTGCCACACCATCGTCGCGTGCGGACACTCGCGGCACCGAACGATGCTCGAGGCGAGTGCGGCGCGGTGCCGGCAATCATGGGCGTATGCAAGGCCGACAGCACGGCTTGTGCCACACGAACGCCGTTTCGCGAGTCGAGGAGCAGCGTGGAATCGCTGCGGAATGACCGTCGGACCCAGGTTGCGGGCAGCTTCTTCACTCCGCTATGCCGGAGGTTCTCCGTGATTGCGGAGCCCGACGCGCGGCTGTTTCCACGACAGCGCAAAAAAACCCCTGCAGCCTCCTGCGCGACGCGCAGAGAAGCCTCCTCACTCCAGTGGTACGGCTGCTGCACCGGCGACAGCGCCTGAGTTACTCGGAGGAGCCAGCAATGCACCTGCGACACGCCATCCGCGGAGTTCTGTATTCGGCTGTACGGCTAATGCCGGTCTTGGCGACAAACATGACCGTCGATCATGATGTCGCGGCGGGGCCAGACCATTCCGGTGGGTTTGTGCATCCGGCCAGGATCGCGAACAAGTAATCCGTGGGAGATCTCGCCGTGGAAGGCTCGGGCGTTCTCCCGTGGTCGATGAATCGGGCTGCGGCTGAAGCCGCGACCGGTGTCGTGGTCATCGACGACAGCGGGAACATTCTGCTCGTCAACAGCGAAGCGGAGCGTCAGTTCGGATATTCCCACGCCGAACTGATTGGCCAGCGGCTCCAACTCCTGATCCCGGATCTTTCGGATCTGCTGCCGGTCGTGTGGCATGAAGTGTCCAACCAGGTGTCACAGTCGTGGCCTTGGGGCACCGACCGTGAACTTCGAGGACGCCACAAGATCGGCCACGACCTCGCGCTTGACGTCTCGTTGACGCCGCTCCATGCGTCAGAGCGAACGCTTTTGCTGGTCTCGGTCTCCGAAGTCGCCTTGCGACAGGAACGTGACCGCGCCGACGCCGCCGCGCTCGAAGAACAGCTCGAGTTCGAGCGATTCGTCAGCGAGCTGTCGGGAAAGTTCATCAACCTGCCGATTGAAGATGTGCCGGCCGCTGTGCGCGAGGGCCTCGGACGCGTGTGCGTGCAGGTCGGTGTCGAGCGGGGTGTCTTTTACAACATCGGCCCGGATCTGACGTTGCTCGATGCGATCAGTTGGACCGCGGAGGGCGTTCCGGGCATCGACACGGCGGTCTCCGCGAAAGAACGATTCCCATGGACGCTCGAGCAGGTGCTGGCCGACCACGTCGTGTGCTTCTCAACCATCGAGGAAGTCCCAGAGCCGATCGATCGGGAAAGCTTCCGCGCGTTTGAAACGAAATCCGCGCTCGTCGTGCCGCTCTCGGTTGATGGCCACGTCAAGGGAGCGGTTGCGTTCAGTGTCGTCAGTGCTGAGCGGGACTGGCCGGAAGCCGCCGTTCGCCGCCTGACCGTGGTGGCTCGCGTGCTCGCCCAGGTGCTGGCCAGGCACGCCCGTGACGAAGAAGTGCGGAACGCTGCCGCGATGGCACGTCAGCTCAAGGAACAGCTGCAGGTCGAGAACGTTTACCTGCGGCAGGAAGCGCGTGAGCGGCTCGGACATTCCCGGGTGGTGGGGCAGAGCGCCGCACTGAAAAAGGTGCTCGACCAGATCGAGCACGTCGCGCCGACCGATTCGACCGTGCTCCTCGTCGGGGAAACCGGCACGGGGAAAGAACTGTTCGCCACACACATCCACGAACTGGGCAAACGGCACAGCCGTTCGATGGTGCGGGTCAATTGCGCCGCGATCCCCCCGACGCTGATGGAAAGCGAGCTGTTCGGTCGGGAGCGCGGTGCGTTCACGGGCGCGCTCGCCCGGCAGATGGGCCGCTTCGAGATGGCGGACAAGTCGACCATCTTCCTCGACGAGATTGGCGATCTGCCGCTTGACGTCCAAGTGAAGCTGCTTCGGGTACTCGAAGAACGCACCATCGAACGGCTTGGCAGCTCGCAACCGATCAAGGTCGATGTCCGCATCATCGCCGCAACGCATCGCAACCTCGAACAGCGCATCGCCGAGGGAGCATTCCGCGAAGACCTGTATTACCGACTCAACGTGTTTCCGATTTCGGTTCCCCCGCTTCGCGAGCGCGCGGAAGACATTCCGTTGCTGGTGTGGCGATTCGTCGAGGAGTTTTCGAAGGCGTTCGGACGGCGCATCGATTCCATCGACAAGGCGACGTTTACGGCGATGTCCCAGTATTCATGGCCCGGCAACATCCGCGAGCTCCGGAACGTCGTCGAACGGGCGATGATTGTGGCGACGGGGCATCGGCTCACCATCCCGCTCCCTCATGCATCCGCCGCGTCCAGTCGCCGCAGCCCCAAGCTCGTTGACGTTGAAAAAGAACATATCCGCCTGGTGCTCGAGAGCACCGGCTGGCGGATTCGTGGTAATGGCGGCGCGGCGGACCGGCTTGGGCTCAAGCCGACGACGCTCGAGACCCGCATGGCGAAACTTGGCTTGAGGCGTCCGGGACACCGGCAGGAGGGCTAGCCTGTCGTCAACTACGGTATCCCGTGGATCCTCTGGCGTGATGGGGAAGCTGCAATGACCCATTCGTTCGGTGAATCGCGGCAACGTGTTCATTCGCCGCAAATAAGGCTTGTTTACCCTCCGCGTGGCCGGTTGGAACAGGAGGTGCTACGACGGCATACCATGGTCCGGCTGACTGTGGTGCTGACAGCCGCATCCGCGCGCAGTGCCGACGACCTTCTCGACGCGTTTCAGTATCTCGTCGTCAGCACGCGCCTCGAGCGGGGGTGTGTCGGCTGCTCTGTGTGGATGGATGCGGATGCATCCGTCCATTACGTCGAAGATTGGGCGACGGAAACCGACATGCGCCTGCGCGTGCGCTCCGACCGCTTCACCTCCGTGCTCGCCATTGTCGAATCTGCGAAGGAAGCGGACGTGCATTTCGATTTCGTCACCACCACCCGAGGCCTGGAGTACGTGGCGGAGGTTCGCAACGAGAACCGCTGAAAATGGTCAATCGGTGAATTAGGGAATGTCGAATTCGTGAATCAGTGAATTGGTGAATCCACGCTCTATTTTGTCGGACAGCCATCATGAAACGAGACGAGTACGAGAAGGAACTCCGGAAGCTACAGGTGAAGCTCTGTCACCTCCAGGACTGGGTGAAGGAAGCCGGTCTTCGCGTCGTCATCGTCTTTGAAGGGCGGGATGGCGCCGGCAAGGGAGGCACGATTCGTGCGCTGACGGAACGTGTCAGCCCGCGCGTGTTCCGGGTGGCGGCCCTGCCGGCCCCCTCGGACCGTCAAAAATCGCAGATGTACATGCAGCGGTACATCGAGCACTTTCCCGCCAAGGGTGAAATCGTCATCTTCGATCGCAGTTGGTACAACCGCGCCGGCGTCGAGCACGTCATGGGATTTTGTACCGACGAGCAGTACAAGCGCTTTCTAGAGGTGTGTCCGGAGGTCGAGAAGTTTCTCGTCGACGGCGGGACCCAACTGATTAAGCTCTGGATGGAAGTCAGCAACGATGAACAAAAGCGGCGGTTTGAAGCCCGTATTGAAGATCCGGTCCGGCAGTGGAAGCTGAGCCCCATGGATTTGCCCTCGCGGCAGCGCTGGTACGACTATTCGCGCGCCCGTGACAACATGTTCAAACACACCGACACACGTATTGCCCCCTGGCACATCATTCGGTCGGACGACAAGCGCACGGCTCGGCTCAATACGATCGCGCACATTCTCGACCTGATTCCGTACAAGAAGGTTCATCGCAAAAAGATCTCCTTGCCAAACCGATCGATGAAGCGTTCCTACGATGACCAGGCGTCGCTCAAGCGACGCCGGTTCGTGAAGGAGCGATACAAGTAGGACTTTGTCCGCCGCGATCGACAGGATTCGTCATTACCCTACTGTTGGCCCAAAGAGCCGGCCGATGAGAGCGGTCGCAGCCATCGCGGCGACGCCCCAGAGCGCCACACGCCCGGCGCCGCGAACGGGCGATGCGCCGCCGGCGCGCGCCGCAACAGCGCCGAGCGCCGTAAGACACACCAGCGACACCAGTGAAATCGTGAACGCCAGGCCGGTGACAGGAGCGGCGACGACGGTCAGAATTGGCAGCGCGGCGCCGACTGAAAAACTGGCCGCTGACGCCCAAGCGGCCTGAAAGGGACGAGCGGCGAGCACGTCCGATAATCCGAGCTCGTCGCGCGCGTGCGTTCCGAGCGGATCTTTGGCCATCAGTTGCTGCGCGACCGTGCGGGCCAAATCCTGTTCGAGGCCGCGGCGAACGTAGATTGCGGTGAGCTCGTCTTCTTCGGCCTCGGGCTGCGTCTGCAGCTCGTAGCGTTCCAGATCGAGTTCGGCTCGTTCTGTGTCGGCCTGTGAGCTGACCGAAACGTACTCGCCAGCCGCCATCGACAGCGCTCCGGCCACGAGTCCCGCGACGCCGGCCAGAAGGACTTCCTGTTTAGGCGCGCTCGCGGCGACGATGCCGACGACGAGGCTGGCGGTCGACACGATCCCGTCGTTCGCCCCGAGAACCGCGGCGCGCAACCAGCCGATCCGTCCAGTGCGGTGAGCTTCATTCGTTGCCATCGTGCCCTCGATCGTGTCCGATCCCTTCCATTTTGCACATGTTGATGGATTTCGTCCTATCGAACCGGAGGAATGCGAACGACACGCGAGACGCACGCCGTCCCGCCACGAAGGATGGCCGAAACTATCAAAAAACTATATTTCCACCATAAGTCCCTCTTGACCAGCTGCCTCCGCGGGCCTATTCATAGGCAGCGTTCTCAATTGCTAAAGGGGTAGGTATGCGCAAACTCCTGATCTTCGTACTGCTGCTGGCACCGGCCGCCGGATTGGTTCGGACGATTGCGATCGACGATCAGATATCGTCGGCGGGCGGGACTCCGGACGTGGGTCGGGTGATCGCTGACGTGGTCGCGACCGGCATCACCGGGGCAGGCGCGATCACGCAGATTGGCACGTTCCAACAGGGCGGACCGCTTCACGACAATGCAGTGCTGATCGCCGGCTCCACCGATCCCGGGCAAGTCCTCGATCGCACCAGACTCTTCGTCGCGAGCACGTCGAATTTCGGCGCGCCACTGGCGATCGGCGATCAAGCCGAGGGATCGATTCTGTCGATCGACGTGACCGTCGGCCGGGTCGACGTGCCGTCGGATTTCGCCAACTCGACGAC
The DNA here is from genome assembly GCA_051986585.1 of Vicinamibacterales bacterium. Lineage (GTDB taxonomy): Bacteria > Acidobacteriota > Vicinamibacteria > Vicinamibacterales > 2-12-FULL-66-21 > JALZOC01. The sequence goes on along the minus strand of JBPYFA010000224.1, from coordinate 5,349 downwards.
CGTTGCCCATCCTCACCCCGCCGCTGTCGGCGGCGCTGTGTCTCTGTACACGGCGCAGAGCCCCGCGTTTCTGAACAGCGTCAACCTGAACACGTCCGCGGTGACGAAGGACTTGCCGGCCGTCAGTCTGCCGCTTGGCATTTCGCTCAATAGCGGCTTCGGCCGTCCATGGTTCGCGAATGTGCCACAGGGCAGCAGCCGCGACGGAACCATCACCGTTATCGATCCAAACGGTGCCCCCCTGAAAGGTGCACCGAGCGTCACCGCAGGTGGGGTCTTCGCCGGGATTCTCACCAACCAGCCGCACCCGGGTCAGACCACGCCGTCGCACGGACTGTCGGCTGGTGCGCTCGCAACCGCGCTGATCACGAAGTCGCCCGATCCGCCCACCAACGGCCGCGCCGTTTTTCTGGCAGCGCTGGCAGACGGCAGCGTCGCGCAGGTTCACGTGCAGAGCGGCGTCGACGATCTGCTCCCTCCGGGATCGTTCAGCGGAATTGACGGCATCACGCCGGCAAGAGCCGAGTCAGCCAATCCATCGGCGATCACCCGCGTCGGCATGCTGTTCAACTGGGTCCCCACGCGAACCATCTTCGTGAGCGATCCGATGGCCGACCGAATCCTGACGTTCGATCTGTCAGACGACGGTCACCTCTTCGTTGCTAGGAACACGCGGTATCTCTCGTCGCCGGCATTGCATGCGCCAATCGATCTCGCGCCGGCGGCACGGGAAGTATCGGCGCGCAACTTCGCGAGCAACACGACGCTCGGCGGCGGCGCAGATTTCTACGTGCTCAACCGCGGCACCAACTCCATTGTCCGGATGACCCAAAGCGGGGAGGTTGTCGCCGTACGCGAGGTCGTGCCCGCCGCGCAGCCTGACCTGGACTTGAGCGAATTGCGGCTTAATGGGATCGCGGTCTCCGAGGACGCGAAGACGATTTGGATGACGGCGACCGCACCGGGACGGCAAGGTGTCGTCCTCCGGATGGCGGCGTTCGGGTCAGGAGTGGTGACGAGCGCTCTTTTCAACCAGGCGCGTGGCAATGTGCCCGCCGAACAGGGCGCAGATCTCTTTGCTCACGACTTGACGGTCGAGGAGCGCCTCGGCCCCCTGTTCAACGAGCAGGCGTGCAGCGGTTGCCACAACACACCCGGTGCGGGCGGGATGGGAACGGAGGCGCAGAATTTCGTGACCCGCGTGGCCCGCATTCGCAACGGCGCGTTCGATCCTCTCACCGGTCACGGTGGCCCAATCGCGCGTCAGCGCTCGATCGCCGAGCTCGGGTCCGTGTGCGGAATTCCCGCCGGCGTGCCGCCACAGGCCAACGCGACCTCCCTCCGGAGTGCGATGACGTTGCGCGGAACGGCGCTCATCGACAACATCCTGAATAGCCAGCTGGTGGCGGCGGCAAGCGATGCCAGCGTCCCGGCGGAAGTTCGCGGACGGCTGAGTGTGTTGCCGGACGGCCGCATTGGCCGCTTCGGCTGGAAAGCGCAGACGGCGACGCTCGTCGAGTTCATGGGCGAGGCATTCAGAGACGAAATCGGCATCACCAACCCGTTGGCGTCTCGCGATCTCGTCGACGGGTGCGGTGCGTCCATCCTCAAGCCTGAAATGGACGCGGCGCCGTTGACGGCCATCGTGGCGTTTCTCAATACCATCGATCCGCCGGCGCCTGCGGCGGCGTGCCTCGCGTCACCCGGCGCGACGATCTTCACGACCGCAGGCTGTGCGAATTGCCACAAGCCCTCGTATACCGTGCCCGGCAGCAACAACGTGCTGGTCGCGCGCCTGTATTCGGACCTGCTCCTGCACGACATGGGTGCTGGATTGGCCGATGGTTTCGAGCAGGGGTCGGCGACGGGATCTGAATTCCGAACCGCGCCGCTATGGCGCGTCTCCGACCGCGTCCATTTTCTGCATGATGGACGGGCGGCGACGATTCGCGACGCCATTCTGCTGCATGGCGGGCAGGCAGCGGGCGCGGTCGCGTCATTCAACGCGCTCAGCGATGATGAGCGACAGGCTCTGCTCGCGTTTCTGGGATGCATCTGAAGAAAGGGCAGGACGTTCTGGCCTTCTAAGTGATCAACGAGAAGAGCAATCGGCAGAGAGCGGCTGGTTTTCTCCAGAGCAACGCGCCGGTCACGTCACTCAAGATCTGATCACGTTGCAATGAGCCGGGTCTGAACCGGCGACTGCAAAACTCCAGGCACCCGCGTACCAACTCACGCCGCTGAGAGCTGGGAGCGGCATTAGTACGCCCTCGGCTCGTTCGGCGTTACATCAAGAGGAGCAGGTATTTTAGAGTGGCGCCTGAGCGCCGCTTTCTGATACAAACTCAGCACTTCCACCCCAGTTCTACGTCCGGAGGGCACTACATGGACCCGTTCAGATTCCGCCAGTTTCTTGCGCTTTTTGCGTGCGCCATTCTCGGTGCGGCACCCGCCTTTGCACAGGGCGTCACTTCGACCAAGCAAGGCCAGGGCGGCAGCGTTGTCAAAGGCGCAGCCGGTACTGAAGGACGCACCGACGGCGGCAATCTCGAACATTGCGCGGCGCCAATGGGAGCGATGGCGGTGGTCGAACCGCAGGACACGGTGCTGGTCGCGTTGAGCCATTACAACCTGCGTTCTCCCGTTGGGCTGATTCGCATGATGATTCAGCAGTCGAACTGCTTCATCGTGGTCGAACGCGGCGTCGGCATGTCGAACATGATGCAGGAACGCGCCCTGGCCAACGGCGGAGAGCTGCGCCAGAACTCGAACATGGGTGGCGGCCAGATGGTTCCGGCCGACTTCATTCTGACGCCGAACGTCGTGTTCTCGGAAAACAATGCCGGCGGGGTCGGTGGAGCGGTTGGCGGCCTTCTCGGCCACAAGGCGGCCGCGGCGACAGCGGTGGCGGGCGGACTGAAGTTCAAGGAAGCGCAAACGAGCATGCTCGTCGCCGACTCGCGCAGCGGCGTGCAGGTGGCTGCGGCCGAAGGCAGCACCAAAAAAGCCGATCTCTCGGCGGGCGGCGCCCTTTTTGGCGGCGGTGCCGGCGGCGCCGTCGGCGGCTACGCCAATACGAACGAGGGAAAGATCATCGCCGCGGCGTTGATGGACAACTACAACAAGATCGTCACCGTCGTCCGCAACGATCCTGCGCTGCAGCGGAGTGTCGGGAGCCTGAAGCAGGAGGCCGCGGCGGGGGGCGTGAAACATACCGGCCCCGGTTTCGCGGAGGGCGACGTCCTGGTCCCCAAGATCGCGAACGTCAAGCTGCTGGCACAACCATCGGATACCGCGAAGTCGATCGCCACGCTCGGCCGCGCGGATGAACTGGTGGTCATCGGTGCGGAGAAGGACGGCTACATCAACGTGCAGGGCGCAAACGGCAGTGGCTGGGTCAAGCTCGTCCTGATGCAGAAACGGTGAATCCCTAATCGCGATTCGCGATCAGTGATTAGGGATTAGCGATTCATGCATCTTTCCTCACTCGACTGGTTCATCGTTGTCGCGTCGCTTCTCATCTGTTTCGGTCCAGCGCTTTTCTTCGGCGACCGCGCCGGGCGCAACACGTCGGAGTTCTTCGCTTCGGGACGCGCGGTGCCGTGGTGGCTCGCCGGGCTCTCGATGGTGGCGACGACGTTCAGCGCCGACACCCCGAATCTCGTCACCGACATCGTCCGGCGTAACGGCGTCGCCGGCAACTGGGTGTGGTGGGCGTTCGTGCTCACGGGCGTCGCCACGGTCTTCTTTTACGCCCGCCTCTGGCGCCGATCCGGCGTGCTGACCGACCTGGAGTTCTACGAGCTCCGCTACTCGGGTACCGCCGCGTCCGCGGTCCGCGGTTTCCGTGCCGTGTATCTCGGACTGTTTTTCAACTGCATGATCATGGCGGCGGTCAATCTGGCGACGTGCAAGATCGCCGGCATCCTGTTCGGCCTCGATCGCTGGCAGACCTTGCTGCTCGTCGGCATCCTCAACGTGACGTTCGCCGCATTTGCCGGACTGTGGGGCGTGCTGGTGATCGACATGATTCAGTTCTTCATGAAGATGACGGCCGTGATCGCCGCCGCGTATTTTGCGGTCAACTCGGCGGAGGTGGGCGGGCTGGACGCGCTCGTCTCGAGAGTGTCGGCGATGCGCGGTCCTGGTGGAATCAATTATCTGAACCTGCTGCCCGACTTCCGCAGCAATTGGGACCTCGCGGTCGCCGTCTTCATCATGCCGATTGCGGTCCAGTGGTGGGCGGTCTGGTATCCAGGATCGGAGCCCGGTGGCGGCAGTTACATTGCGCAGCGAATGCTCGCCTCGAAGTCCGAGAAGGACGCGCTCAGCGCCGTGCTGTTCTTCAACATCGCGCACTACGTGTTTCGTCCGTGGCCTTGGATTCTGGTCGCGCTCTGTTCTCTGATCGTCTACCCGCAGTTGTCGGACATCCAGCGCGCGTTCCCGAATCTCGACCCGCGGCTGCTGGGGCACGACATCGCGTATCCCGCGATGCTGAGGTTTCTGCCGTCGGGCTTTCTCGGGTTGATGGTTGGCGGTCTGATCGCCGCGAGCTCGTCGACGATCCTCACTCATCTCAATTGGGGCGCATCGTACCTGGTTCACGACTTCTATCGTCGTTTCGTCAAGCCGGACGCCGACGAGCGGCACTACGTCCTCGCAGGGCGCCTCGCCACGGTCGGCATCTTTGTCGGTGCCGCGGTATCCGTGTACCTGCTCGACACGGCGAAGGATGTGTTCGACATCATTCTGCAGGTCGGCGCCGGCACCGGCCTCCTCTATCTCGTGCGCTGGTTCTGGTGGCGGGTCAACGCGTGGTGCGAGATCGTCGCGATGATCAGTTCGTTTGCGGTGTCGGTCGGGCTGCTCGTGCTGCGAACGCAGGGTATCCTCTTCAGCACCCACGTTGCGCTGATCGTCACGGTCGCGATCACAACCGTGTGCTGGGTCGCCACCGCGTACATCGGGCCGCAGACCGATCGCGACGTGCTCGTCAGGTTCTTTCGTCTCGTTCACCCGGCCGGGCCCGGATGGAAGCCGATTCGCCAACTCGCCGGAGATATTCCCGCCGCGTCTCGCGATCGCGACAACATTCCGCTCGCGCTCATCGGCTGGGTGGCCGGCTGCACCGCGATCTGGTCGGCGTTGTTTGCAGAAGGCAACTATCTGTACGGCCGAATGCCGCAGGCGATCTTGTTGACCGCGATCTTCATCGTCTCGACGGTCGTGCTGGTTTCGGTCATGCGACGCACCTGGACGAATTCGTAATCACAACTCGCAACTCGCAATTCGCGGTTCGCAATTCGCAGTTCGCGTGCCGCTCCTGATGATTTAACCTTCGGCTCT
>JBPYFA010000223.1:0-29491 GCA_051986585.1 Vicinamibacterales bacterium | reverse complement strand
CGGGACGGATCTGCAATGATTGCGACATCTGCGGATCCCGATAGACCTCGACCCGGAGCTTGTCGCCAACGACCAGCTTGTAGTCGGTCGCATTGTTCGCGACCGACGGCCGTGGGACGGGAGCGGACGAACCTGAACCGGCGACCGGGGGCACTGGTTCTTGAGCGAGCGCCGGCCCGACCGTCGCAAGCGCGATCAGTACGGACAGCATCAGTGTCGGCTTCATATCAGTCATCCTCATTGAGCGTTCGAACTGCCGCGCGGCGCGCGGCGCGATTGGACCGGCCGGGCCGCTGCCGCCGATCTGAGCGTGGCAAGGTCGACGCCGTGCGTCGGGCACGAGGCGGCACCAATGGAAAAGGTGGCGGGAGTTCTGAATTCATAGTGCTCGACCCACGTCATCAGTCGATCGACGACGCGCATTGAACTGTCGAAATCGGCATCGAGCAGCACGAGCGAGAGTTCGCCGTCGATGCCGGGCGACAGGATATCGGTTTCCCTGACCACCCGGCCGATGACGCGCGCGAGTTCGCGCGCCAGCTGCGGACGCTGGCCTTCGGCCGTTCGCGGGGTGGGATTGATCACGAGCAGGGTGAGAAAATTCTGCGACCGTATCGCACGCTTCAGCTCGTTGTTGACCACGAAGTCGAAGACTTCCGGCGGCAGAGCGCGAGGATCGTCAGGCACTTCGTCCTCGACCATCACGACGCTCGATCCAGATCCGCTTCCTTAATCTTGTAGAGCAGCGCCTTATAGCTGACGCCAAGCAGATCGGCCGCTTCACGACGGTTCCATCGTGTCTGCTGCAGCGTGCGATAAATAATTTCCCGCTCCGCTTCACGGGCGGCATTTCGAGCAATCTCCTTGAGCGATCCGCCGACCAACGTGGGGGGCGGGCTCGACGGGGCGGCGGCAACCGGCGCAGGTGTGGGCACCGCGGCTGGACCAGACGCGTGGCGGGTGGGCGAATGCGGATGAAGCGCCGCAATCGGCCCAACCATCCCTCTGCGCCCGGCCATCATCTCGGTCAGCTCCTGTGCCACCTGCGCGTCGCCGCCGAGAATCACCATCCGCTTGACCAGGTTTTCGAGCTCGCGTACGTTGCCGGGCCAGTCGTAACTGGTAAAGATCTCCAGCGTATCGGCCGACACGGCGAGCCGTGGTTTGTTGTAGTGAGCCGCGTATTGCTGAAGAAACACTTCGGTCAGCAGAGGAATCTCGTCCCGCCGCTGGCGGAGCGGCGGTAACGTGATACAGACGACGTTGAGCCGGAAGAACAAATCCTCGCGAAACGTCCGCTCGTTGACCGCCCGTTCCAGATCCTGATTCGTTGCGGCAACCACGCGCACGTCGACATGCACGTCTTCGCGGCCCCCGAGCCTCGAGAACTCGCCATCCTGCAGAACCTGGAGCAGCTTCGACTGCAGGCCGAGCGTGAGCTCGCTGATTTCATCGAGGAACATCGTCCCCTGATGGGCGAATTCGAACTTACCCGGTCGATGCTGGACGGCGCCGGTAAAGGCGCCGCGCTCAAAACCGAAGAGCTCCGATTCCAGCAGCTCCGAAGGCAGCGCCGCACAGTTCACTTTGACGAACGGACGTTCGCTGCGCGGCGATGCAGCGTGGATATCGCGAGCGACGAGTCCTTTGCCGGTCCCGCTTTCGCCAGCGATGAGGACGGTGGCGTCGGTGTCGGCGACTCGTTCGATCAGTTGCCGGACCTCGCGCATCTGTTCGTTTCGGCCGAGAAGCGATGCCAGCCCGCGCGAACTCCGTTCGCGACGCACCGGCGTGGAGTCGTTCTGCCCCAGTTGGATGTCACTCATCGAACTACGCCTCGATCGCACACGAAGAGCGGAAACTCACCTCGTGCGGGGCAGCAATGTGGGTGCCACCCGGGGCAACACCGGTAAGTCGCGCGGAATGATTGGGAGTTCTCGCCGCGATCTGGGTAATCGGTGGGTCACCCGGGAACCCAGAGGACGGATGTGGGAAACCGGGTGCCCAGATTGGGATCAGGAAGTCACTTCGAGGATGAGGTGCTCAGACGCGGCTGATTCCGCATTCCTTGATCTTGTTCAGCAGCGTCTTGTAGCTCACACCGAGATTGACGGCTGCCTTGCGCCGATTCCAGTGTACCTGGCGCAGTGTCTGCTCGATCGCCGCCCGCTCCGCCTTGATCGCGGCCGCCTTCGCAACCGCGGCCAGCGATCCGCCCGAGTCGTCACTGCCAGCGGCTGCGCCCTCGGTCTCGGTCAGTTCCGGTTCGTGGTGCGCGAAACCGCCATTGATTGGGGCCGCAGCCGCCGCCGCAACCGCGGCCGCCGGTACGGTGACGATCGCCGGCGCGGCGACCGCAACCGCAGCCGCTTCGGCCTTTCGCTGCATGTGGCGCTGGATTTCACGGACCACCAGTTGCTCGTCTTGAAGAATGATCGCGCGCTTGATCATATTCTCGAGCTCGCGGATGTTTCCCTGCCAGTCGTACTGTTGGAACAGCTGGCGCAGCTCGTCGGAAATCGGGCGCATCGGCCGGTTGTACTTCTTCGAATAGCGCGCGATGAAGTAATCGGTCAGGGTTGGGATCTCGTCACGGCGTTCGCGCAGTGCCGGCACCATGATCTCGATGACCTTGAGACGGTAATACAGATCCTCCCGGAACTCGCCGCTCACCATCATCTCTTCGAGATCGCGATTGGTCGCCGCCACGACTCGGACGTCGACCTGGATGCGCTTGTTGCTTCCGAGCTTGGTAAATTCAGCGTCCTGCAGGACATGGAGCATCTTGGCCTGCAGCGCTGGCTTCATTTCACCGATTTCATCGAGCATCAGGGTGCCGCCGTCCGCCTGCTCGAACTTGCCGATGCGGGTCGTGGCCGCACCGGTAAAGGCGCCGCGATCGTGCCCGAACAGTTCGCTCTCGAGCAGCTCGGCCGGGAGCGCGGCACAGTTCACCTTGACGAACGGCCGGTTGCGGCGCGTCGACCGATGGTGGATGGCGCGTGCCACCAGTTCCTTTCCGACGCCACTCTCGCCGCGCACCAGGACCGTGACGTCGCTATCGGCCACCTGCTCGATGACGGTCGCGATCCCGCGCATCTTCTCGCTGTTTCCCCACACCGTCTGGTGCTCGTCGTCGGTGAGTTGTTGGCGCAATTCGCTGAGCTCGGAGACGAGCCGCGTTTTTTCGATGGCGTTTTTGATCGCCACGTCCAACGCGATTTCTCCCAATCCTTCTGGATCATCAGGCTTGACCACGTAGTCGGCGGCGCCAAGCCGGACCGCTTCGACAATGGTCGAGGCGTGGTTGCGGCCCGAGAGCATGATGACCTGTGTTTCCTGCCGAGCTGACTTGATGCCCCGCAAGGTGGACATACCGTCGAGGCCGGGCATCATCACGTCGAGAAGAACGACATCCGGGGGTTCGTTTTGCTTCAGCGACGCGAGCATCTCGTCACCGCGCGTGTAGCATCGCGCTTCGTATCCGCGAAGCGAGAGGAAGGTTTTCAGATAAGAGGCAAACCCGGAGTCATCATCAACAATCGCGACGTAAGGCTTTTTCATCGAAACGTCCTATTTCCCAGTCTGGCCATCAGCACTTCTGCCGTGGCGTTATCCAATGTGGTCCTGATTACCCACTATTCAAGAGTCGTACCTCAACTGAACATTGAGGATTCACTTTGGGAAATTTGGGTAATGGTCTGCCAACTTGATTGACTGTATTGAGCTGCGTCGCGCAAATGACGTGTTTTGTTCACGGTTCGACACTGTCATCTCGTGGCACAGCGCTTGTAGTTTGCCGACCCATGACAGACGCGACGTTCTGTCAGCAGCGGGGAATGAGGCTCGACCTTATGCGTAGGCGGTATTTGACGTTGGCGATCCTGGGGTTACTTGCGGCGACGCCAACAATCGGTTCCAGCGAGGCCGATACGACCAGTACGACGGTGACCGCGACGGTTGCCGTTCCTGCAGTTCCGCGGCAGGCTCCATGGTTGAGAGATGAGGCCGCGATGATGCTCGTTGGCAGCGCGCTTGTGGGGCTGGCGGCTGTGATTCGTCGGGCAGCGTAAAGAATTCGGAATCAGCCTGTTGCGCGCGGCGTATGTCCGCGCGCCGCCGGTCGTCCGAATAGACGGCTCGAATCGTGGGTGTCGGCGACCAGCCGGCACTCACGCCAGAGCCACAGTGGCTCCGGTCAGTGGGGAAGGGCGATAACGGCGGACTTGGCGATGTCGGCCGGCGACCAGATCGCTCCCTCGTGACCGTCGATGATGCGGCGCGCAACCGCGAGGCTGAGTCCACACCCGCCGCGCCATTCATCGAATGTTGTTAGCGTGTCGGTGTTTGCGGAACTGACCACACCGATATTGTCCTGGTCAGCGATTGCGATCCAGGACGCTGGCTTCTCGCGATACGGGCCGAACCATTCTTTCACCACCAACTTGTCGTCGTTGACAATCTCGCGACGAAGACCGTGCAGGATCGACATCAGCGCCGTCTTGAGTCGAGGCGCGTCCCCCTGCACGACCGCAGGCCCATTTCCATTGGTCAGCTCTACGTTCACCGTTCGGTCGGCGAGCGGCGGCAGCGCTGCTATGGCCTCCGCCAGGAGCGCCCGGATGTCCACCGGCGCTTTCTTGAACGACGCGGTCCCCGCCTCCAACGCCGAAAGATCGCTCATTTCGCCAACCAGCGTCGTCAGCCGAGCGCAGGACTTCTCCGCTTCTTCGAGCATGCGGCGGTACCGGTCATCCAGCGTGTGTGTCGGATCCTTCAGTACCATCCGGAGATAGCCGCTCACGACGCTGATCGGCGACCGGAACTCGTGCACCGACAGGGAGAGCAATCGCGACAGCTTCGCGTCTCGAGGCGCGTTGGCCATGCACGCATTGTGTCCCACGCCACGGTCCCTGTCGAGGGAAGCGGGAAATGGCTTGCGGTGTTCTATCGGGAAGAGGGCCGCGGTGTTCTAGAGGATGTCAGACGCATGTGGTACCGTAAGAGAAGATGCGGATGCACGTTTAGAAAGGCCAATCCATGCTGTTAAAAGGAAAGCCCGAGATTCCCGCGTCTGAGGTCACCGACGAGCGTCTTTACGTGAGGCGTCGCGAGTTCATCCGCCTTGCCGCCGGCGCCGCCGTGGTCGCGGCAGCTGCGCCTCTGCTCGCCTGTGCCGACGAGCCCGTCGCGGCTGCACCCGGCGACGGCATGTTCGCTGCTCCTGGAATACCGCTCACCGGATACAAGGAAAAAGCGGTCACGGTTGACGAAAAGCTGAATACATACGAAGAAATCACCGGCTACAACAACTTCTACGAGTTCGGAACAGGTAAGGACGATCCCAAACGTTACAGCAGCCGCCTGAAGACGAACCCGTGGACGGTCAAAATCGACGGATTGTGCAACAAGCCCGCGGACTATCACCTCGAGGATCTGATCAAGCCAATCCAGCTCGAAGAGCGCATCTACCGGATGCGGTGCGTCGAGGCGTGGTCGATGGTCGTCCCCTGGATCGGCGTTCCGCTCAGTAAGATCATCGAGAAGGCCGAGCCGACCTCCAAGGCGACCTTCGTGGCATTCACGACGCTGCTGCGGCCGAGCGAAATGCCCGGGCAGAGTATGCCAAGCCTCGAGTGGCCCTATGTCGAAGGTTTGCGGATGGATGAGGCGAAGCATCCGCTCACGATTCTGGCGGTCGGGATGTACGGAAAGACCCTGATAAACCAAAACGGCGCGCCGGTTCGTCTCGTCGTGCCTTGGAAGTACGGGTTCAAAGGCATCAAATCGATCGTGCGTATTCGCTTCGTCGACAAGCAACCGGAGACGTCGTGGAATATCGCGAACTCCCAGGAGTACGGGTTCTATTCGAACGTGAATCCGTCCGTCGATCATCCCCGCTGGAGCCAGGCGACCGAGCGCCGAATCGGTGGCGGCCTTTTGTCGGGGCGGATTCCAACGAAGATGTTCAATGGCTACGGCGACGAGGTCGCCTCGTTGTATTCAGGAATGGATCTGCGTCGGTACTACTAAGGCCGCATGCAGAAGGCTGCGAAAGTCCTCGTTTTTCTCGTCTGTCTCACGCCGGCCCTCTGGCTGGCGACCCGTACCCTGACCGGAAGGCTCGGTATCAACCCGGTTGAAGATCTCGAGCTGACGACCGGAATCTGGGCATTCCGGTTTCTCATCGTTACGCTGGCGATTACGCCGACGCGCCGCATCACCGGGTGGAATCGCCTGATTCAGTACCGGCGAATGCTCGGTCTCTTCACCTTCTTTTACGTGTGTCTGCATTTCGCCATCTATATCGGAATCGATCAGTTTTTCGCGTGGAACCTCATCGTCAAGGATGTCGTGAAGCGGCCGTTCATCACCATGGGCTTTACCGCGTTCGTGCTCATGATTCCTCTGGCGCTGACGTCCACGAAGGGCTGGATCCGCCGTCTTGGCCGCCGTTGGCAAGCGCTCCACCGGCTCATTTATATATGTGCGATCTGCGCTGCCGTTCATTACCTGTGGAAGGTCAAGGTGATGATAGGTTCGCCGGTGTATTACGCGGCGATCGTCGGGGCTCTGCTCGGATTTCGCGTCCTGTGGCAGGTTCGTTCAGCTAAGTCATTTAAGAATCAACGCGTTACAGCCTGAAGTGTGGTTCCGTTCGACCTTTCCGTTCCCGTGTCCCTTTTCCCTGTCTGTTGTCCCCTTCACCCCCCGATCCTGCCCGTTAACCTGAATTTGGCTGCGCCAGGGCGACTTCCGGTCCTATCCTGACGGATGGAGTCGACCACCCGGAACGGCCCGTCTGGATGCCGATTCGGTGCAGGTTGGACAGCTTCGGAGGCATATGCACAAGCCGATTAAGTACGTGGAGAAGGGCCTGACTCTGGCGGCGCGGGGCGCCTGGTCAGTGTTCGATACGCTCAACCGCATCGCGCCAGCCCAGGCGTTCACGCCGAAGTGGTCCGACAAGCCACTGTTGAAATCGTGGCAGAAGGTCAAGCCGCCACTCGGCTGGCCGCGCGAAACCGACTCACTGTGCCCCACCTGCGTGCGCGAAGCGCGTCAGGCAATCCTCGACGGGAAGCAGGACTACAAGATCCTGCTCAACGAAAAGGTCGGCGAAATCAAGGCGCAGATCATCGAGCGCGACGGCAAGATCCTGATGGTGAAGGATTGTCCGCAGCACGGCCATTTCGAGGACGTGATGGCGATCGATCCAGCCTTCTTCAAGCACCTCGAGGAGTCGTTTCCCGGGAGCGATATCCGTTCGCACAACGACGAAAAGCTGCACAACCACGGGTCGAGCACGATTAAATACGGCCGCGGCGCGGTGCTCACCATCGACCTCACCAACCGCTGCAACATGATGTGCGATCCGTGCTTCATGGACGCGAATCAGGTTGGCTTCGTACACGAGTTGTCGTGGGAAGACATCAAGACGCTGCTCGACAATGCGATCTCGATCAAGCCGAAGCGGCAGATGTCGGTCCAATTCTCGGGCGGCGAGCCGACGATGTCACCGTATTTCCTCGATGCGGTTCGCTACGCGAAGAAGGTTGGATACAGCAGCGTTCAGGCCGCAACCAACGGTATCGAGTTCGCGAAGAGCCGGGAGTTCGCGCGTGCGGCCGCCGATGCCGGGCTTCGCTATGCATACCTGCAATTCGACGGCATCGGCAACGCGGCAAACTCGCATCGACTGGTCGGCAATCTGTTCGATGTGAAGCTTCGTGCGATTGAAAACCTGCACTCGGCGGGGGTTGACATCGTTCCCGTCACCACGATTGTCAATGGAGTCAACAACGAGCAGGTGGGCCGGATCATCCAGTTCGCCCTCGATAACCCGAGAAAGATCAATTTCCTGTCGTTCCAGCCGGTCTCGTTCACCGGTCGCGACGAAGAAGTCACCGATGAACGTCGAACGGCGCAGCGCTACACGCTGTCGCACCTCGCGCACGACGTGAAGAATCAGGTCGGCATCGGCGAGCCGATCCGTGACTGGTTCCCGATCTCGTTCATGGGGACGTTCACCGACTGGGCGGATCTGGTTCATGGACCGAGCGCCGAATGGGGCAACCTGACCTGCGGCTGTCACCCGAACTGCGGCGTCGGCATGGCGGTGATGATCGACAAGGAAACAAAGGAGGCCGTTCCGGTCACCGCGTTCCTCGACGCCCAGGCGGTGGCCGAGGATCTGAAGCACGTCAACGACGCCGGCAGGGGCAAGTTCCTGTCGTCGGTCGGCATGGCGCTGGCGCTGATGAAGAACTACGATCCATTCCAGGCGCCCACGCATTTCAAGATCGTTGACCTGCTGAAGAAGTTCGACAAGACGTTCGGGGCGACCGGCTACAACTACGGCAAGGTTGGCGCCGACCGCACGCAGGTCGACATCGCGCGACGGCGGGCCGATCGGTGGAACTTCCTGTTCATCGCCGGCATGTGGTTCCAGGATCTCTTCAACTACGATTTCCGCCGCACGGAGCGCTGCATCATCCCCTACGCGACGCAGGAAGGAGAGATCTCGTTCTGCGCCTATAACACGGGAATCGGCTGGCGCAACATCATCGAAAAGATGCACATGACGGCGACGCTCACCAAGTGGTACGAAGAGCACGGCCGTCATGAAATCTTCGCCGGCGGAAAGAGCGTTGCGCTCTCGAGCAGGGACCACAGCCTGGTCCTCGATCCGGAAGCGGTGGCGGCCGGCAAGCAGCACGATCTGGACGACGCCGGCATTGCCAAGACCGCGCGCGAGGAGAAGCTCCGCGCCAAGGCGGAAGCTCGCAAAAAAGCAGAAGAGAACGACCGGATGGCCGCGCTGTATCGTCAGCACGTCCTGAAAGAAGAACCGGGCGCTCCAGTTCTTCAGATTCAAGGGCTGGGCGGCAAGAAGAAGGACACCGTGCAGGAGGTTCTGCACAAAGATCAGCAGTAAGCTGGCGGTCAGGAATCAGAATTTGGACCCTCAGGGCGCGGTCGATAGACCGCGCCTTTTCTTTTTTCCATGGCGATTCTCTCCGTCTCCAAGCTCCGCAAGGTTTACGGCGACACGCTGGCGGTGGACGATCTGTCATTCTCGATCGCCGCTGGTGAAATCGTCGGTCTGCTCGGTCCCAATGGCGCGGGCAAGACGACAACCATCAACATGGTTCTCGGCGTGCTCGAGCCAAGCGCAGGACACATCGACATCGACGACCGCAGCCTTGCACGGGACCGACGCGAAGCGCTCCTGCGGACGAATTTTGCCGCGGTGTACGCGCCGCTGCCGGGCAACCTCACGGTCGAGCAAAACCTCCGGTTCTTTGGACTCCTCTACACGGTGCCGTCGATCGAGCAGCGGATTGATGAAGTCCTGACACAATTCGATCTGGTTCGATTTCGCCGGACCAGATGCGGTGTGTTGTCGTCGGGCGAGCAGACACGAGTGTGTCTCGCCAAAGCGATGCTGAACAAGCCGCGGCTGCTGCTGTTGGATGAACCAACGGCGTCGCTCGACCCGGCAACAGCACGAGAGGTGCGAGCGAAGATTCGCGCCGTGACGACCGACAGCCAGGTGAGCGTCTTGTGGACATCGCACAACATGTATGAAGTCGAGGCGGTCTGCGATCGCGTCTTGTTCCTGTCGCACGGTCGCGTGCTGCTGGAGGGCAATCCGAAGACGCTGCCGCACGAGCACGGCAAGAGTACGCTCGAAGAACTGTTCATTGCGGTCGCACGCGAACCGCTCTCGCTCGAGTCGTAGTCGCCGTGCATATCACGCCGGTGTGGGCCATCGTTCTTCGTCAGGTGTACTTGCTGCGCAGCGGCGCAACGCGAGTGTTGTCGCTCGTCATCTGGGTGGCGATCGACATCATCCTGTGGGGCTTCATGACGAAGTACCTCAATTCGGTCACGGCGGCAGGCTTTGACTTCGTGCCCGTGTTGCTCGGTGCGGTGTTGCTTTGGGACTTCTTTACCCGCGTCATGTTCGGTGTGACGATGGCGTTCTTCGAGGACGTCTGGTCGCGAAACTTTCTCAATATCTTTGGTTCGCCGATTTCGATCAACGAATATGTGGCCGGGCTCGTTTCGGCGAGCATCCTCACCAGCAGCTTCGGCCTGCTCGTGATGCTCGCGCTGGCGACTGCGCTCTTCGGCCTGTCGTTCCTCGCGTATGGCGGCCTGCTGGTCCCGTTCCTGATGGTGCTCTTCCTATTTGGCATCGCCCTCGGCATTGTCGGGTGCTCGTTCGTGCTCCGGTTCGGGCCATCGGCGGAATGGTTTGTCTGGCCTATCCCGGCCATCCTCTCGCCGTTCGCCGGCGTGTTCTATCCCATCGCGACGATGCCGGTCTGGATTCAATGGATTGCCCATCTTCTGCCGCCAATGTACGTGTTCGAGGGGATGCGCGCGATCGTCACCGGCGGCACGATGTCGATCACCTCTCTCGTCATCGGTGGCGCGCTGGCGTTGCTCGACGTGCTGGCCGCGTCGATCGTGTTCACCCGCGTGTATCGCAAGGCGGTGCGCACGGGGCTCATCGCGCGTTACAGCGCCGAGAGCGTCACGTGAGCACTAGCCGCTGCCGCGCGTGAGACGAGCCCACGGCTGACGTCGAAGAGTCGCATCTTCGACGATCAGTCGTGGCCCCGTGCAGTTCGACATTGCCAGGTGCCGATTGACGTAAGATACGCCGTCATGCAGCGATTTTCGTCGCACCCTTCCGGACGGAAGACTCGAATCCTTGTCTTCCTGACGCTGTTCATCGCGGCCGCTGTCATGCCGGCCTTTTCCCAGGCTCCGCCGACAAAGCTCCGCACGAAATGGGCAGCCGAGGTCACGCCAACGCGGGTATTGCCCGAGTATCCCCGTCCGGAAATGTCGCGACCAGGGTGGCAGAACCTCAACGGTCTGTGGGATTACGCGATTCTCGATGCAGCTGCCGGGAAGCCCACCGCATTCACCGGCAAGGTTCTCGTTCCGTTTGCCGTTCAGTCGCAGCTGAGCGGCGTTGCCGCGCCAGTGACCGATCAACAACGGCTTTGGTATCGCCGCACCTTTCGCACGGGTGCGATTGCGCGCGGTTCTCGTGTGTTGCTGCATTTCGGCGCGGTCGACTGGGAAGCGCACGTGTTCGTCAACGGCAAAGAGGTCGGAACTCACAGCGGCGGCTACGATCCCTTCACGTTCGACATTACCTCGGCAGTCAACGGAACCGGCGATCAGGAACTCGTCGTCAGCGTCTGGGATCCCACAGACAAAGGACCGCAGCCTCGCGGCAAGCAAGTGCTCGAGCCAAAGAGCATCTGGTATACAGCGGTGACCGGCATCTGGCAGACGGTCTGGGTCGAGTCCGTTCCAGATGCCTACATCACACAGCTCGAGATTGGAACGGATGCCGCAGCTGGCACGATCAGCGTCACCGTCGGATCGAACAGCGCAGCCGCCGGCAACGCTCAGGTCGTTGTCAGCGACGGTGGCCGCTCGGTCGCGACTGGCACTGGCCCTGCCGGTCGGCCGATTCTGGTGCGCGTTCCACAACCGAAGCTCTGGTCACCCGACCAGCCGTTCCTGTACGACCTCAAGGTCAAACTCGGGCGCGACGAGGTTCAGAGCTACGCCGGAATCCGGACGATAGCGGTCCAGCGCGACGCGACCGGCGTGAATCGGCTGTTTCTGAACGGCAAGCCACTCTTTGAATATGGACTGCTCGATCAGGGATGGTGGCCCGATGGCCTGTACACCGCGCCAACGGACGCGGCGCTCGCATCGGACATCGAAACGACCAAGCGGCTTGGGTTCAATCTGATTCGCAAGCACGTGAAAGTGGAACCGGCGCGCTGGTACTATCATGCGGACCGCCTTGGCGTCCTGGTCTGGCAGGACATGCCCAGCGGAGGTGATACGACGCCGCAGAACCGCGAGATGTTCGCGAGCGAGCTCGAACACGTGGTCGACGCGCTGCGCACTCATCCGTCGATCGTGATGTGGGTGCCGTTCAACGAAGGGTGGGGACAGCACGAGACCGAGCAGTATGTGCGATGGCTGAAGCAGCACGATCCGAGCAGGCTGGTCAACAACGCCAGCGGCTGGACCGACAAAGGCGTCGGCGACGTGTCGGACGTGCATTCGTACCCGGCACCAATCCGTCCTCCGTTGGAGGATCAGCGCGCAGCGGTGCTCGGTGAATTCGGCGGACTCGGTCTTCCTCTCGAAGGTCACACCTGGATCGAGAAAGGCAACTGGGGCTATCGGAGTTACAAAACGCCCGACGAACTCGGTCAGGCTTACCGGGACCTCTTATATCAGCTTCGCATTCTTGTCGGAGATGGGCTGGCCGCTGCCATCTACACGCAGACCACCGACGTCGAGATCGAGGTCAACGGCATGCTGACCTACGATCGGGCCGTCGTGAAGCTGCCGCCCGATGCGAAGGACTTGTCGGCGAAATTATCATCGCCGCCAACGGTTCGCGAAGTTGTCGCCACGTCGGAGAAGTCGCCGCAGAAATGGCGCTACACGACCGACACTCCCGCCGAGAACTGGTTTTCGATAGGATTCGACGATCGCTCGTGGACACAAGGAAACGGCGGCTTCGGCCGGCCTGGAACGAACGCGAGAGCGAGCGTTGGAACGCCGTGGCAAACGCCCGACATCTGGTTGCGCAGGACGTTCGACCTTCCGACTGGGCCCTTGACCAATCCGCATCTGCGCATTTATCACGACGACGATGCGGAGGTGTACTTGAATGGTCAACGCGTCGCGACGTTGCCGGGTGCGGTCAATGGTTATTCGTATGTGCCACTGGACGCTGCAGCCAAAGCGCTGTTGAAGGCCGGCAGCAATACGCTGGCGATCCACGTGAAACAAGTGCGCGGCGGGCAGTTTGCCGATGCTGGCCTTGTAGAGGTAATCGAGAAATGACCGTTCGCATATTCGTGAGTGCACTCGTAGTGGTGCTGTGTGGAGTGACAGGCGTGACGGGGCAAACGAAGCGAAGCGTGACGCACGCGCCGTTCGGCAAAACGGCGGACGGACAGGCGGTCGAAATCTATACGTTGACCAATGCCCACGGCGTGCAAGTCAAAGCCATGAACTACGGCTGCATCATAACGAGTGTGACGGTGCCAGATCGGAACGGAAAAATGGCCGACGTTGTGCTCGGGTTCGACACGTTGGATGAATACCTGAAGGGTTCCTCTTACTTCGGCGCGATTGTCGGCCGCTATGGTAATCGAATCGCCAAGGGGCAGTTCACACTCGACGGCAAGACCTACAAGCTCGCCACAAACAACGGACCGAATCATCTGCATGGTGGTAACAAAGGATTCGACAAAGTCTTGTGGAGCGCAGCTCCGAAGAGTGATTCCGGCGGAGTCGGCGTCGTGTTCACGCGCAAGAGCGCGGATGGAGAAGAGGGCTACCCGGGCAACCTTCAGGTGACCATCACCTACACGCTCACCGACAACAACGCGCTCGTTGTCTCGTACCACGCGATCACCGACAAGGCAACGCCGGTGAACCTGACGCAGCACAGCTACTTCAACCTGGCGGCCGACGACGGCGATATCCTTGGGCACCAGCTCACCATCGACGCGGACCGCTACACGCCGGTAGACGAGACGTTAATCCCAACCGGCGAGCTGGCGCCGGTGGCTGGCACTCCGTTCGATTTCACGAAAGCGACCACCGTTGGTGCACGGATCAACGCGAACGATCCACAGTTGAGGAACGGAAAAGGATACGACCACAACTGGGTCTTGAGTGCTCCTGGGACGCGGCAGGGGCGCGCCAGCGCCGCGGAGGGAGCCGGCGGCTACCTTGTGCGCCACGCCGTTCGCGTCGTCGAGCCGAAGACTGGCCGTACGCTGGACGTCTCCACCTCGCAACCTGGTGTGCAGTTCTATTCGGGCAATTTCCTCGACGGCACCAAAGGAAAAGCGGGGAGGGTCTACAAGAACCGAAGCGGATTCTGCCTGGAGACGCAGCATTATCCTGATTCCCCCAATCATCCGAATTTTCCTTCGACGATTGTGAAGCCCGGCCAGGAATACGTTTCAGAAACCGTCTTCGCTTTCGGCGTCCAGAAGTAGAGATGAGGGCGCTCCGATGATGAAGAGGAGGCTGGCGATCGTCGCCCTTGCGGGCTCAGCTCTGGCGTGGCCGATGTTTGCGCAGGACGGCGGCGCCAGGATTTCCATTCACGTCGACGGTGCGACCCGCCGCGGTCCCATGACGACAATGTGGGCATTCTTCGGTCACGATGAACCGAACTACACCTACATGCCGGACGGCCGCAAGCTTCTGTCGGAGCTTGCAGCGCTGAGCCCGGTTCCTGTGTACGTCCGCGTCCACAATCTGCTCACGACCGGCGATGGCACGCCGGCGCTGAAATGGGGTTCAACCAACGCGTATACGGAGGACGCAAGCGGCAAACCGGTTTACGACTGGCGGATCATCGATCGAATCTTCGATACCTACATGGAACGCAAGATGAAGCCGCTCGTTCAGATTGGCTTCATGCCCAAGGCGCTCTCGAGCAAACCGGAGCCGTATCAGCACAACTGGGCCGCCGGCGTGCAGGGCAGGCCGCTCTTCACCGGATGGGCCTATCCGCCGACCGACTATGCGAAGTGGAGAGAACTGGTTTATCAATGGGCTCGCCATACCGTCGAACGATACGGCGTGAACGAGGTCAAAACCTGGTATTGGGAAGTTTGGAACGAGCCCGACATTGGCTACTGGCAGGGCACGCCGGAGGAATTTCAGAAGCTGTACGACTTCGCGGCCGATGGTGTGAAGCGCGCGCTGCCGGATGCGCGGGTTGGAGGGCCGGAAGTCACCGGCCCCAACGGCGCACGTACCCAGCAGATCCTGAAAGAATTCATCGAACATTGCCTCCGAGGAACGAACAATGCGACCGGGCAGCAAGGGGCGCCGCTTGATTTCGTGACCTTCCATGCCAAGGGCGCCCCGCGCGTTGTCGATGGTCACGTTCGAATGGGGATCAGCAACCAGCTGAAGGCGATTTCGAACGGTTTCCAAATCGTCGGGTCGTATCCTGAACTTCGCAACGTTCCGATCATCATCGGCGAATCTGACCCCGAAGGGTGTGCGGCCTGCTCAATACGCACGAATCCGGAGAACGCGTATCGTAACGGAACCATGTACTCGAGTTACACGGCAGCGCAGATTGGCCGCACGTTCGAGTTGGCCGATCTGCACAAAGTGAATCTGCTCGGCGCCGTGACATGGGCATTCGAGTTCGAAGGTCAGCCGCCGTTTGCCGGATTCCGCGATCTCGCGACCAATGGCATCGACAAGCCGGTCCTCAATGTGTTCCGCATGCTGGGGAAGATGCGTGGCGATCGGATTGCGGTGACGAGCACCAGCGCGGCAGACCTCGAGACGATACGCGACTCCGGCGTTCGGGGCGAGCCCGACGTATATGCGCTCGCGACTCGCTCCGAGCGGGCCATGGAGATCCTCGTCTGGAACTATCACGATGACGACCTGTCCGTTCCGCCCGCGACCATCGCTCTCAGCGTCGACGGCCTATCCGGCCGGAGCGCAACGGTGACCGAGTATCGGGTCGACGATCGCCACAGCAACGCTTACGAAGCGTGGAAGACGATGGGATCGCCCCAGTCGCTGACGAGCGAGCAGAAGGCCACCCTTGAAAAGGCTGGCCAGTTGCAGACAACGGGAGCGCCGACACGGCACAGTGTTGCCGATGGGCGACTCACGATGACGCTGTCGCTGCCGCGACAGGGGGTTTCGCTGGTTGTGTTGACGTATTGATCGCAGTCGGTTTTCGGTTTTCAGTTTTCAGTTTTCGGTTTTCGGTTTTCGGTTTTTCGTTTTCTGTTTTTGGTTCTTGGTTTGGCTTTTGAGTCAGTTCTGGGTTTTCAGGCAGGTCGTTGATTCGCAACCAAAAACTAAAAACTAAAAACCAAGAACCAAAAACTAAAAACCAAGAACCAAAAACCGAAAACCGAAAACCGACTCTATTCCACCCTAAGAGCAACGATCGGATCCGTCCGTCCGGCACGCAGCGCAGGCCACAGACAGGCCTGCAGTCCGGCCGCGAGCAGGACGAAGCACACGAGCGCGAACGCCATCGGATCGAACGCCTGCACGTTCCAGACCTGACGGGCGAGCAATCGCGCGCCGACGAGGCTGCCGACAAGACCGATCGCCATGCCAAGGAGCAGCAGCCGTGAACCGCGGGTGAGGACCATCGTCGCAATCGAGCTTGCACTTGCACCGAGCGCGATGCGGACCCCGATCTCCTGCCGCTGTTGCGCCACGGCGGTGGCCATGACGCCGTAGACGCCGACCACGGCCAGCACGAGCCCGATCGTGGCAAAGACCGAAAGCAGGATCAGGTTGAAGCGCGGCGTCGAGAACTCATCTTCGGCGAGAACGACATCCAGCGTCTTGAGGTTCGTGACCGGCTGGTTCCGGTCGATGGCGTATACCTGAGCGGTGATTGCGCGCGTCAATGTCGAGGCCGACCAGTCCAGCGTGGTTCGGACGACGATCGAATCGGATACGCCGGCGAGCGAGTACGGCAAGTAGATTTCCGGCCTCACCGGGTTGGCCAGACCGTCGTTGGCGACGTCGTGCACGACCCCTACCACCTCAAACGTGTCGTCCGCGAGCTCGAATGGCCGGTCCTTCAGCCGCGGCAGGCGGACGATCTGACCCAGGGGTTGGCGACCCTCGAAGCGCGTTCGCACGAAACGGTCGTTGATTACGGCGACCCGTCGCTTCGCCACAATATCGGTGTCGTCGAGCAAGCGTCCCGCGGCCACGTGAATACCGAACGCGGCCGGGTAACCAGCATTGATTTGGTGAACGACCACCGGCTCGGAGCTCGGCGCGGTGCCCGCAACCTCGGCAGCCGTCCACATGTTGCCGAGAGGGTGCAGTCCCGTGTTGATGCCGGCGGCTGCCACGCCAGGAACCGTGGCAATTCGCGAGAGGAGATCCTGATAAAACGCGACGCGCCGGGTCGAATCCGAATAGCGCTGCGGCAGGAGCGGCACTCGCAGCGTCAGAACCTGGCGCGGGGTGTAGCCGAGATCGACGCGCTGCATGGTTACGAACGTGCGGATCAGCAGGCTCGAGCCGGCAAGCAGCATGAGCGACAGCGCCACTTCTGCGACCACCAGTGATTTGCGAAGGCGGGCCTGGCTGCTGCTGCCCGACAGCGTCCGGCTCACTTCCCGCATGGAACTCGCGAGATCGCGGCGTGAGCTGTGGAGCGCTGGCGCCAAACCGCAGACGAGACTTGTGAGGACTGACAGGCCGAGCGTAAAGATCAGAACCGACCGATTGATCGCGATTTCGGCTTCATCAGGGATCGTGTCTGGAGGGACGATTGCGAGGATTGCCGGAAGTCCCGCATAGGCGAGCGCAGACCCGACGGCACCGGCGATCAGCGCAAGCAGCAGGCTCTCGGTCAGCAGTTGACGCACGAGGCGGCTGCGGCTGGCACCGAGGGCGACCCGCACGCTCATCTCCTTTTGCCGGGCTGCCGCCCGGGACAGCAGCAGATTCGAGACGTTCGCGCAGCCGATCAGAAGAAGCAATGCCACCGCGCCGAACAGGACCCAGATGTCTCGACCGATGCCGCTCCGAAACGTTTCGGCGAAGGGCAGCAGTTGCACCCGCCATGTGTCGGGAAATTCCTTTGGCTGCTGCTTTTTTAGATCCTCGATGATCGGCCGCAGGTCTGCCTCAGCCTGAGCATCGGTGATTCCGCGTTTCAGCCGCCCCAGCAGATGTACCGAGCGAACGCCTTCGACGAATTGGCCCCGCGTGAAGTGCGTTGGGACGTAGACATCCGCGCCCCGCCACATGAATCGCTTGGGCATGACGCCAATGACGGTCCGAACCGTGTCGTTCAACCTGAGCTGCCGGCCGAGCACTCCAGGATCGCCGCCGAATTGCCGCTGCCAGAACCGATAACCGAGCACGACGACTGGTTCCACGCCAGGACTGGCGTCAGCGGCGGTAGGCGTCCGCCCCAGAAGCGGTGGAACGCCCATGACCTCGAAGGTATTGAACGTGCCATGGTTTCCTCGAAGTCGCTGCGGATCGCCATCAGCGGTCCACAGCACGTCGCTGATGGTCGATGCGATGACGCCGTCGAATATGGTCGTGCGATCGGAGATTTCCAGGAACTGATCGACCGTGTAGCCCAGCCGGCCGCCGCGGCCGGCCGGATTGTAGACACGGACGCTCATCAGGCGATCGACGTCCTTGTAAGGGAATGGATCGATGACGACGGCATGGAGCACGCTGTAGATCGCGGTCGTCGCCATCACTCCGGTGGCGAGCGAGAGGATTGCAAGCACACTGAACCCGGGGCTTTTCAGCAGGCTGCGCGCACCGTATTGAACGTCTTTGGCGAAGGCGTCGATCCACGTCCGCATCAGTGGACTCCTCGGCTGCTGCGTTGTCAGTGGCGCCCTGCGGGTTGCACGCCCGCGTGGGGTAACGCGTCCTTAGACGAATAGACACCGGTCCGCGTTTGCGCCCTGACGTAACATACCCGGTATGAGCCAGTTGACGTTCGCATGACGACCGATCGCGCGGTAGTCCTCGCCCGCGGACTCGGAACCCGGATGCGGGCCCCCGACGCGACCGCGCTGTTGACCCCGGAACAGCAGCGCGCGGCCGAGACGGGTGTGAAGGCCATGATTCCGCTCAACGGCCGACCGTTTCTCGATTACATCCTGACCTCGCTCGCTGATGCCGGCATCTCGCGTGTCGCGCTCGTCGTCGCACCCGATCACGACGCCTTGCGACGATACTATGAGGCCGACGCACGGCCGTCGCGCCTCGTCCTGGATTTCATCGTGCAGCAACAGGCGCTCGGCACGGCGGACGCAGTGCTCGCCGCCGAAGGGTGGACGGCCGGGGAATCATTCCTGACCATGAACGCTGACAATCTCTATCCGGTGGCGGTACTTCGTCAACTGGCGTCGCTCTCTGAGCCTGGCCTGCCCGCGTTCGACCCTGCCGATCTCGTCCGTTCGAGCAACATTCCGGCCGCCCGAATTCAATCGTTTGCGGTCCTTGACATCGATGCCGACGGTTACTTGACCGGAATCATCGAGAAGCCGGGCAACGAACATCGGTCCCTCGGTCGATACGTCAGCATGAACTGCTGGCGGTTCGACGACCGGATTTTTCCGGCGTGCCGTGAAGTGCCGCGTTCGACGCGCGGCGAGTTCGAGCTCCCGGAGGCGGTTGGCGTGGCGATCGCCAGGCACGTGGCGTTCAGGACGTTTCCTGCCCAAGGTCCCGTACTGGATTTGTCCACGCGCGCGGATACAGCGGATGTCGCGGCGCGTCTCGCCGGGGTGACCCCACGGCCATGACGGGAGCGGCGCTCGCCGCGGCGCTGATCGATCGTGGGCTCGACCAGGCGGAATATCGAGCGAAAGCGTCTCTATTCGATCTCGTCCTCTCACGCCTTGCCGCGCTGCCTGCCGCGCGTCCTGCCGAGGGCCGCAGCAGCGACGAGCCGCACGTCCACGCGTGGTGGGTGCCCGGGCGTCTGGAAGTATTTGGGACGCACACCGACTATGCCGGAGGCCGCACGCTGGTGTGCGCCATTCCGCGCGGGTTTGCCGTCGTAGCCCGTCATCGTCTCGATGGAGTGGTGCGAGTCGCGGACGCGTGCCGCGAGCAGGAGGTCGAGCTAATTCCCGGGGAAGAAATTCTGCGCGCCGACCCGCCAACACAGTTCGGATGGCGTCGTTACGTGGCAGTGGTCGCCCGTCGCCTCGCTCGGAACTTTCCAAACGCATCGCTTGGCAGCGACATCGTCATCGCGAGCGATCTGCCCAGAGCGGCGGGGATGAGCAGTTCGAGCGCGCTGGTCGTGGCGACCGCGGTCGTCCTGGAGCACGCAGGCATGCTCAAGGCACGCGACGAGTGGCGCCGCAATATTCACACGATCGAGGACGAAGCCGGCTATTACGCCTGCATGGAGAATGGTCTGTCGTTCGGAACGCTGACGGGCGATGGCGGTGTCGGGACGCACGGCGGCAGCGAAGATCATGCAGCGATCCTGACGGCGACTGCGCGGCATGTCTCTGCCTTTTCGTTCGTGCCGATGCGTCCGCTCGCGGTCGTGCCAGTGCCGCATGCCTGGTCGTTTGTCGTCACGCCGAGCGGCGTGCCGGCGCAAAAGGCTGGCACGGCACGCGAGGCCTACAATCGCCTGTCAGAGGGAACGAGGGTCCTGTTGGATCTTTGGAACCGGAAGGCTGAGCATCGAGCCGACTCGTTGCAGGCAGCGCTCACCAGCCCAATAGCGCATACCGGCGATCGTCCGCACGATTCGGTCGACGTCTTCCGCGAACTGATTCGCTGCTCGGACGTCCAAGGCTGGCCGCACGATGCGTTGGCACGACGGCTGGATCATTTCATCCGTGAAGATGGACGTATCCCAGAAGCGGTGGACTCCGTACGTCGCGCGGACACAGAGTCGCTTGGGCGGTTATCGGCCGACTCACAGGCGGAGGCAGAAACACTCCTCGGCAATCAGATTGCGCGAACGATTGCGCTTGCCGCTGACGCCCGTGCACTGGGTGCGTTTGCGGCGCGCAGCTTTGGCGCTGGGTTCGGCGGAAGCGTGTGGGCGCTCGTCGAACGCGATCGTGCGGAGGAGTTTGCCGGGCGTTGGACGCCCGACGCCTTTGTCGCGATACCAGGTCCACCGCTGACCAAGCTCGCGTAGACGAGGGCGACCTCAACGCTGCGCGAGCGAGAGAATGTCGTTGAGAATTCCCGCCGCCGTCACCGCCGCTCCCGCTCCTGGCCCGCTTACGACAAGCGGTTCCGTTCGATACCGCCGGGTTGTGAACGCCACGAGATTCCGAGTTCCGGTCAGCGCGCCGATCGGGCTGCTGGCGTCGACCGCGACCAGCCGTGCCGATACCGACTGTGCTGTTGCCGTCACCACGTACCGGAGCACACGCCCACGTCGGGCTTCCCGCTCTGTCCGTGCCGCCCATTCGCGATCGAGATCGGGCAGCCGCTTCATGAATTGCGCCGGCGACAGTCCTTTGAGTGACCGCGGGACGAGGTCGTCGGGCTTAGGCGCCGGTCCGCGGTAGCCGAGCAGCCGCGCGAGAATCAGGGCCTTCCGCCCGGCGTCTGCTCCAGACAAATCGTCGCGCGGATCCGGCTCGGCGTATCCACGGTCGACGGCTTCACGGACGGCCGCCGAAAACGGCCGCCCGGCGGACACCGCCGACGCCACGTGCATCAAGGTGCCACTGACACAGCCTTCAACGCGAAGGACACGATCGCCCGACTCGATCAGCTTGTAGTAAGTGTCGATGATCGGAAGTCCGGCGCCGACCGTGGCTTCGTACTTCAGTCGCGGTCCACCCGGGAGACACGCCGACATGAGCCGTTCATAGTTCGCCCACGACTGCGTCAACGGCTTCTTATTTGCGAGGACCACGTCGAAGCCCTGCGCCAGCGCGCGGAAGAGCAGATCCTCCGTTTCGCCGCTGGTCACATCGACGATCACCGGGCGGGAGACGGCGTGGCTTGCGATCGTCGCGAGCGCTTCCTGGGCGGATGCGCGGCGCCCGCCAAGCGATGCGATCAAGGCGCCTTCATACTTTTCTCGCGTCAATGTCGTCAGCCGCCGCCGTGATAACCCGCGCGGTTCGAAGATGTAGCCCGACCGGTCCATGACGCCGACGACCTTCACACCGGCGTCAGTGGTGGCCGCGGCGATGTGGTCGGCGAGGGCGCGACCGACATTGCCGAATCCGAGCAGCACGACATCTGTGCGTGGAGCGGCCAGCGGACGACCGCCGCCGATCTTCGACAGCTGAAACGCGGCGTGGACCACACGAACCGCCTCGGGTGCATCGGTGGCATTGATCGCGAACGAGATGTTGCGCTCAGAAGAACCCTGCGCGATGGCAACGACGTTGATGCTGCGTGCGGCCAGCGCCGAGAACACCCGTGCCGCGATCCCTGGTGCCCCGGCCATCCCATCGCCAACGACCGCCACGACCGCGATGCCGGGCCGTGCGCTGACGTTGTCGATCACGCCGCTCGCCAATTCATCTTTGAAGGCGGCACGCACGGCTTGCACGCCGCGGGCGGCTTCCGCTTCCGGTACGGTGAACCCGATCGAGCTCTCGGACGAGGCCTGAAATATCGTTGACACCGACAGCCGTTCGGCGTCGACCGCGGTGAAAGTGCGCGCCGCGATGCCGTGCACGCCGACCATACCCTTGCCCGCGACGGTGACGATCGCTTGCCCATGCACGATCGCCAGCGCCTTGACCGGATATCCTTCAACGCCGCGTTGTGCCGACACTTCCGTGCCAGGCGAACTTGGATTGAGAAACGAACGGACGTGAAGAACGATCCGAGTGCCGGCAATTGGAATCAGTGCACGCGGGTGAAGCACCTTCGCTCCGTAGTGCGCCACCTCTGCGGCTTCTCGGTGATGCAGGTGCGACAGGAGCCGTGCGTCGGGCACGAGGCGCGGATCGGCCGTCAGGATGCCGGGCACGTCTTTCCACAACACCACCTGCCGCGCGCCGAGGGAACGGCCAAGCAGCGTTGCGGTCAGATCCGAACCACCGCGGCCGAGCGTCGCAACGCTGCCGTCGGCGGCACGGCCGATGTATCCAGGAACGACCGGCACGATCCGCCGCTGAATCAGCGGTGCGAGAAGCCGCCGTGCCGCGCGGGCGGTACGCGGCAGATCGGGCGCGGCGCCGCCATGCTGGCCATCGGTCGAAACGAACTCGGTCGCGTCCACATACGCGGCTCGGCGGCCGTGTGCGGCCACCGCTTCGGCGAGGAGGGCGGCCGACATTCGCTCCCCCCTCGAGACGAGCAAGTCCATCGTTCGCGGCTCGAGGTGACCGAGAACGGAGACGGCTCCGCACAGATCCCGGTACTCACGCGCCGCTTCGTCCATTCGAGCCAGCAGTCCTCGGCGCTTCCGGCCTGGTGGCAGTAGGGCCTTGACCGCCTGGCGATGACGCTGCAGGAACGTTGATGCCCGCGACACGGCTTCCTTCGCAGCGCCCCGGGCGGCCTGCTGTGCACCATCGATGAGAAGGTCGGTAATGCCGCCGAGCGCCGACGCCACGACGACCAGCCGGCCATCGTGTTCCGCGACGAGGGCCGCCGCCCGTTGAATTGCGTCGGCGTCGGCGAGCGAGGCGCCGCCAAATTTCCAGACTTCCAGTGGAGAGCTCTTTGTTGGCATGAGTTAAGTGGAGGGCACGGAGGAAACGGAGTTCACAACGAAGAAACGAAGTTAACGAAGACGAACGAAGAAATCGGTACATAAGAAAACGAAGAGAACAACAATTATCTCTTCGTTCGTCTCCGTTGCTCCGTTTCTTCGTTGTGAACTTCGTTTCCTCCGTAATCTCCGGAACGCCGCTGCTCTTATTCCAACTGCAATGGTTCCGGCTCGTGAATCTCCGATGCCGGCGCTGGCAGCTCCATCAGCAAGCGGGCGCAGGCGTTCCACCGAAGCAGCGAGTCGTCGTTGTGCGGCGGACGAACGGTCTCTGCGCGCTCATAGAACGACATCGCCTCCTTCAGCCACTCGACCGCAACAATCGCGGCGCCGTATCGATCGCGCTGAAGGACGGCCTTCGCCCGCCGTTCCCGGACGATTCCGCTGTAATACGCACGATCGTACGGTGTACCGAGGCTCGCCGCGAGATCGTTGGCTCTGGCCGCGATCTTGGACGACGAATCGTGTGGAAACTGATCGGTCAGCGCCAGGACCATCATGACCACGGCGTCCTCGTTGTGCGGATCGACCTGCAGAATGTCCAGGCAGATGCTCTCCGCTTCGCCCGGTTCGTTCAGGAGCCGATATCGCTCCGCCTTCGCCAGCGCGGCCGGGACCGCATCCTTCGACAGCGGCTTCAGGTTGTACCGGTCCATAGTCACCTCACGTGCGAAAGATCCGCAGGAGCCTGGTCACCGGATCGTAAAACCGATCGACGACCCGCTCCTTCAGCGGAATGATGGCATTCTCCGTGATCGTGATGTGTTCGGGGCACACTTTCGTGCAACAGCGCGTGATATTGCAATAACCGATGCCGTGGGCGTCCCGGAGCGCCGGGACGCGATCGGCGGAGTCGAGCGGGTTCATCTCCAGGGCCGCGGCATAGGTCAAGAATCGCGGACCGATGAATTTGTCGTGCAGTCTGTGGTCCCGAAGAATATGGCAGACGTCCTGGCACAGGAAGCATTCGATGCATTTCCGGAATTCCTGGACCCGATCGATGTCTTTCTGCCACATCCGCCACGTCCCGTCCGGCGCGTCGGCAGGCCGCGGCGCGAAAGCGGCGATCCCTTTCTTGACTTGAAAGTTCCAGGAGACGTCGGTCACGAGATCTTTGATCAACGGGAAGGTGCGCATCGGCTCGACGGTTACCGGCTCGTTCATTGGCAGCGTGCTGAGCCGTGTCATGCACATCAGCTTGGGGCTGCCGTTGATCTCCGCCGAGCACGATCCACATTTCCCCGCCTTGCAGTTCCAGCGTACCGCCAGATCCGGAGCGTGCGTCGCCTGAATCTGATGCACCGCGTCGAGCACGACCATGCCGGGCACCAGAGTGACCGGGTAGTCGCGAAAGCCGCCGCCCGTTGGGCCGTCGCTTCGCCACACCTTGAAGGTCGCGCTGCTCATTTCTGTTGATCCTCGATAATCTGCGCCAGCTCCGGCGGAATCGGCGGAATCGGCACACGACGGACGGCCATTCCGCCGTCCGCCGCTCTGGCGGTCACGATGTTGAACCTGCCGAACTCGGCGACCTTGTCGGGAAAGTCCTCGCGGAAGTGTCCGCCCCGGCTTTCCTTTCGTTCAATCGCCGATCGCGTGATCGCCTCCGACACCGCCAGCAGGTTTCGAAGGTCGATCGCCGTATGCCATCCCGGGTTGTATTCACGGTGGCCGATCACCGACACCTGTGCCGCTCGCGTCTTGAGCGTGGTCAGCTCGGCGAGCGCCTGCTGCATCTCCGACTCGGTGCGGACGATGCCGACGAGGCTCTGCATCATTTCCTGTAAAGCGGATTGAATGGCGTAGGGGTTCTCGCCGCTGTTCTGCCGTTGATCGAATGGCATAACCGCATCATCCGCCGCACGCTTGACCTCCGCCTGATCGATCGGGGCCCGCCCGTTCTGCCTCGCGAACTGGGCCGCGTACTCGCCGGCGCGCTTGCCGAAAACGAGAAGGTCGGACAGCGAATTGCCGCCAAGGCGGTTGGCGCCGTTGATGCCGGCAGCACACTCGCCTGCCGCGAAGAGTCCCGGAATCGTTGACATCTGCGTGTCGCTGTCGACCCGCACGCCCCCCATGATGTAGTGCGTGGTCGGGCCGATTTCCATCGGCTCTTTGGTGATGTCGATATCGGCCAGTTCCTTGAACTGGTGGTACATGCTCGGCAGCTTGCGGCGGATATGCGCTTCCGCATCCGGAATCCGCTTTTTGATCCACGCGATATCGAGGAAGACGCCGCCACGCGGGCTTCCGCGACCCTCCTTGACTTCGCGCATGATGCAGCGGGCGACGTGATCGCGCGTCAGCAGCTCGGGTGGGCGGCGCGCGTTCTTGTCCCCCTGCGTGTACCGCCAGCCTTCGTCCTCGTTGTCGGCCGTCTGGCTGCGGTAGTTTTCGGGGATCGAATCGAACATGAAGCGGCGGCCCTGGCTGTTCAGAAGGATGCCGCCTTCGCCACGCACGCCTTCGGTGACCAGGATCCCTTGCACGCTCGGCGGCCAGATCATGCCGGTCGGATGGAACTGAATGAACTCCATGTCCATCAGTTCAGCGCCCGCCTGATACGCGAGGGCATGGCCATCGCCGGTACCTTCCCAGCTGTTGCTGGTGATCTTGTAGGCGCGCCCCGTTCCGCCGGTGGCCAACACGATCGCCCGCGCCGAAAACACCTTGAAACGTCCACGGTCCCGCTCGTAGCCGACGACCCCGGCGGCGCGGCCGTCGCTCTTGAGAATATGGACGACGGTGAATTCCATGTGGACGTCGATACCGCGATGGACACCATGATCCTGCAGAGTTCGAATCAGCTCGAGCCCCGTGCGATCCCCGACGTGCGCAAGCCGTGGATATCGATGGCCTCCGAAGTTGCGTTGAAGGATCCGGCCGTCCGGCGTGCGATCGAACACCGCGCCCCATGCCTCCAGCTCGCGAACGCGATCCGGCGCCTCCTTCGCGTGGAGCTCCGCCATCCGCCAGTTGTTGACGTATTGTCCGCCGCGCATGGTATCGGCGAAATGGACCTTCCAGCTGTCGCGGTCGTCCACGTTGGCAAGCGCCGCTGCCACGCCACCTTCGGCCATGACCGTATGCGCTTTGCCGAGGAGCGACTTGCAAATCAGCCCCACCTTGACGCCGGCCGCCGATGCTTCAATGGCCGCGCGCAAGCCTGCGCCGCCTGCGCCTATGACGAGAACGTCGTACTCGTGCGTTTCGAAGTCCATCTGTCTCGCTTGGGGAGTTGAAGGCGCCGCCTCAGGCCGCGCCGCGATGTCGTTTCAGAGAATCCGGTAATCGGTCCAGATGCCCATCGAGCAGAGCCGCACGTAGACGTCAGCGAACGCGACCGAGAAGAGGCTGCACCAGGCGAAGAGCTGATGCCGTCGATTCAGCCCGCTGACGCACGAGTAGCACGACCAGCGGAGCCCCGACGTCGAGATCTCATCGCGCCCGCCGCCCACGAGGTGACGCAGCGAGTGGCAACTGAATGTGTAACCGGCAAGAAGGAGCGTGTTGACCGTCAACACCAGGCTCCCGATACCAATGCCGACGTGTCGGACGCCCGCAGCATCCGTGAACCAGAACGACTTGATGGCGTCGACGGTCAGAATGCAGATGAACAGCAGACCGAGATACAGAAAATAGCGATGAACGTTTTGCAGCACCAGCGGAAAGAAACGCTCGCCCAGATACGATTTCCTGGGTTCGCCGACCGTGCACGCCATCGGGTCTGCCCAGAACGCTTTGTAGTAGGCGCCGCGATAGTAGTAGCAGGTGAACCGAAAGCCGCCCGGTGCCCAGAGGATTAGCAGCGCCGCGGAAAACGGCAGCGCGCCCGGCCACCAGCCCGGCTTTGGCCCGAACCACGCGTGCGGACTATCGCCAAACAGCAGCGGCGAATAGAAGGGCGAAAGGTAGGGGCCGAATTCGAAATGGTTCCCCTGAAACGCGGCCCACGTGGCGTAAACCAGGAACGTGGAGAGACCGAGGAAAACCAGGAGAGGTTGAAGCCACCAAGCGTCGCGACGAGTCGTTTCTCCGAACTTACGCTGGGTCAGGGGCCACACGGCCTGCGCCATCGAGGGTCCTCCGAAGGGACAGATTAGTTCAGGTGTCCAAAACCATACTGGCGGGCGAATCGGATTGCAAGCGCTGGCTGAATGCAGCGAGCACGTGATACCAGGGCAACGTGAGGTGACGACTGTCACTCTTTGGATGGCGCCACCCGCAAAGAGGAAAGCCCTTTGCAACTCTGACCTGCGGAGGACGCGCATGTCGGAAGAACCGAGCACATCTGAGAAAGGTGAGCTCAGCAATGAGGAGAAGCGATCCAACGTTATTCGTCTGGCGTTTGGCGGGAGCGAAGATCGGTTCAACGAATTCGTCGAAATCGTTCGCCAGGCGATTCCGCCTGGCACCGGCGTCGTCCTTCGGGGCAGTGCCGTCACCGGTGAGCGCTGGAAGGATGGGGCGCCCTTCGATAGCGACGGCCCTGGCACCAGCGATCTCGATCTGACGCTGGTCGGCGGCGACGAGGTCATCGGTCTGTTCAAAGTGACCGGCTTCTGGGTGCCCGGTATTCATTCTCGGCCGCTGAGCGACGTCGATCCTGACATCGCGCCGGATCTGGTGCCGCTCCGCAATCGGCTCATGTCGTTGGTCCATCGTCCTGTGAATATTCAGGCGTCGCGCGAGGTCGTGATCTATTTTCGCGGCGAGCTCATCGGTCAGCCGTACCTGGTCCTCATCGACAAGCCTGAGGCCGAGTGACGTGCCGCTTCGCGTACTCACCTACAACATCTGCCGCGGTGGCCGGGGTAAGGAAGATCAGATCGCTGCGGTGATTGCCGCTGTGCGTCCTGACATTACGATTTTTCAGGAAGCCACCGTGCCGGCAGTGGTGGAGAAGCTGGCCGCGCGCACCGGGATGGCCCAATGGGCATCATCGCGCGGCGAGTCGTTGGGCTTCATGAGCGTGAAGGCGGTCCGCCATTTCGAATGGCACCACCCGCGCTTGTCGCGCCACGCTTTCCTCGAGATTGAGCCCGCACCTGGCGAGATGCGGATTTTCGGCGTCCACTTGAGCGCGCTGTACTCCGCGTGGACCGAGCGTCATCGCATGATCGAGCTTCGCGCGCTGCTGTCGAGCATCGGCCGCCATCAGCACGGCTTCCACCTCCTTGCCGGAGACTTCAACACGCTCGCGCCCGGCGACATGCTCGATTTTCGCAAGCTGCCGAACCGGCTGCGCGCGCTGGTGTGGCTCAGCGGCGGAAACATCCGCTGGCGAACAATCCAACTGGTGCTCGACGCCGGCTATGTCGACGCCTACCGTCTGGTGCATGGTCCGCAGGTCGGGTACACATTTCCGGCGTGGGCACCACACGTCCGACTCGATTACTTCTTCACTCCAGCTGGCTTTTCAAATCGCGTTCGCACCTGCGAGATCGTGTCGCATCCCGCCGCCGCGGCCGCGTCCGATCACCTTCCGCTTGTCGCCGACGTGGATTTCGCTTGACCACAAATACGAACTGCGAACCGCGAACCGCAAATTGCGAATTGCGAATTGCGAACGGAAGATTTCCGTTCCGGTGAAGACGGGTTGTGTCAGGCCGCGGATGCCCAGTGCGGCGATCGAGATGAGAATCAGGAATGTCGCTCGGGGGATGGCCATTCAATTGACGATCAGCAATCAGCAATTACTGTTTCTACGCAGATGCTCCCTGTTTGGACCCAACCGGTGTATCTTCCATTTCTTGTAGTCGCTCAGGAGACCGCTATTCCAGGGCGGTGCATTTTCGAGTGATATGGAGGACTGATGAAGCCATCGACGGTATTCCTCGGCGAGATGACCAATCCTGAAGTCGAGGCGTTTCTGAAAACGCATCATACGGTGATCATTCCGACCGGCGCAACGGAACAGCACGGCCCGCACGCGCCGCTGCTGACAGACGTGCTGATTCCTACGGAGATTGCGCGGCGCATCGCGCCGAAGGTCGGCGCGCTGGTCGCACCGGCCATCAACTACACCTTGTCCTACCCCCACGTCGGGTTCACGGGCCTCGTCCATATTCGAATTCCGACGTTCATGGCGCTGATCGAAGACCTGTGCGTGGCCTTCGCGAACTCAGGCTTCAAGCGCATCATCTTTTTGAACGGGCACTACGACAACACCTACGCGATCGCCTACGCGTGCGC